>CANKHJ010000071.1 GCA_947481635.1 Bradyrhizobiaceae bacterium
AATCAGACGCAATCCTTCCGCCGCGGGTACCCGGCGAGATCGTCGTCAAAGGGTGGTTGCGGATGAATGAATATCTGAAGCAGCCCGTCGAGACCGCCGCCGTCGTTCGAGCGGATGGGTCGGTGAGGACCGGGGATCGGGGATATCTCGACGAGGGCGGCTATTTGTTCTTCCTCGGACGTATCAAGAATATGCTGCGCGTCGGTGGAGAGAATGTCTCGGCGGAGGAAGTCGAGTCGATGTTGTTACGGCATCCAAAGATCAAGCTGGCGGCGGTGATCGGTGTCCCCGATCCGCGCCTCCAGGAGGTTGTAATGGCGATCGTCGAGCTCAAGGAAGGCGCAGAGGCTACCGAGCGGGAGATCATCGACTTCTGTTCCAGCCGAATGGCCAATTTTCGCGTGCCGCGCTTTGTCCGCTTCACGACCGACTGGCCGATGACTGGAAGTGGAAAAATCCAGAAGCATGTGTTGAAGGACCACTTCGCGCCGGAGGATGCGCTCGTCGCCGGTCGCGTATAAGCGACGTGAGACTGTATCGTGGATCGTCGCAAAGAATTGAAATTCAGGCAAGATTGGAACCTGCAATGTCATCAAAGGACCTCCGCGCTGCGGCAGCGATTGTCGGATTCGGCGACTATCACTGCACCGCTGACGAGAAAAAATCTCCGCTGCATGTTGCATCGCTCGCGGTCAGCGCCGCGCTGAAGGATGCAGGCTTGGAGAAGGACGATATCGACGGTGTTCTGACCGGACGCGAGCCGAGCGGAGACCAGAGGCCGCAATGGCAGAACATCCTGTCCGCCTATTTGAAGATTACTCCGACCTACAGCTCCCAGATCACCATTCATGCCGCGGGCATGAATTCGATGCTGAAGCATGCGGCCATGGCGGTGACCGCCGGTGTTGCCAAATATGTTCTCTGCGTGGGTGCGGATTCGATCGCGTATCTCAATCCGCGGGTTCACGTCGCCGGAATCGACACGGATCCAGAATTTGAACAGCCCTATGAGCCGATCATTCCTGCGATCTATGCTCAGATTGCATGTCGTCTCATGCATGAGCAGGGATTGACCGAGAAGCATCTCGCCGGTGTGGCGGTGCAATGTCAGGATTGGGGGATTCATCATCCTTTCGCGAGCAAGGCCTCGAAGGGGCCTCTCACAATCGAGCAGGTCCTTTCGTCGCGCATGATTGCCGCGCCGTTGCGGCTGTGGATGTGCGCGACATGGGGGCCTCCCGGAACAGGAGGCGCCGTGATCGTCACGACCGCCGAGAATGCACGCCGCATCAGCCGCAATCCGATTTACATTCTGGGGTCGGGCGAATGCGTCACCCACGACTATCTGAGCGACCGGATGGGACTGCGCCGCAGCCGTCTCGCGTTGGGCAATCTGCCGAGCATTACGGCCACGGGATGCAGGATCGCTGCCGCCAACGCGTACGAGATGGCGGGGATTGGCCCCGATGACGTCGATGTCGTGCAGACGCCGTCAAACTTCGCGCATAGTGAACTGCTCTCGTTGAACGAGCTCGGCTTCGCGTCCTCGACCGCGGAGGCCGGCGAGCTTGTCTTGTCGGGGGAAACCGGTCCCGGTGGCCGTTTGCCGACGAATACCAACGGCGGCTGGCTTTCGTTCGGTCAGTGCGGACCGGCCTGCGTCATGGACAGCGTCATGGAGACGGTTCGTCAGTTGCGGCAGGAAACGCGCGGCAAGAGAGTCGAGCGGCCGGAGATTGGACTTGTCCACGCGCTCGGCGGGATGCAGGCGTGCCACAGCGTCACCATTCTTTCCACGTCGACTTGATAACGACGGATCGATTCACGAGTGCGAGGGATTTCATGAAACTTCTCGGCAAAGAAAATACCACGCGGCCGGATCCGGTGGCGCGCAAGGCGGACGGATTCACTTATCCGCGTGTCAGTCCGGAGGCCTTGCCCTATTGGGAGGGCTGTCTGCAAAACGAACTGCGCTACCAGCGCTGCGGCGACTGTTCGGAGCCGGTATTCCACCCACGCGCTGTCTGTCCCTATTGCTTGAGCGACAATCTCAGTTGGGAATGCTCTGAGGGAGTGGGTGAAATCTATTCCTTCTCGGTGCAATACGTTGCTCTGTACCCGGAACGTGAGGGCAATCTTCCCCGCGCCGTGGGTATCGTGGCGCTGAAAGAGGGCTACCACATGTTCACGGAGCTCGAAATTCCGGTGGGTTCCGAATTACGCGTGGGACAGAAAGTCCGCGTCTATTTCGACAGAGTCGCCGATGATCTTGCGCTACCAAAGTTCAGGATTGATTGAGGCAGCCCGATCAGGCCTTGACCCTGAAGTCGGGCACGTCTGTCTGCGGATCGTTGTCGGCGTGGCGTCCAGTCCGATGTTGCCAGGCGACGCACGGATTTCCGGCAACGCGATCATGCTTGCAACTCTCCGGCCTAAATCCGAGACGGGGCCAGTCAGAATTATTACACATTTGTAGAATTTAATTCTTCCTGTGAGAATAACTTGACACCCAACGGTCGGGGGCGAATAGAATTTGGACTGGCTCATGCAATGAAGCTGTAAGGCGCCGCCGAAATGCAGGAACTGGATCTCGCGCCCGAATTCGTTGAGGTTGCCGGGGTCCGGACTGAACTTCGGCAAGAGGGCGCTGGTCGGCCGATACTGTTTTTACATCCCGGTATGGGTATCGGCCTGGACGGATCAAGTGCCTTTGTAAGGCGCATGAGTGAGGTCGGCGGCGTGTTGGCGCCATCGCATCCCGGTTTCGGCGCGAGCGAGTTACCGTCCTGGATGAACAGCGTCGATGATCTCGCATATTTTTATCTCGATCTTCTCGACAAGCTCGACCTTCGCGACGTGGTCCTCGTTGGCGCGTCGCTGGGCGGCTGGATTGCGGCGGCGGTCGCGGTAAAATCCACGGCGCGCCTGTGCAGCGTGGTCCTGCTCGATGCCTTCGGCATCAAAATAAGCGGACGTGAGACACGCGACATTGCCGACGTTCATGCCTTGACCCGGACCGAGCTAAGCCGTCGGCTTTATGCCAACCCGACGGCCGATACGCGTGACTTTGCATCGTTCTCCGACGACAGGCTGCGCGCGATAGCGCGCGGACGGGAGACCGAGGCGTTCATCGCGTGGTCGCCATACATGTACGACCCAAAGCTGATCCACCGGTTGCACCGTATCGATGTGCCCACGCTGGTGCTTTGGGGCGCAGCGGACGGGATCGTGGCGCCGGACTACGGTCGGGCCTATGCGTCTGCGATTCCTAATGCACGGTTCCATTTGATCGACGGTGCGGCGCACATGCCGCATATTGAACAGCCGATTGCGGTAGCGGCGCTGGTGGCCTCGTTGGCCGGATTCCATCAGAAATCTCGCGTCCCTGCCTGACGGAGTAGCCGCATGCGCGTCTTCCATTTCTCCGAACAGCCCTATCCGGATGCCTGGGATCCGAGCGCGACGTCGTTGCGCATCACGTTGCCGAACCGGCTCTGCGATCCGCAGGTCGCTGCCGAACTCTACAACCGGTATTACGACGATTGGATGCTGGCCGACGACCTCGGCTTTGACATCATGGTCAACGAGCATCACAGCACAGCGACCTGCCTTTCCGCGTCGTGTCATGTCACGCTGTCAATCCTGGCGCGGATCACAAAGAAGGCGCGGCTGCTCGCCCTCGGCGTGCCGCTGGCGAACCGGACGGATCCGCTTCGGGTTGCCGAAGAATTGTCGATGATCGACGTGATCTCGCGCGGCCGGCTGATCATGGGATTTGTGAAAGGGGTGCCGTTTGAGGTCCCGGTCGCCAACTCCAATCCGGGGCGGATGATGGAACGGCTTTGGGAAGCGCACGATTTCATTCTCAAGGCCATGACCTCCCACGACGGCCCGTTCAATTGGGAAGGCCAGTATTTTCATTATCGTAACGTCAACATTTGGCCGCGGCCCTGGCAGCAGCCGCACCCACCGGTGTGGATCACGGCGATGAGCATGTCGAGCGCGGCGCCGATCGCGGAGCGAGGCCATGTGCTGGCGACGTTCCTGTCGGGCTACCGGACGCGGCCGTTGTTCGACGCCTATCGTGCCGCGTGGAAGCAAGCCTGGTCGACGGAAGCGCCCGCTGACCGCCTGGCGTATCTCGCGCTTGCAGCGACCGCGAGTACCGAGGAGGAGGCCCATCGGCGTGCCGCCGAAATCTCACGGTATGTCACCACGACGGGGATTGTTGCGGAGCAGTTCCGCAATCCTCCGGGCTATTCCTCGATCGAGGACAATGCGCGGATGCTCAAACAGGCAGGCACCAAGCCGGCACGCATGGTCCCGACCCGGAGCGGTGGCTCGATCGATATTGCGGGTGCGCAGCAGACGGTGCCTAACCTGATCGAGGCTGGGCTGATGTTTGCTGGCACGCCCGATCAAGTTTTCAATCAGATTGTCGATTTCGACCGCGCTTGCGGCGGATTCGACAATCTGTTGCTCATGATGCAGGGCGGCGCGTTGACCCGGGCGGATACCACGGACAGTCTCACGCTGTTCGGTCGCGAGGTGTTGCCGCGGTTGCGCGAATACAGCCGCGACAAGGCAAGCCGGGAGAATGCCGCAGCGTAACGATGCATCGCTCTAGGCGCGCTTTGGGTTGGGAGTTTTGCGACGGGAACTTATGACGGTTCGTGTTCGCTTTGGCTTTGCTCGCGGAGCTGGAGGCGCCAGCGTCGGTTCCTGTTGCTGCGCGGTCATCCGGCCGACGATCTCGCCGAGTCGTTCCATTTCGGCTCGCATGCTGGCGACGATCCGCGGCAAATTCTGCTCGAGGCGATCCGCTGGTCCGCCGACGCCGAGAACGAGGGCGCGGTGGTTCGGTGGGGTCGGGACAACCATCGATATCATCGCACCACCGACATGCGCCTCTGTTCTCACGTAGTCGCTTGAGCGCGTGAAGACATACTCACGCCCGCGGATCTTGCGGAGTTGTGACCGCAATTCCGCTTCCGGAAAGGCCCGGCTGTTGATTTCACGCGCGGCGACGGTGCGGCGATAGATCCGGACCGCCATGGTCTCTTCCATGCGGCTCAACAGGATCCATCCCATGCCGCTCTGAATCAACAATCGCCGTGTACCGGCTGGCGAGTAAAGCTGAATCATCTGGGTTGATCGAAGCGATTTGATGTAGTCGATGTAGATGTCGTTTGGTGTACCGATCGCAACGAATTCTTGCGTGCTGCGCTGTAGGGCCTCCATGGCTTCGTTCAGCGCAGCGCCTTCGATAGCGCCGGTCGAGAAGCGCAATCCCAGATCCGAAATCTTGTTGGTCGGAAAATACTGCCGTGATTTCCGGTCGAAGCTGAGATATCCCCGATCCGCTACGCTCTTAAGCAAGGCGGCGGTGCTGGAGACCGGATAGCCCAGGCGGATTGCGACGTCCTTCAGGCGCAGCGGTCCCTGTGCCTCGCCGAACTGCTCCAGTAATTCGAGCACCCGGATCGCAGATTTTACGCCGGCCCTCGGCATGGGACCTCCAGACAATTCTCCAGACAATTCTCCAGACAATGATGTCGCACGCCTGCTTGGCGCGATGAAAGGATAAAATTGATCAGTGATGGTCAAGAGCAGCCAGTCAACTCATTGTCGATCATTGAGTTCGTAAACGTGCCGTCGCTATCGCGATGCGAATGTCATTGGCTTGCGGCCGCGGTTTGACCACCCCCCAAGATTCCCCTAAAATGGAAGCTAATTCTACATATGAATAATAATTGGCCGCCATGCGGTCGAGGCGGGGATGGATCCGAACAATCAATCAAAGCTGCGGCTTTCTCGCGTCAGTCATCAGTACCCTGGCGCGTCGGGCGAACCGCTGGTGGTATTGAAAGACATCTCGCTCGACATCGCCAACGGCGAGTTTGTCACCATCGTGGGCGGTAGCGGTTCGGGAAAGACGACACTGCTCCGCATCGTCGACCGCCTGATTCCGCCATCCTCAGGCCAGGTGCTGATCGACGGCAAGGTCGTTGAACGGCCGGGCGGCCAGATCAGTTTCGTATTCCAGCAGGACTGCCTCATGCCCTGGAGACGCGTCCTCGGCAACGCCACCTACGGGCTTGATCTGCGTGGCGTCGCCAAGTCGGACGCGCAAGAGCGCGCAAGAAAATATCTCGATCTCGTCGGTCTCTCTGGCTTCGAACGATATTACCCGCATCAGCTGTCGGGAGGGATGCGTCAACGTGTGAATCTCGCGCGCGCCCTGGCTGTTGAGCCGGATATTCTCCTGATGGACGAACCGTTTGCCGCGCTCGACGCCCAGACGCGTGAGTTGATGCAAATCGAACTGCTGCGCATCTGGAAGCAGACCGGCAAGACGATCCTGTTCGTCACACATCAACTCGACGAGGCGGTGTTTCTTGCCGACCGCGTCGTCGCCTTGTCGGCGAGGCCCGGCTCCATCCGGGAGGTTCTCGACATCGACATTCCAAGGCCGCGCGACATTGAGATAAAACGTACGACGCACTTCCAGGACTACGTCTCGCGTCTTTGGCATCTCATCGAGGCCGACGTCCGACGCAGCTTTCGCGCCGAGACGGCTGCCGAGGCATAAGATCGATATCAGAGAGGACAATATGACCAGGATCATCACGCAAGGCGCGCTCGCGGCGTTGGGGCTTGCATTCGCCACGGTGTTTACCGCTGCACCAGGAGAAGCTCAGGAGAAGATCCGCGTTTCGGTGCCGTCGCAGGACATTACGGCGTTCTGCATGGGCATCCGCATCGCCCGTCATCCGAATTTCCCGGAGCCGTCACGGAAGTACAAGCTCGACTTCGAAGTCGTTGCGATGCCGATCCCGCAAGTGCCCGTCAATGTCGCGAACAATCAGATCGATATCGGCGAGTGCAGCGGAATCTCAACGGTGCTCAATGCCTGGAACAAGGGCGCGAAGAACCTCATGGTCTTTGCGTTCGGGTCGCAACTGCCAGTGTACCAATTGGTCGCCTCGCCGGACATCAAAACGCTGTCGGATTTGAAAGGGAAGAACATCGGCATCCCAGGAATCCAATCGGCCGGCGCCGAGACGGTGGAGATGATCCTCAAGCGGGGCGCGAACCTCCTTCCGCAACGTGACTATGATTTCGTCTCGGTCGGCGCGGCGTCAGCGACCATGGCGGCACTGATGGCCAAGAAGATCGACGCCATCCCATATTTTCCACCCTTCACCTATGAGTTGGAAAAGCTCGGCTATCCGCCGCTCGCGGACGCGGTCACGTACATGCCGCAATACGTCACTGGCACGCATGTCGCCAGCCGCTCCTGGGCGGAGAAGAATCGTGCTCATTTCGTCGGTTTGCTGAAGGCAATTGTTGAGACCGGAGACTGGCTGAAGAATCCCGCCAACGAAAAGGAGGTGGTTGCCTGGTTTGCAGAAAACGTAGCGTCGGGAGGGAAAGACAAGCTTGAGCCGAGATTCGCGCAGCGGATGTATGATTTCTACATCCGCGACAAGCGGCTCTCGCTGGACGGCTATGCGCCGGAAGCTGCCGTACGAGCCAACCTGGATATTCTCAAGGAGCGTGGCTATTTGACCGATGCCGAAATCCCGCCGCTTGGCCAGGTTTTCGACTTTTCCTATCTGAATCAGGCCTTGCGCGAGATGGGCCGGCCTCAAGTGCAAGAATACGCCAAGTAGCAATGATGCGCCGTGGCGCCAGAGGACGTTGAGGTCTTGAGCAGTGCAAATTT
The DNA here is from genome assembly GCA_947481635.1 of Bradyrhizobiaceae bacterium. Classification (GTDB taxonomy): domain Bacteria; phylum Pseudomonadota; class Alphaproteobacteria; order Rhizobiales; family Xanthobacteraceae; genus CANKHJ01. The sequence goes on from CANKHJ010000071.1 coordinate 7,730, forward strand.
CTGAACCGCCGGGCGCACTGTCTGTGGCGACGCGCAAGCTCGCGTCCGTCGCGGTATCGATTGTCGGCGTCGTCATAGTCTGGGAGTTGCTAGGGCGTTACGTGATCCAGAACGATCTCATCTTCGCCCCGCTCTCGCATATCTTCGCGAAGATGTACCAGATGGCGGGAACCGGCGAGCTATGGCGTCACCTCAAGGCGAGTGGCTCGGCTTTTATTATCGGCTACATGTCAGCGGTGATCATGGGGGTTGGTTTTGGTCTGCTTATCGCCTTGCGGCCACGACTCTCCTTCTTCATGGAGCCGTGGCTCATCGCCCTCTATGCCACGCCGATGATCGCGCTTGCCCCGATCTTCGTCGTTCTGCTCGGGATTGGCATCTATTCCAAGATCGCCATCATCTTCATCGAGGCTTTCTTTCCGGTGACGGCCAATGCCGCGCTCGGGGTACGTTCGACCAGCAAGGAATTGATCGAAGCCTCGCGCTCGTTCGGCGCTACCGAAGGTCAGGTCATGCGCACGGTGCTGATCCCGTATTCACTGCCGTTCATCATTGCTGGCATGCGGATTGCCGTGGCGCGCGGGCTCGCTGGCGTGGTGATCGCCGAGATTTTCGGTTCGGTCGCCGGCGTCGGCAACATGATCTGGTTCTCGGCTGAATCTTACGACATGCCGAAGCTGTTCTCGGGGGTGTTCATCCTCGCGGGAACGTCGATCGTCCTGATGTCGACCCTCGCAAGGCTGGAACGGGTCGTCGCCCCTTGGCGTGCGTCATGATGTGATGTCGAGAGCCGAATTGCAGCGGACCCGCGCAGCAGCTTGATGAATTTCTAAGCCCCGCGCTGCTTGAGTTGTGCGGCGGCCGCGCGGCCGAGGACGAAAGGCTCGGTGGCGCCTTCGAGCCAGATATGTGTCTCATTGCGCGACACCGCTTCGGTGCGGCGCAGCCGTTGCGCGTTGATGATCAGTGAGCGGCCGAGCCGCATGAATGGCGGATCCGGCAGCAACGATTCGAACTTTCCGAGCATCTGGTTGACCAGGTGCCTGGGCACGCCGTTGATCAGGACCTGGGTGAAATCGCCTTCCGCCACCAGCGCGATCACGGCATTGAACGGCGCGATCACCGTCTTTGACTGAACCTTGATTCGCAAAAAGTTCTGCCGCTCGCCTAGCCTTGTCGCGGTGTCGTCGCGCGGGCGGGAGCACGCCGCTTCCAGACGTGCGATGGCATCGGCCAGTCGATCGGGATCGACCGGCTTCAGCAGATAATCGACGGCGTCGAATTCAAACGCCTGCACCGCGTGCTGGGCGTGCGCCGTGACGAACACGACCTTGGGAGGCGTCTCAAGCCGACGCAGCAGATCGAAGCCGGTGGCGCCGGACATTTCGATATCCAGGAAAACGGCGTCGGGCTTGGTCTGTTCAATCAGCGTTGCTGCCGTGGCAACCGATTCCGCTTCACCGGCGAATTCGATGGTGGGATGCTTGCTCAGCAGCCGGCGCATGCCTTTGCGCGCGAGTGGCTCGTCATCGACGACGATCACGCGGACCAAGGGCGTCCCTCCATCGTCAGTTCCGCTCTGACCGTCTCACCACTCTCGCTGAGCGCGAAACTGTGCCGATCCGGATAATGGAGAACCAGCCGGCGGCGGATATTGGTCAATCCCACGCCACTGCCGGCGACACCGCCTTTGCCATCGGACAAGCGGCCGGAATTCGTAATCGCAACGCGCAGCGTGTCGCCCACGACCTCAGCCGCGATGGTGATTCTGAGCGGCGTATAGCCGGCCCGAAACCCATGCTTGACGGCGTTTTCGACCAACGGCTGGAGCAGGAAGCTGGGGGCCTCCCGCTCAAGCGCCGCAGCGGACACCGATATGTCATATTGGATCTTGTCGCCAAAGCGTGCTTGCTGGACCTTGAGATAGGCTTTGAGGGCTTCGATCTCCTCGATCAGGGGCGCGATGGTCTTGTTGCGGTGGTCGAGCGAGTAACGCAGGAAGGCTGCGAGCTCGCGCACCATCGCCGCCGCGGCCTTCGGATCTTCCGGGATTTCCGCCGCGATTCCATTCAGTGCATTGAACAGAAAATGCGGATCGATCTGCATCCGCAGTTGTAGCAACTCAGCCTTGAGCGCTTCCGTCTCGGCGGCGTTTGCCCGCCGTTGCTCCTGGCGCCTCTCGGTTTCCGCCGCGACCCAGGACGAGGCCATGCCCCAGCCGGCGAAGACGACCACGTAATAGGCCCCTGGCGCCAGCCAGGCCTGTGTGCTGCTCCATGTCGGCACCAGCCAGCCGGTCATGTTGGTGACGAACTTGGCCCACGCGGTCTCGACCAGCGCCGCCCCGATGCACAGCAGCGCGGCCCAGCATATCGACCGGATCGTGGAGGTGGACTGGAGCCGCAACCTGAGAAACACCGGCCGCAGCACCAGCACGATGAACAGCGCAACCGGTTCCAGGATCAACGTGACGATCAGGCCGCCCCTGCTGCTCTGGAGCATCGCCGTTCGGATCGGCACGCTCATCACGATCAGCAGACAGAACGCGACCAGATCCAGCCGCCAATAGCGCTGCACCTCGCGGCGAAAAAATCGGCCAAACGAGCCAACCACCTTACGTCCCCCCATCGCGGCGAGTTTAGCAAGGTCGCGGCATTCGGGGCATTAACAATTCCCCGGCGGATGCCCGGTTCACCGGCGATCTTGCCGGGTTCATCGAGTATTTTACCCGATTCCTCGAGCCGCCCTCGGGGCGCGTTGGCCTAAGGGCTGGTGCATATCGCCGAGGTGTCTAAGGCACGCAGGTCCGATCACTGAACCAGTTCATGAAACCGGATCGCGGGCGGCGAGGGGCGGCGTCTTTCGCTTGAGGATCGCCAGGAGAATCGTCTTCAGGTCCTTGGTGAGCGCCGGCATGTCGCTCCAGAAGGCGTCTTCGGTAGTCTGCAGGATGCGCACGGCTTCCTTCACTTTGCCTTCGCCGCTTTTCGTCAAGGTAAGTTCCTTGACCCGGCTGTCGCCATTCCGAGTGGTCTGCCGAACCAGTGATTTGCGCGTCAGCGATTTCAGGATCTGCGAGAGCAGCGCCTTGCTCACCCGCGCGTGCTCGGCCAATTCCCCCTGGGTGATGCGTTTTTGGGTGTTCGACTTCCACGCCAGCGCCATCAGCACGACGAATTGCATTTCCGTCAGATCGATTTCGGCCAGCGCGCTATTGAGTTCCCGGCGCCACAGGCCAGAAACCCGTCGCAGGAGCACGCCGAGGACGTCCTCGGCGGCGCCGTATCTCGAAATCCTGCTAAGATCCATACCGCCAGGTTGCCTTGCCTTGGTTGCGCTCAGCCAACGGCCGGCACAATCGCACGATGAGGCAAGTGGTCAGACCGCGCCGCGTCGCTGTCAAGGCGATATCGTGCGCCTCAGGCGGTCGTTCACTTCGACGGCTCGACCTTGCTGAGCAGGTCCTTCATGCGGCCCTGAAGCGCCTCGCCGTTCGGCGTCGCCTGTTTCCATTCCGCCAAGACCGGGTCGATCTTCTGGCGCCAGGAGCGTTCCTGCTCGGGCGTCAGGGTGACGATCGCGTGCGCACTCCCTTGCGCCTCGACCTTTTCCCGTCCGAGCCGATTGCGGCGATCCCAGAACGCACCAAATTCGCGGCTCAGTTCCTCACCCGAACTATCCAAAAGGACTTTCTGCACGTTTGCCGGCAGCCCTTCGAACCGCTTCCGCGACATGAAGATCATGCCCTGGCCGCTGCCGAGCGGCACCTCGACGTGAAATTTTGCGACCTCGTCCAGCTTGAAGATGCTGATCCCGGTCCATTGCAGCAGCACGCCGTCTGCCACTCCACGATTCACGACCTCATAGATGTCGCTGATGGGCAGAGAGACCGGGGCTGCGCCCAGGCTCCGCGCGATGTCGCCCTGCAATTTCGCGAAGGTCGCAACCTTGAGTCCGTTGAGCGTATCCAGTGAGCCAGGGCGTTTTGCGAAATGCAGTCCCGCCTGGGGGAAAGCCACCAAGGCGAGCGGGATGATATCGTTATAGTCGGATTCGATCGCGCCGGACTTATAGAGCCGCCAATAGGCGACCGAGCCCTCGGCGGCCTTGTCGACCGAGAAGGGCAGCCCCATGACGGAGCTCAGCTTGAACTTGCCGCCGACCGCGCCTTGCAGGCCCCAGGAGATCTGGATGACGTCGTCGAGTACGCGCTCGTAGAAATTCGTATGATTTGCGATGGTCGGGCCATCGCGCATGTCAATTCGGACGAATCCCTTGCCAGCTTCATTGACCCGCCCGGCCCAGCGCTGAAACACTTCGATGTTGATCGGGTCGCTGGGGCTCAAGGTAGTGCCGAAGGCGAGACGCGTTTCCTGCGCCCGTGCGGCCGTGATCTGTGCGGCGGTGATCGCCAGGCCGAGGCTGAGCGACGCCAGCAGAAGCCGTTGGGTTCCGAACATCTATCCCTCCCGGAGCTCTCGATGCCATTCATTGGCATTTTGCATTGATATTTTACTGACCGTCAGGCGTGGCTCCGCCCGACAACATCAGCATTAAAGTGATCAAATCACCCGTCCTGGAATTAGTCAATATATTGACTTTCGCAACCCGGCCGTATGATTTTGGGTCGAATGCTCGCTCGAAGGCGAGTGATCGAGTGAGGGAGAGAACCGTGGCAAGCGAGCAGCGGACGCTGAAATACGCCGGCTATTATTCGTCGGAAGAGGGCACGGCGGATCTGTTCATGACGCAGGTCGGACCGAGGACGCCGGGAGGAGAATATCTCCGGCGGTTCTGGCAGCCTGTCGCTCTGGTCAGCGAATTGTCCGACTTGCCGCTGCGTGCGCGCATCTTGGGCGAGGACCTTGTCGCGTTTCGCGATGGCAGCGGACAGGTCGGCGTGCTCCATCTGAATTGCTGCCACCGCGGGACGTCGCTTGAGTTTGGCCGAATTGAGAAGCGCGGCATTCGCTGCTGCTATCACGGCCGGGTGTTCGATATCGACGGCACGATCCTCGAGGTTCTCGGCGACCCGAACGAAGAACGTATCAAGAGCCGGATGTCGCAAGGGGCCTATCCGACGCATGTCTTCGCGGGGCTGGTCTTCGTTTATATGGGACCGCCCGACAAGAAGCCGCCATTCCCGGTCTTCGATCACTTCGATCTCCCGGGCGTGCGGCTGGCGCTGCCGTTGCGGCTGCCGTTCGCGTGCAACTGGGTGCAGGTGAAGGAGAATGCGCTCGATCCGGCGCACACCGCGGTGCTGCATGCCTGGGAAGACCGGTTCGCCGATCAGTTCGGCGTGTTTCCCGAATTTGAATTCTCCGAGGCGCCCGGCGGCGCGTTCTATCTGGCCGTGCGTCGCGTCGGTGACAACATCTGGATCCGGTCGACCTCGGTGATCCTACCGAACGTGCATATCATTTCGGGCGTGTTGCAGAATGGAAAGATCCCGACCCCGGCGTCGCGGCCTTACATGAGTTTCTTCACCGCGCCGGTGGACGATACCCACTGCATCTCTTTTGCCGTGCCGCATGTCGGCGACGACGAGTCGCTGGAGCGACGGATGGCATTCGGATGGGTCGGCACCGGCCAGACCGACGAGCGGCCTTACCACGAGCGGCAGCGCGTGCCGGGCGACTATGATGCCCAGGTGGGGCAGGGGCCGATCGAGAAGCACAGCAAGGAAAATCTCAGCTATCACGACCGTGGCGTGGTGATGTTCCGCCGCATGCTGAAGCGGGGTATCGAAGCGGTGCAGCGCGGCGAGGATCCGCCGGATATTTACCGGGAGGGATCGGCGCCGATCCCGTCAATGGGGACCGATCGCGTCGTGCCGTGCTCGATGTTCGAAGGCGACCTCGACGACCCTGCGGTGCTGCGGGAAATCGGGCTCAAGACGGCGCAAGCCTACCTGGAAGAGCCGCCGATGAAGCACCTGAAGTCGACCGTCTACCGGTGATCGGTATTCCGTAAAGGACGGCGTTCATGTCGGTGACCGGCCCGCAGCAGGACTTCGATCAGGTCGAACAGCAGCCCGCTGACCGGATCATGCAATGGTGCGCCGCCGCGACGCGGCCGATCGCTTTCATCGGCGTCATCGGCATGCTGATCGTGTCGGGCGTCACCATGGTCGACGTGCTGCTGCGCTGGCTGTTCAGTTCCGGAATTTCCGCGCTGAATGAAATCGTCGCGATGATTTTCGCAGTGACCATCACCGCATGTCTGCCCTATGGCGTGGTCCACGGCATCAATCTCAAGCTCGATCTGCTGGCGAACTGGATTGTCGGCCGGCTGGCCACACGCGTCGAGGTCGTCGGCAATCTGATCCTGCTGCTGTTTCTCGGCGTGCTGACGTGGAGGCTCTCGAACTATGCCGGGGATCTCGCGTCGCGCGGCCGAACCACCGTGGTGCTCGGCTGGCCCCAAGCGCCGTTCATGTATGGCGTCACCTGTCTCCTCGCGATCAGCTTCATCGCGCAGGGCTTGATGAGCGTCGGCGTCATCCGGCGGGCCATTATGTATCGGCCAAGTCCGGGATCGCCCGAATCTTCCACGACGATCTCGATCATCGTGACCGCGATCCTCGGAAGCACCGCGGCCATTCTTATCTGCGGAATCGTCGCCTTTGACACCGTGCGGATCTATGCGGCCGATCACTCCGGCATCACCGTCGCGATCGTCTTCACCTTGATCTGGCTGTTGCTGCTCGTACTCATTCCTTTGTCCGCCGCGATGGGCCTGCTCGGCCTGGCGGGCGCCGCGTTGTTCATCGGCTACCCGCCGGCCGTCAGCGCCTTTGCGTCGGAGGTCGCCGGATTCCTGACCAACAGCCAGGTCGCCGTGCTGCCGTTGTTCTTGATGATGGGCAGCTTCGCCGCCGTTGCCGGAATGGCCGACGATGTGTTCGCGCTGTCGCATGCGCTGCTAAGCCGTTTCCGGGGCGGGCTTGCGATGGCCGCGATCGGTGGTTGCGCCGGCTTTGGCGCGGTCACCGGTTCGACCGTCGCGACGGCCGCCACCATTGGCCGCGTCGCGCTCCCGGAGATGCGGGCGCGCGGATATTCGCCGGCGCTGGCGACCGGATGCGTCGCCGCCGGTGGAACGCTCGGCAACCTGGTTCCTCCAGGGTCCGCGCCGCTGGTGCTGTTTGCGCTGTTGACCGAGGCATCGATCGGACAGCTATTCGTCGCCTCTGTCATTCCGTCATTGCTGGTGATCGTTGCCTATTTGCTGACGGTCATCATTTATGTTCGTCTTTCGCCCGGCTCGGCGCCGCCAGCGCAGGTCGCCGCGCGAGGCGAATTGCTGAAGGCGTTGCTCCGCTGCGGCCCGCTCGGCGTGCTGGTCGGCGTGGTCCTGGGTGGGCTCTATGCGGGCGTCTTCACCTCGACCGAAGCTGCCGCCGTCGGCGCGTTCGGCGCCTTTCTCGCAGCGGTTCTCAGAGGGCGGCTGCGCCTGACCGGGTTCTGGAGCGTGATGGCGGAAACCACGCGCACCACGGCGCTGGTCTATCCGCTGATCTTTGGCGCGTTGATTTTTGGATTTTTCGTCGACCTGTCGGGTCTTGCGCAATCGGCGATGAGCGCCGTCGGGGGGCTTGGCCTGTCGCCGCTCGCTCTGGTCGCATTGCTGCTCATTACCTTCCTCATCCTCGGCACGTTCATGGACTCCTATACCGTCCTGATCATCACGATCCCGATCGTGACGCCGCTGGTCACCGGCGTCGGCTATGATCTGGTCTGGTGGGGCGTGCTGAATCTGTTCGTGGTCGAGATCGGCGGCATTTCACCGCCCTTCGGATTGACGATGTATGTGCTGAAGTCGATCGACAACGTGCCGATTTCCGAAATCTTTAAAGGCGTGACGCCGTTCTGCATCGCAGCGGTTCTGGTTACCGCGATCCTCACGGTGTTTCCTGACATCACGCTCTGGCTGCCGTCGACCATGAAATAGGCTGAGGTCTACAGATGCCAGCCGCCGTGATTGAAGCGACGCGTCCCCTGGCACCTGACTTCCGGCTGCAATCGGTCCCGTTAAGGATGGCAACCCAGCGTCCAATTCGCGATAGGCGAACAGCCGCGGGTCGACTATAGGTCACCCGACACGGCGTTTTGTGGCGTTGGATTTGGCTGCCCGAGGGGCTCCGATATTGAGCCCGTGCCGCTGAACGGTGCCGGTTTCAAATCCCCGGTTTTGCCCCTTGTTGGGCAGTCTCCGCCGAGAAAGGTCTGAATTCGTGGTGTTTTTGCCGACCAAGCCGTCGTTTTCCCGCGCTTTGGCGGAGCGGAACTACAATGAGCCGACGCCTGTCCAACAGGCGGTCTTGGGTGACGCGACGCTCGGACGCGATCTGCTGGTTTCGGCCCAGACTGGGTCTGGAAAAACCGTCGCCTATGGGTTGGCCATTGCCCAGGATCTGCTGGGGGATGCGGATCGCTTCGAACGGGGCGGCGCTCCGCTTGCGTTGATCGTTGCGCCGACCCGAGAACTTGCCTTGCAGGTGCAGCGCGAGCTCGCCTGGCTCTATCAATATGCCAACGCACGCGTCGTCTCCTGTGTCGGCGGCATGGACCCGCGCCGTGAGCAGAAAGAACTGGCGGAAGGCGCGCATATCGTGGTCGGAACACCGGGACGGCTGTGCGATCACCTGCGCCGTCACCGCCTCGATGTTTCGAAGCTTAAGGCCGTCGTGCTCGACGAAGCCGATGAGATGCTCAACCTCGGCTTCCGCGAGGATCTCGAATTCATTCTCAAGACGACGCCGGAGAGCCGCCGCACCTTGATGTTTTCCGCCACGTTGCCGCGCGGCATCGTCTCGCTGGCGAAGCAATATCAAAAGCAGGCGCATCGCATCGAAGTGGCGGTCGGCGAGGGCGGACACGCCGATATCGAATATCGCGCCCTCAGGATTGCCGCGAACGATGTCGAACATGCGGTTGTCAATGTCCTGCGCTTCGTCGAGTCGCCGAGCGCGCTGATCTTCTGCAACACCCGAAGCGCCGTGAACCATTTGCAGACCTCGCTGCTCGAGCGCGGCTTCTCGGTGGTCGCTCTCTCGGGCGAACTGACCCAGAATGAACGAACCCACGCGCTGCAGGCATTGCGCGATGGCCGTGCGCGGGTTTGCGTCGCGACCGACGTGGCGGCGCGCGGCATCGATCTGCCGAATCTCGGTCTCGTCATTCAAGCCGACCTGCCGAATGATCCGGAAGTGCTGCAGCATCGCGCCGGCCGCACCGGACGCGCCGGCAAGAAGGGCATCAGCGTCATGCTGGTCGTGCCGGCACGCAGACGGCGCGCTGAGTTATTGCTGAAGGGCGCGGGCATCGACGCGGTCTGGGCCACGGCGCCGACCGTCGACGAAATTCGAAAGCTCGATCAGCAGCGCATGCTCCAGGATGCCTTGTTCGCGGAAGAATCGACCGAGGATGATCTCGTCCTGGCGCGGGCGCTTCTGGCCGAGCGTTCGGCTGAAGACATTGCAGCCGCGCTGGCGCGGCTTTATCGCGCGCGCCTTCCCTCGCCGGAGGACATTCTCGATCCTGGTCCGGGCGGCCGTCCAGGTGACGACCGTGGCCGAGGTCGGGACAAAGACCGAGGCGACGTGCGCAGAGAGCAGCCGAGCGTGCGGCCGTCCCCGAGGTCGCGCTCCGAGACCTTTGCGGGCAGCGTGTGGTTTCGAGCCGACGTCGGTAGCCGGAAGAATGCCGAGGCCCGTTGGCTGTTGCCGATGATCTGCCGCCGCGGCGGAATCGAGAAGAACGACATCGGCGCCATTCGCGTCTTCGACAACGAGACCAAGTTCGAGATCACGGCGCAGGCCGCGGAGCAGTTTGCCGTTAACCTCAAGCGGCCCGACAAGGAAGACAATATCGCCATCACGCTGCTTCCGGACGGAGCGCCAGTCGATATGCCGCGCGAGCCGGGCGGCGGAAAGCCCGAACGCCCCAAGCATTACGGTAAGCCTCGCGGCGATGGCGCACCGGCCTTCCAGAAGCGGCCTGGATTCAAGAAAAAGCCCGGCAAGTTCGGTGGGCCATCGGCCGGAAAACCCGGCTTCGGGAAGAAGCCGATGGGAAATAGAAACCGCGACTGAACGATTGTCGCGCGTTTGAGCTACGGCAGTCGATCGACTTACAAGGGATGACGAGGATCGCCATCACGCGATCCGCAGAAAGCCCCATGGCGCGGCGTGGAACCGCTCGAAGCCGGTGGGCGTAATCCGCACCATCTCGCCGAGCTGGACGCCGGCCTTCTCATCCCGGGTGATCACGTTCGGCTGCACCACCATGGCCATGTTGGCCTCGAGCTTGATGTCCGGCACCGGTCCCGCAGGGCGGCTCCTGGTGCCCAGCACCGGCTGCCAATAGCCGCCACCCATGCCGTGCATGATGTCGTCGTAGATCGTGAAGCCGGCGGCTTCGATATTGCCGGTCGCATCCACGATCTCCTGCGCCGAGACGCCGGCCTTGAGGACGCTCGTGATCGATTGGAAGGCCGCCTCGGCCACGTCGTGGAGCTTCTGGTAGAGCGGCGTCGGTTCCGTGCCGACGGCGAAGGTCCGCAGCACCTGGCCCGGCGAATCCCAGAAAGTGGCGGTGAATTCCACCGTCATGGCATCGCCGACCTGCAGCTTGCGCGACGAATGGAACTGGGTCGGTACACAGCGGTCCGGATTGGCCATATTGGTCAAACCGATGAAGTGAATGCCGGTGGCGCCGCCGAGCGCGTGATATTCCCGCTCCACCAACGCCCCGAGCTCGCGCTCGGTCATGCCCGGTTTTGCGTGCTGCAGCAGCGCGTCGATCCCGAGATCGCTGAACGCGGCGCCGATCCGCATCCAGGTGATCTCCTCGTCCGACTTCCGCATCCTGAGCCAGGAATAATCGCGATTGAGATCGACCAGCTCGAACGTTTCTGCGAGCAGGGCGGCCTTGGTCCAAGGCAGAGCGCCGACGATGCCGACCCGCTTCACGCCGCGTCGTTTCATTTCCTCGGCGGGAAGCCTGGCGCCTTTGCGCTCCGCCCAGCGGACTTCTGCGTCGCGGGCGATGGTCCGGGCATTCGGAACATGATTGTAATGCTCCACCCACAAGACATCGCGTTCGCCCGGTGTGAACAGGACGATGGCTTCGGTGGTCGTCGGCCATCCCGTCAGCCAGACCACTCCGGTGCCCGAGCGCTGCTCGCCGTAGATCAGAAGCACTTCGCAGCGATGGACTTGCGCGGCCGCGGTCAACGCCGCGCGGCGTCGCGCGAATTCTGCATCGGAGTACCGGCCATAGGGTTCGGCCAGGATGGCCTTGATGGCAGGATCGTTCAAAATCGATTCACTCATCGCCTCATCCTCCCGGCCCGTGTGCCGCCGCGGCCCGACGCTGAACGGGACCAGTCTCACTTGCTGCCGGCGCGGGTCCGTCTCGCAGGGGATTTCCCAGTAGACACCCGCCGCCCGAGTTCGCGGGTGGACGGCATCCTATGAATGTCGGAGATGGACTCCGCTTCGTCGCGCGCCAGGTTTTCCAGGATCGTGAGCAGCGTGCGGCGCGTGGTCGCGACGTCGGCATCGGAGGCGCCGCTGATGGCGATTGCGTTCACCTCCTCGGCCAGCGGGACCAGCTTGGTCTTGAGCAGCCGGCCGCGCGGCGTCAGGAACACATAGACGTTCTTGCGGTTGTCGGGCCTCTGCTTGCGAACCAGATAGCCCAGCTTCTCCATCGCGTTGAGCGCGGCATAGGTCGTCGGTTCCATCACGCCGGCAAGCGCGCTCAATTCACGCTGCGTCAGCCCGTCTTTTTCCCACAGGATGCGCAGAAAGGTCCAATGGCCGAGCGATACGGAATGCGCGGTGAGCCGCATTTGCAGCGCCAGCAGCAACGCTCGCGTCGCATCCTTCACCAGATGGGCGAGGCGGTCGTTGGGAACCGCTTCGCGCCAATGCTTCAGGATATCGCTGGTGGTATTGGTTTCGTCGTTCTTTGATTTCACCTGCGCCCCTATTCTTTTGCGCCACTATTCAAGGTCGAGGGCGGGGCGCGGCGGCACCTGATGCGACAGGACAATTTCGCGGCCGCTTGCCGCCGATTCCAGGATGGCCAGACAGACCGCAAGGGTGGCCAGCGACCATTCACCATCGTGCAGCGGTGGATGGCCGTGAACGATAGCAGCATACAGCTCGTCGATCACTTCCTTGCGCGGCACGGTTGGTCGGGGCAGGGGATCGAAACGGCGTTCGTGGTCTGCGTAGATCATGACTCCGTTGGGCAGCGGACGGATATCGCCGCGCTCGCAACTGACGATCAGCATTCCAAAATGCTGGTACGCCTCGGGAGACGATGGACTGCGCGCCGGTCCCCGATCGCTCGCGCCATAGGCCCGGGCATTCTTCTGAGCGATTTCGTTCCGCTCATTGGAATTCCGCAAAGCGCGCCGCGCTTCCCCGTAAGCTTCGGGGTTCTTGGCGTTGCCCATCTCCCCGATCCAGCCGGTCAGTTCGTCGGAATCAAAGTGCCCGTAACCGCTATAGGTCACGGTCGCGCAAGCGCCGTCGGCGAACGTCAGAAAGGCACTGAATGCGCCTTCCGTCGGTCGTGAGGGGTCCCAAGCTCCGGTTGCCGCGCGAACGCTGCGCACGACTCCGCCGCCCAGCAAGCGGATGATGTCGATCTGATGGGCGCCCTGGCTGAACAACACGCCGCCACCACGGGTCGTATCGAGTTCCTCGGGCCGCCGTGGTCGATACAGGAAGTCGGTATAATTCAGCGCGGTCATCATCCGGACGCGACCGAGCCCTCCACCGGAGATCAGCGCCCTTGCACGTTGCACCGGCCGATCGAAGCTATGGCTATGCCCGACCACCAACTGCACGCCGGCGCTTCGGGCGGCGTCGGTCATGGCGCGGCATTCGTCGAGCGTGATGGCCATCGGCTTCTCGACCAGGATGTGCTTGCCACCCTTCGCTGCGGCGACGGCATGCGCGGCGTGGAATTGATGTGGCGAAGCCACATACACGAGATCGACATCGGGATCGGCGCAGAGTGCGTCCGCGTGGTCGTAGGTCCGTCCACCGAAATCGGCCGTGAACGCCTCGCGCGCCTCGGCGCGAGGGTCGGCCGCTGCGGCCAGCATCACACGCGGGTCGAGAACGAAGGTCGGCAGCATCAGCGTGAAGGCGCGACTGAGGCCGATGACGCCGACTTTCAAGACACGGTCGCTCACGATCAGGGACTCCGCTCTCGCTGGCGTGAAAGGAGGGCACGCCCCGCGAATATTGACCAGATAAACTTAGAGA
>CANKHJ010000072.1 GCA_947481635.1 Bradyrhizobiaceae bacterium
AGCTTTTCACCCTGTTGCTGAGCGGACAGGCCAACAGCGCCAGCCGCCGTTGCCGGGTGAAATGGCGCACCGAAGACCAGGTCGGCGTCCAGTTCGAGGGCCGCGCCGCCGCCGCGCGGTGACGCACCCTGGCGCTATAGCGCTTTCGTAAATCACAATAGAACGACCTGAAAGGCCGGCGATTGCCGGCCTTTTTAAGGTCGCCCATAACAGCTATGCGTCCCCCATAATGCGAACCGATTGACATCGGCCCCGATCAAATTAGAGGTTGGTTCGCACTTGATCTGATTGTTCGATTAAGAACGATTGCCGGATCGCCGCGACCGCAATCTGCCACCGTCTCTACACGAGACGCTGATTTCCTTTGGATGGCAGTGACGCACGGCGAAAAGACCCCAAGGATATCGGGACAGGGTTATGGGCGACATTATCAGTCTGCAAGACATCGAATTATCGTTTGGCCAAGAGGTGATCTACGACCGGATATCGTTTTCGGTGCGTGAAGGCGAATTTCTGTGCGTGCTCGGACCGAGCGGATGCGGAAAGTCGACGCTGCTCCGGATCGTCGGCGACCTGCTGCCGGTCGATAGCGGCATTGTGACCGTCGACGGCCGGTCCGCCACCGACGCGTGGCAGGAGATCGCCTACGTCTTTCAATCGCCGCGCCTGCTGCCGTGGCGTAATGCGCTCGAGAATGTCGCACTGGCGCGGCAACTGCGTTTCGGCCGCCAGACCAGCAAGGCACGCAACCTGGAAGTTTCGCGCGCGCTGCTGGAATTGGTCGGCCTCGAAAACGACGCGCACAAGATGCCGCATATGCTGTCGGGCGGCGAGCGCCAGCGGGTGTCGATCGCCCGCGCACTCGCGGTCGAGCCGCGCATCATCCTGATGGACGAGCCCTTCTCGGCGCTCGACGTCAATACCCGGCGGCGGATGCGCACCGAGATCGTCGACATCTGGAAGAAGACCGGAAAATCCATCGTCTTCGTGACGCATGAGATCGATGAAGCGATCGAACTCGCGGACCGGATCGTGATCCTTTCGTCGAAGCCCGCTTCGACACGCGAGATCGTCGACGTCACCGCGCCGCGCCCGCGCCATGCGACCTCCCCCGGGATGCAGGCGGTGCGCCAGCATCTGTCGGGCCTGCTCGGCGTTGCGCCGGACGCCGAACCGCCATTGCACTGAATCAAACACCGTCACCACACGAAAGGGACCGACCATGATTCTGAAGCGCTGGGCTGCCATTGCCCCATTCCTGCTCGCCACCACGCTGGCTTCGCCGGCACTTGCGGCCGAGAAGATCAGCTTCGGCGTCGTCGCCGATCCGAGCTACGACGTGGCGCTCTATGCGCTGACCAGCGGCAAGATCAGCGACCCGAATCTCGAATTCAAGATCGATGCGATGCCGTTTCCGCGGCTCGCGCAGGCGACCATGACGCGCCAGTTCAACGTTACCCTGAACGGCGTGCTCGGCGTGCCATTAATGATCGAGGCCGGCATCCCGGTGAAGGTGATGGGCACGTCCTACCGCCATCGCGTCGGCGGCCACGTGTCCGACCTCTGGGTGATGAAGGACAGTCCGTACCAGAAGATGTCCGACCTGAAGGGCAAGAAGATCGCCACCGCCTCGCTGGAATCCCAGGCCACCGTCTCGACCCGGCAGATCATCGGCGAACGCTACAACATGAACGCCGCGACCATCGGCGGCGACGTGCGCTGGGTCGAGCTTCCCAATCCGCAGATCGAACCGGCGCTGCAGTCCGGTAATGTCGACGCGGCACTGATCACCAACGTGCAGGCCTATACCGCCGCCAATAGCGGCCAATATCGTTCGATCCTGCACGGCTCGGCCGAACTGGCCGATATGCTCGGCGGTCCGCTGCCGACGGTGCTGCTGATCGCCTATACCGACGATCTCGAGAAGCGGCCCGACGTCTATGCGGCGTTCGGCAAGCTGCTCAAGGACTCGTCCGACTACGCCAATGCGCATCTCGATGAAGTCGCCGCCGCGATCGCACCGAAATACAAGATGACGCCGGGCGACCTGAAGACCTGGTTTCAGACCTATGGTTCGATCCCGTTCGCGCTGTCCTCCACCGACAAGGCTGTCATCGTGAAGGCCTGGGAATCCGGCGCCAAGCTCGGCGCCTTGAAGACGGTTCCGAAGAACGCCGACGACATCATCTGGTCGCGCGCCCAGAAGGAATAGTCATTCCTCCGCAATGCCGGGCGCGCCTCACCGCGCGCCCGGCCCGCGGCAGGTCGCTCACGTAAAGTACCCCCAGGGTTCGGATGAAACGGTCGGCCTTCAAGCGACGTGTTGCGGCGATCGTATTCGTCCTGCTGGTGATCGGCGCGTGGCATGTGACGTCGCTGTATATGCCGCCGGTTCTGATTCCAGGTCCGGTCCGGGTGTTCAGCCGCTTCATGCTGATCTGGACCGATACCGATTTTCTATCCTACGCGCTGTCGACCATCATCCATGTCGTGGCCGCGGTGACCGCGGCCTTCACCGCCGGCGTGCTGATCGTGCTGCTGGCGTATCGTTTTCCGGTGGTCCAGCAGGCGGTCTATTCCCGGCTGGCGCCATTCCTCAATTCATTCTCCGGCATCGGCTGGGCGTTCCTGTCGCTGATCTGGCTCGGTGTCACCGACAGCGCGGTGGTGTTCGCGGTCGCGATGGCACTGCTTCCCTTCGCCATCATCAATGGCGGCGCTGGATTGGCCGAGCTCGATCAAGACATTCTTGAAATGACCACGAGCTTCAGCCGCTCGCATTGGCGCAAGATCCTGTTCGTGGTGTTGCCGATGCTGCTACCCTACCTGATCGCGACGTTGCGGCTGTGCTTCGCGATCGCCTGGCACATCGTTCCGACTGCCGAGCTGCTGTCAGGCAGCAGCGGCCTCGGCACGCTGATCAGCGTCGCCAAGGCACGGTATTGGACCGACATGATCTTCGCGGTCGCATTGCTGAATGTGCTGATGGTCTTCATCACCGATCGCGTGATTTTCGTCGCGATCCAGAACCGCCTGGGGCGTGCCTATGGCCGATGACCGCAAGCCGATGCCCGGCCTCGGTGCCGGCTGGCCGATGCAGCGCCTGACCGCGGATCTGCTGGTGCTGCTGGCGCTGTTCGCCTGGTGGCTGACCTCGCTGAAGCTGCCCGAGCGCGTGTTTCCCTCGCCGCTGGCTGTGACCAAGACGCTGGCGAGCTTTCCGTTCGAGGCGGACTTCTGGATGCATATGGCGATGAGCGGGCTGCGCGTCATGCTGGCGGTGGTGCTCGCGACGGTGATCGGCAGCGTTGTTGCGCTGCTGCCGCGCTATTTCGACTGGACCGCCAGCATCGTCGACGACGTGCTGGTGGTGTTCTTCAGCGCCTTTCCGGGCATCGTCTGGGGCATTCTCGGCGCGATCTGGTTCGGCTTCACCTTCCACGCCACCGTGATCGTCGAGATCCTGATCATCCTCCCCTATTCGATGGTCAATGTCTCGGAAGGCATCAAGACCATCGGCAAGGAAGAGGTCGAGATGGGGCGCAGCTTCACCCGCAATCGCCTCGCTGTGTTCTGGCGCGTCGAGCTGCCGCTGCTTCGGCCGTTCATTGTGGCGGGCGCGCGGATTTCCTACGGCGTCTGCTGGAAGGTCGCGCTGGTCGCCGAATTGTTCGGGGCGCAGACCGGCCTTGGATACGTGATGCAGATGGCGCAGGAGCTCGGCCAGGTCGACCGGATCATCGCGGTCTGCCTCGTGATCGTGCTGATCGTCGGGCTTTCGGAATGGCTGATCTTCCGGCCGCTGACGCGCCGCTTCGCGATCGCACCGGCCGCGACCAAGCAAGCCGCCGGCAACGCGCTGGCATCAGGAAATCTTGCCGCCACGCCGTCGTAAGCGGCAAAATTTTGGAATGGAGACAAAGATGACGACCAATACCACGCGCTATCCCCGCAACTGGAGCTGGCCGAACGGCGCCAAGATCGCGGTCAGCGTCAACATGGCGTTCGAGGGCTTCGTGCGCCGCAGCCAATATGTCCAGGAAAAGACCAGCAACGAGAAGGACTATTTCTCGCTGTCCTATGCCGACTATGCCTGGAAGTCCGGCGCATGGCGCATCATGGATTTGCTCGACGACCTCGGCGTCCGCGGCAGCGTGTCCACCAACGGCATGGCGGCGGAAGAGCACCCGCATGTCGTGAAAGCATTCGCCGACCAGGGCAATGAGATCGTCTCGCATGGCTGGGCCAACGACGAATTGTCCAAGGACACCGATCCGAATGCCGAGCGCGACGAGATCCGGCGCGTCACCCAGACCCTCACTGAGGTTTCCGGAAAGAAGCCGACCGGCTGGGTGAGCTCGGGCGGCGCGCGCTCGCGCAACACCATGGATCTGCTGACCGGCGAGGGCTACCTCTGGAGTGCGGATGACGCGAGCGACGACCTGCCGTTCCTGCGCGACACCGCGAACGGCAAGATGGTCGTCATGCCGAAGACCAACATCCCGCATAACGACCTGATCATGTTCGTGATCGGCCGCAGCTCGCCGAACATCATCTGGGATGGCTTCAAGGATTCTTTCGACCAGCTCTATCGCGAAGGCGAGCGGGGCAGCCCGAAATGGACGGAGATGACACTGCACAGCCACATCGCCGGCCGCCCGACCTTCATCCCGGTCTATCGCCGCTGCGTCGAATACGCACGCCAGCACGACGCGGTATGGTTCGCCACCAAGGGCGAGATCGCCGCATGGGCGCTCAAGCACGAGAGCAGGGCGTGAGGTAACCGTTTCGCGATTCGGGTGTTCCCTCGTCGCCCCACTCACACGCGGGCCCCCCGCGAAAATGCGGGGGGGGCCAGTACGCCGTGCAGAACGAAGCAGGAAATGTCTCTCCGCTTTCGCGGGGCATGACAACCAAGAGAGTTTGGATTCAATAATCAATGTCGCGCATAGGCCACGCGTCCGTTGACGATGGTGAGATCGACTCCGATGTCCTGGATATGGTCGGTCGCAACCGACATCGGATCCTCGGCGAGCACCACCATATCCGCCAGGCGGCCGACCTCGATGCTGCCTTTGATCTTTTCCTCGAAGCCGCAATACGCCGCGTTGGTGGTCATCATCCGCAGCGCGTCATTGCGCGTGATCGCTTCGCTCTCGACGAAGCGCCCACCGGTCCGGGTGCGGCGCGACACCGCAAGGCCGAGGTCGCGCAGGATATCGACCGGCCAATATGACGGCCCGTCCGATCCGGACGTCACCGGCAGGCCGGCCTCCATCATGGTGCGCAGGTTCATGAATTCGGCCATGCGCTCGGGTCCGAGCATCGCCGACAGCGAGTCGTGAAGGTAATAGCCGAACGCGATGTTGGGCACCGGGATGATCCCGAGGCGGCGCATCGTCTCGATGCGCTCGCCGGTGACCATCCAGTTTCCCATATGCTCGATGCGGTGACGATGATCGTCGCGCGGGTGAGCATCGATGGTGCGACCGAGCGAATTCAGTGCCATGTCCATCGCCACGTCGCCCATCGCGTGAATGCAGATGCGATGGCCGGCCTGGTGATAGCGGCTGGTGACGTCGTCCAATTCGTCGGACGCGATTCGCAGCAGGCCGGTGTTGCACGGGTCGTCGTGATATGGCTGGCTGAAGGCCGACAGATGTCCGGTGGCGCCGCCGTCGATCGACATCTTCACGCCGCCGAGCCGCAGCCATTCATTGCCGAAGCCGGTGGTCAGGCCGAGACCGAGCAGGTTGTCGCTGCCGATCTTGGATTCGACGACGCGCACCAGCAGGCTGACGCGCAGCGGCAGGCGGCCCTCGTTGAGCAATTCCTGATAAGCGCGGACCGTCTCCGGGTCCGCGGCGATGTCGTGGATGGTGGTGACGCCGCGGGCCAGGCATTTCTCAGCCGCGTCCAGAATGCCGAGCTTCTTCTGCTCGACCTTGAACTGGCCGATCGGCTTGCGCACCAGATACTGGGCGCGCTCGTAGAAGCGGCCGGTCACCCGCCCGGCGGCGTCGCGTTCGATCCGGCCGCCAAACGGTGGCTGGATGTCTTCGCCGATGCCGAGCACCTCGAGCGCCTTGCTGTTGACGATCGCGAGATGCGCGCCGAACCCCATCATCACCGGATGCTCCGGGGCGGCGCGGTCGAGATCGTGGCGGTCCGGAAAGCGCCCTTCCGGCATCCGGAAGTCCTGCATCGGACTGCCCTGCGCCTTGATCCATTCGCCGGCGGGCGTCTCGTGCGTCTGCAACCGGATGCGCTCGAGCAGGCTGTCCAGCGTGCGGATGTTGGTGTAGAAGTCGCGGCAGTCGATCGTGAACAGATCCTCGGTACCGAAATCCGCCAGATGAACATGCGGATCGGTCAGCCCCGGCAGCACTGTGCGCCCGCCGAGATCGATCACCTTGGTGGATCGGCCGGCCATCGCACTGACATCGCGCGTCTTGCCGACCGCGACGATGCGGCCGCCGAACATCGCCACGCCTTCCGCGACGCCGTTAGCGCTATCGACCGTAAGGATATGCCCATTCAACAGAACGAGATCGGGAGCCAACATGGGTTCTCCAATAACCGCTTCGAGCCGCCAAAAGCGCGCGTGCTTCTATTCAATCAGCAGGCCGGTCGACTTGATCGGCCCGGCCCATTTTTTGATCTCGCCCTGTACGAATTCGGCGAGATAAGTCGGCGACCTGCGGTCTGGCGCGGCAACAATCCCGCCCAGCGCCTCGACGCGTTTCAGCACCTCGGGATTCGTGATGGCGTCAACGGTCGCCGCATTCAGCTTCTGCACGATGGCCGCAGGCGCATTCTTCGGCATGAAGAATCCGAACCAGGTGCCGGCCTCGATCTGCGGGAAGCCCTGCGCCGGCGCCGACGTCAGGGTCGGAAAAATCGAAACCTGGCTGCTGCCCAGCACGGCAATCGCCTTAGCCTGATTGCCTTGCACCAGCGTCATCGCCGCAGTGCTGCTTGGGCAGTAATAATCGATGCGCCCGCTCATCAGATCCTGATTGAGCTCCGGCGCATTGCGGTAGGGAATGTGGGTCACCGCATCGACGCCGATCGCGGTGTTAAGCAGCAGGCAGGCGAGATGGTTTGACGACCCTGGCCCCGGCGATCCGTATTGCATCTTGCCCTGGTTCGCTTTGGTGAAAGCCGCAAACTCCTTCAGGTTGGTCACCGGCATGTCGGGCCGGACCGTGAGGATGATCGGTACATCGACCAGCAGCGCCACCGGCGTGAAGTCGCTGCGCGCATCGTAAAGCGGTGTCTTGTAGAGCGTCTGGTTCAGCGCCTGGGTGCCGATGGTGCCGAGCAGGATCTGATAGCCGTCCGGCTCCGCGCGCCCGACCCGGGCCGCGCCGATCATGCCGCCAGCGCCGGTGACATTTTCGACGACGATCGGACGCCCGAGGAATTCAGCCATCCGCGCGGCCACCACGCGCCCGATGATATCGACCGCGCCACCGAGACCGGCCGGCACGATCATCGTGACAGGACGGGTCGGCCATTCCTGCCCGATCGCGCTCGCGGGGCCCGCCAGCAGCATCGCCAAGTATGCGGCGCCGATCAGTATCGCTTTCATGTCGCTGTCCCGCGTGCGGTGAGCCACGGAATTATTCCAGGCCAGTATCGCCCCCGTTTGAACGCGTCTGCTAAACACACGTCAAGCGGACCCTTGCATGGCACCGTTGCGGTCGCGGTCACGTTCAAATATGGACAGCAGCGTGCCATGAATTCACGCATTCATTCTTGCAACGGCTCGCGCGTCATCCACGCTCTCGTCCCCGAAGGCAAGCCGTGGTTGGATGGCTCCTGCCAACGAATTGCCGCGACACAGCCGCGGTATGACCTTGGTTCCCCAGGAACAATCATTCCGGCTTCGGATTGGTCACCTGTAAATCCCCAACCTCGGGAAGGTGACCTATGACCAGAACAATTACGACTTTCGTTGCCGCCGCCGCTATCGGCGCCGCCGGCTTGACTGCGATGCCGCGCACCGCCGATGCCCAGTGGTGGATTGCGCCTGCCATCATCGCCGGCGTTGTCGGTGGCGTCGCGGTCGGCTCCGCGATCCAGGCGAATGCCTATCCGTATGACACCAACGCCGCGCCGCCGGCTGGCACGGTCTACGTGCGGCCGACGGGCGCGGTGCAAAGCTGTGAGATCGTCCGTGAACGGCGGGCCGACGGCTCGCTGCGCCGGGTACGGGTTTGCGACTAGCCTCTGCGTGTGACGATGAGCAAAGCACCCCGGCGGATCTCCGCCGGGGTGCTTGCGTATCTCATCCGGTCACTCTGCCATCGTCTCTTTCACGATCGCGACCAACTGCTTCAGCGTGAACGGCTTCGGCAGGAATGCGAACTGACCCTGCTCGGGCAGGTTCTTCTTGAACGCCTCTTCCGCATAGCCGGAGACGAAAATGATCTTGATGGCCGGATCGCGCTTGCGCAGCTCCTTGAGCAGTGTCGGGCCGTCCATCTCCGGCATCACCACGTCGGACACCACGATGTCCACCTGGCCGCCATTGGCATCAAGCACTTCGAGCGCCTCGACGCCGTTGCTGGCGGAGATCACCGTATAGCCGCGTGACGAAAGCCCGCGCGCATTCAGCCCGCGCAATCCGTCCTCGTCCTCGACCAGCAGCACGACGCCATGCCCGGTGAGATCGGGCGCAGGCTTTTTGGCAGTCTCCGCCGCAGCAGCAGCGATTGCCGGCGTGTCGGATTCCGGCAGCGTCGGCAGCGCGTCCTCAATCGCGGGAATGAGACGCGGCAGGAAGATGCGGAACTTGCTGCCCTTGCCGATCTCGGAGTCGACATAGACATAGCCGCCGGTCTGCTTGACGATGCCATAGACTGTCGACAGGCCCAGCCCGGTGCCCTTGCCGACTTCCTTGGTGGAGAAGAACGGCTCGAACACGCGGTCGATGATATCCGGCGCAATGCCGGTGCCGGTATCGGCCACTTCGATCAGCACGAATTCCGCCGCGGGCATTCCCTTGTATTGGAATGTCGCGCTCTCCTCCGCGGAGACGTTGCGCGTCCCGATCGTGACGCGTCCGCCTTCGGGCATCGCGTCGCGCGCATTGACCGCGAGATTGATGATCACCTGCTCGAGCTGCGAGATATCGACCTTGACCGGCCACAGGTCGCGGCCATGCACCACGTCGAGCGTGACGGTCTCGCCGAGCAGCCGCTTCAGCAGCATGCGCAGGTCGGACAGCACCTCACCGAGATCGAGCACCTGCGGGCGCATCGTCTGCTTGCGCGAGAATGCCAGCAATTGCCGCACCAGGCTCGCCGCCCGGTTGGCATTCTGCTTGATCTGCATGATGTCCTGGAACGACGGATCGGTCGCCTTATGCGCATTCAACAGGAAGTCGGTCGCCATCATGATGGCGGAGAGCACGTTGTTGAAATCATGCGCGATGCCGCCGGCGAGCTGGCCGACCATTTCCATCTTTTGCTGCTGGGTGACCTGGTTCTCCAGCGTGCGCTGCTGGGTGGTTTCCAGCGCATAGATGATCGCGGCTTCCTGGTCGCCTTCCTCTTCCTCGATCGCGGTCACGAAGAAGCGCGCCCAGCGTTCGACCTTGCCTTCCAGCGCGGCATCGACCGGCGCGACGTCGCCCTGCCCGATCGAGGCTTCGCGGATCGCGGCTTCGAGCTTCGGCCGGTCGCCCGCCGCGACCACGTCGAGGATCGAGCGGCCATCCGCGCCGGGGCCCAGCATCCGCACGAACAGCGCATTGCTGCGCGCGATCTTGCCGCCCTTTTCCACCGTCGCGATCGCCATCGGCGTGTGGTGGAAGAACCGCATGAAGCGCACCTCGGCGGCGCGCTGCGGATCGGAGCCGTCATCGCGGGCGCGGTTGAGCACCAGCGTGCGCGACGGACCGGGTTTGCCGTCCGGTCCAAAATAGATCTTGTGGAATAGCCGCACCGGAACCGTGCGGCCGTTGCGGGTCTTGAAGTCGAGATCAAACACCTCGGTGGTGACTTCGCCGGGCGCGGCGGAGACCGAACCGAGCAACGCCGCCCCCTCGCCGGTGATCATGTCCGCGAGTTTCAAGCCGCCGGAACCGACCTGCGCGAGGTCATGGTCGAGCCACTCGGCGAGCGTCGCGTTGAGATAGATCACGTCGCCGCCCGGATCGGCGGAGAAGAAGCCGGCCGGCGCATGGTCGAGATAGTCGATCGCGTTCTGCAATTCCTGGAAGACGTTTTCCTGGCGCTCGCGCTCGCGCGTCACGTCGGCGATCGACCACACCGTGAGCCGCGCGTCGCGCTTGCCTTCGCCCAGCGGCCGGACCCGCATCCGCAGCCAGCGCGCCGGCTCGCCCTTGACGGCGGCGACGCGCACTTCTTCCTGCAGCCTGCGGCTCTCACGCGCCGCCTTGAGCAGCCGATAGACCGCCTCGGAGACGTTCGGATCGCCGATGAATACGCGCTCGACCGGCTTTACATCGTCGGGGTCGGGCGCATTGGTGAGGTCGAGATAGGCGGCGTTGGCGTAGAGCACGCGCCCGCCATGGTCGGTGACCAGGATGCCCTCATAGGCGCCGTCGACCAGCGCCTTGACCACCGGGCTGATGCTCTCGCGCCCCGGCACGCGCAGGATTCCCGCGGCCAGCGCAAACAGCAGGAACACCCCGACCATCGCCAGCAATGCGAGCAGACCCAGGATATAGGGTTCGGCGTGGCTACGGCCCACGAACAGCAAACCGCTCGCCGCGCCGACCAGCAGCACCGCGACCAGCAGCACCAGGCCGACGCTTCCCGCGGCGTCGCTGCCCTGGGTGCGGTCGACGGCCACCCGCGAGGGGTCCTCGACGATTTCCGGTGTGGCCATCTGGCCTCGAAGCCCTCGGTCTGAAGTGATTTGCGTCACGTATTTGGTGCCCCAGCGGCCCTATTCGCGCAAGGGGTTGGGGATAACGGCGGGCATGACCCTCCAACTGCGCTTAGGGACCGAGCAGCCGGCCACTACCTGCGTAGCCCCTGCTTCATCCGCATGATGTAGCCGATCACCTCGGCCACCGCCTTGTAGTGCTCGGGCGGGACTTCCTCATCGATCTCGACGGTCGCGTGCAGCGCGCGCGCCAGCGGCGGGTTCTCGACGATCGGGATGCCGTGCAGGGTCGCCATTTCGCGGATCTTCATGGCGATGGCATCGGCGCCCTTGGCGAGGCAGAGCGGCGCGTTCATCCCCTTCTCATACTGGAGCGCCACGGCGAAGTGGGTCGGGTTGGTGATCACGACCGAAGCCTTCGGCACATTGGACATCATGCGCTTGCGCATCCGCGCCATCCGCAACTGGCGCAGCTTGCCCTTGATGACCGGATCGCCTTCGGTCTGCTTGAACTCCTCCTTCATTTCCTGGAACGACATCTTCTGCTTTTCGTGCCACTGCCGGTACTGGAACAGGAAATCGGCGGCGGCGATGATCGCCAGGATCGCGACCACCACACCCATCACCTGCACCGCCAGCGCCTTGGTCAACGCCAGCACGCCGGCCATGTCGGTGGTGATGGCGTCCTCGAGCCGATGATATTGCGGCCAGAGCAGTCCGGTCATCACGCCGCCGACCAAGGCGAGCTTGAGCAGGCCTTTCACGAAATTGCCGAGCGCCTGTTTCGAGAATAGCCGTCCGAGCCCGGCGATCGGCGAGACCTTGCTGAATTTCGGCTTCAACTGCTCGGCCGACCAGACGAAGCGGTGCTGGACCAGGCTGCCGGCCACCGCCGCCAAGGCCAGCAGCAGGAACGGGATCGCGACCGCCGCAAGGATTTCGACGCCGATCTTGTCGGTCAGTTTCATCAATCCGCGGCCATCGGCCGGAATCGAATGCGCATTAGCCAACAAACCGCGCATCATCGTGGTCAGCGAGCGGCTCATATCGCCGGAAAAGGCGATCAGCACCAGGGTCGCGGCCGCGATCACGAACCAGGTATTGACCTCCTGGCTCTTCGCGACGTCGCCGCGCTTGAGCGCGTCGTCGAGTTTTTTCTGTGTCGGGTCTTCAGATTTTTCTGTGTCGTCGTTATCGCCGGCCATCGTTCCTCACGAATTGGGGGCGAGTTCGCGCAACACGCTTTCCACCGATCCGAGGAAGGTGGACATCATGGCGCCGAGCACGACAAACAGGATCAGCAGGCCGAGCAGGATCGAGAGCGGCACGCCGACAAAGAAAACCTGCATCTGCGGCATCAGCCGCGACAGCACGCCGAGGCCGAGATTGAACAACAGGCCGAAAATCAGAAACGGCGCGGACAGCTGGATGCCGATGCGGAACGCGGTCCCGACCGTCCGGGTGGAGAGCGCCGCGATGTCGCCGAACGACATGAACTCACCGGGCCGGAACAGCGAATAGCTGTCATTCAGACCCGCGATCACCAGATGATGCAGATCGGTCGCGAAGATCATCGTCACGCCAAACAAAGCGAGGAAATTGCCGATCAGGGCGCCCTGCTGCCCCTGCGTCGGATCCACGCTGGTCACGAAGCCGAGGCCAAGTTGCTGGGCGACCACCGCGCCCGCGATCTGCATCGCCGACATGGTCAGCCGCGCCGTCGTCCCGAGCGCCCCGCCGATCAGGATTTCCTGGCCGAGCAGCGCGACCAGCGGGCCGAAGGCGTTGAGATCGAGCGTATAGAGGTGCTGATGCAGCGGCAGCAGCACCGCCGAGAGCGCCAGCGCGATGGTCAGCCGCAGCCGAGAGGGAACATTCATCTCGCCGAGGCCGGGCAGCAGCATCACCATCGTGCCGATACGGGCAAAGACCAGCATGAAGGTTGCCGCCAACACCGGCAGGAAGGAGATGTCGACGCGCATGACTCGCCTAGCCGTGGATGATACGGGCGGCAAGCCGTGCCATGTGGCTGTTCAGCAGGTCGGCCATGAAGGGCAGCGCAAGCATCAGCGTGATGAACATCGCGATGATCTTCGGCACGAAGACCAGGGTCATTTCCTGGATCTGCGTCAGCGCCTGGAACAGCGAGATGATCACGCCGACGACCAGCCCGATCAGCATCAGCGGCGCCGAGACCAGCACCAGCGTCAGGATCGCATCGCGCGCGACGTCGAGGACTTCAGCACCATTCATCAGATCGGCATCCGCATGATTTCTTCGTAAGCCTGGATCACCTTATCTCGCACCGACACCAGCGCCTCGACCGCGACCTCGGTCTGCGATACCGCCGTGACCACATCGACCATATCGGCCTTGCCGGTCATCATCGCGGCGGTCTGGCCATCCGACTTGCGTCCGGTCTCGATCACGCTGCCGATCGCGTCTTTCAGCATGGCGCCGAAGCCCTGGTCTCCGCCGCCGCCGACAGCGGCTCCGAGGCCGACGCCGCCCCCGGCGCCGGCTCCTCCGGTCGGGGCGAGGCGCGCAAGGCTTGCATAGGCGTTGGCGGCGGCGAGAGGACTGGCCATCGGTTAAGTCTCCGGATCAGGCTTTGAGGATGTCGATGGTGCGCTGGAGCATGCGCCGCGTCGCACTAATGACATTGATGTTGGCTTCATAGGAACGCTGCGCCTCGCGCATGTCGGTCATTTCGACCAGCGCATTCACGTTCGGATATTTGACGTTGCCTTGGGCATCGGCCGAGGGGTGGCCCGGCTCGTATTTCAGGCGGAATTCACTGGCATCCGGCTGCACCTTGCCGAGCGTCACGACGCGCGCGTCGAGCGTGCGCTCCATCTCGCTGTGGAAGGTCGGGATCTTGCGCCGGTAGGGCTCGGCGCCCGGCCGCTGCGCGGTCGAGTCCGCATTGGCGATATTTTCGGAGATGATGCGCATCCGGCCGGCCTGGGCGCGAAGCCCTGAAGCAGCGATGGCGATCGATTTGATGAAATCCATGATCGCTACCTTTTGCCCATCGCGGTTTTGATCAGGCCCATGCTGCGGGCGTAGAGCGCGGTCGCCGCCTGGTAGTCCATCTGGTTGCTCGCCACTTTCAGCATCTCGTCTTCGAGGCTGACGGCGTTGCCGGTCGGGCGGCTTTCGTAGCCGGAGCCCTTGTCGGGATGGAATTGACTGCCGCTGGCCGCGCTGCTCGCCAGATGGCTGCCGTCGGTACGCGCCATCGCCAGCCCGGCCACCTGGGGCTTGTTGCGGCTGAAATCCGGAGGCGTGAGGTCGCGCGGCTGGAATTTGGGGGTGTCGGCATTGGCAACATTTTCGGCCAGCAGCCGCTGCCGCTCCTGATGCCAATGCATCCGGGTCTTCAGCATGGAAAAAATCGGAATGTCCGCGATCGGCATGTCGCCCCCGTGACCCAATTATCGGGATACCGGGCAGACTTTGCCGAATATATGGTTAACGGCGGGTTAAATCAGGCCATCGAACTGTTTCGGCCTTAATGTTATGTTTACCATAGAAATCGTTTAACGACGGGGAATCCCGGGTTCGGGTAGCGCGTTTTGTTAATGATTTGTTAGGATTTCGGGCGGCAAATGTTACCGGGCGCGTTAACCATTAGACGACTCGTCGTGCGATACCACGGCTTCGGGGAAGATCGATGTTCGAGACCTTGTTCGGCGAGATGAACGTGGCCTTAAAATTCTTCATTGCCTTCGTGGTAGTGCTCGGCCTGATCGGGCTGACGGCCTGGGTGGTGCGCCGCTTCGGCAGCGACCGTCTCAGCGGCGCGGCGACACGCGGCCGGCAGCCACGTCTTGCCGTGATCGACGCCGCTTCGATCGACAGCCGCAGGCGCCTGGTCATCATCCGGCGCGATAATGTCGAGCATCTGCTGATGATCGGCGGCGCCACCGACGTGGTGGTCGAGACCAATATCGTGCGCTCGGTCGCGGCGCAGCGCGAAGCCGCGCGTGGCGCAAGCGGCGATACGCTGCCGCGCGCCGTTCCTCTCGGCGACAATGTCTGGCCGCTCCAGCCGCAGGCCGAACCCGCCCGCGCCCAGCGCGCCGACGATCAATGGACCGAAGCGCCGCCGACACCGGCACCCGCACCGCGCCCCTCCCCGCGCTCGATCGAGACTCTGGCGGGCCTCGCCGCCGAATTATCGAACCGCGAAACCGAGCAGCCCGCGCCGCGCACCGCCGCGCCGGACCCGGCGCGCTACGCCACTCCACCCGTGGCGCCTGCCGGCGATCAGAATCTCGCCGAGATGGCGCAGCGCCTGGAAGCCTCGCTGGCGGCACGCCGCCCGGCGGCACAGGCCGCAACTGCCGCCCGTCCGGCAGATCCGCGCAACGAGCCCGCGGCTCACGATCCGGTGGACGCCAAGCCGGTCGAGCCCAGGACCGTCGAGGCTAGACCAACCGCGGCCAGGGTCGGCTACGAAAGCCTTGAGCAAGAGATGGCCTCACTGCTCGGTCGTCCCAAAGCCAGCAAGACTTGACGGCGTCTCTCGGCCGCCGCGTTATCCGTCTTGCGACGGTGGCGGCCGGAGTAGGGTTCGGCCTCGGTCTTACGACGAGCGCGGCATACGCCCAGGGCGTCAGCATCAATTTCGGCGAAGGCGCCGGCCTGACTGAGCGCATCGTACAACTGGTCGCGCTGCTCACGGTGCTCTCGCTCGCGCCGTCGATCCTGATCATGATGACGTCGTTCACGCGCATCGTGGTGGTGCTGTCGCTCTTACGCACCGCGCTCGGCGCCGGCACCGCGCCGCCCAATGCGGTGATCGTGGCGCTCGCGCTGTTTCTCACCGCCTTCGTGATGGGCCCGGCGCTGGAACGCGCCTATGAAACCGGCATCAAGCCGCTGGTGGCGAACGAGATCTCCGCCGAGCAGGCCTTCGAACGCGCGTCCGATCCGTTGCGCGCCTTCATGCAGAAGAATGTCCGCGAGAAAGACGTCGCCCTGTTCGCCGACATGTCGAAGGCCCCGCTCCCCGCAACGCCCGAGCAGATGTCGCTGCGCATCCTGGTGCCGGCCTTCATGATCTCGGAATTGCGGCGCGCCTTCGAGATCGGCTTCCTGCTGTTCCTGCCATTCCTGATCATCGATCTGGTGGTGGCGTCGGTGCTGATGTCGATGGGCATGATGATGCTGCCACCGGTGGTGGTGTCACTGCCGTTCAAGCTGATCTTCTTCGTGCTGGTCGACGGCTGGAGTCTGGTCGCTGGCAGCTTGATCCAGAGCTACGGACAGTAGCGAGGCTCGATCAAGCCGGCGCGCTCACCACCGATAACGCGCCGATCCCGTTCCCACATAGGTCTGCGAGCTGTTCGAGAACTCACTATCGAACTGCGCGGTCATCGACCAGCGGTCTCCCCACCGGAGTTCGGCGGCAGCCGACACCAAGGCGAGGTCGGCCGGCGGATCAATGTTCCTGAGCACCAGCGAGACGGCCGGAGCCAATTGGAATGCTGCACCGATCGTCCCGCCGCGTTGCGCATCATGCGCCCAGGCGGCGCGACCACGCAGCGTGAGCCCGCCATTGACCATCGCGATGGTCCGGTCGAGCCAGGTTCCCAATTCGGTTCGGGTGGCGGATGTCGAGGACGCACTGGCGTTGATCGCCAGCAGATTGGTCCCGGTCACGACGGCTTCGTCGAAGCCCGGCGTGCTGATCCATTGCGCTTGCAAGGCCGCGTAAGGCGTGATCCCGACGACAGCGGTCCCGACCCGGTAGCCGCTCTCCACCCGGGCGCCGATGTTATGGGCCGAAAATGTCGCCGCGAGACGATCGCCGTTGACCTCGATACGGTCGGACGACATCCAGTGCCGGCCATAGGCAGCGGCCGCGGACAGATAACCGTCGCCGATGCGATGCCGGCCATAGCCGCCCGCCTGGAACATGTCGCTCTTGCCGCTGCCCAGTCCGCCGGACAATCCAAACGAGGTTCCGCCGCCACCCAGCGCGAAACCGACCAACGTGTCGCGCGAGAGATGGTAATCAAGCCCCGTCACCACGCCGGCGACCCGCGCATCGAGCGCGGACGTGGCTCCCGCCATTCGGCTGGTGCCGCCGTAAGCGGTGCTCCAGATGCTCCACCGTCGCGGCTCGGACGGTACGGCAGCGCCGGCGGCGCGATTGACAGCGGCATAGGCCGAGGCCGCATCCGGAAGCCGTTGAGGCTCTGCGGCGAATGCGGTGATCTGTGGATCGGGGAAACATTGCGGCTCGGACGCACCGACGCCACGATCACCACCGCAGCTTCCACCCGCGGTGTTGACCGGAGACATGGTCGACAAGAACGAGTTCATCGCCATGACGCCGGCTTGCACGCCGCCCGGCGCGGGCTGTGGGAGTCCAGCCTGGATCGAACTGACCAGGATCGTGATCCCGATATCATTGGCGGTGATCGTAAAGCTGCTGGAGAGGATGACGCTGTCGATCGGCTGCCAGTTCTGGGTCGGCATTGCGATCGGAAGATAGGTAAAAGTATAAACCCCGGGCGTCGTAATACCGGTGAAGTTCGCGCCTTGCTAAGTGCGGACTGTCTGACCGCTATTGGTGCCGACGAGTTGGGTGCCGTTCGAATAGAAATTATTCTGTCCGTCGACCAGCCCCACCGGCTTGACCACCGTTAGCAGCGTGAATGCCACTGTCGATGAAAACGATGGCCCGACCAGCTGGAGCGAGCCTTCGGTAAAGGCAGTTGCGACATGATAAGTGCCGTACCAGATATTGAAGACCCCGCCGCCGAGGCTTTCGTATCCCACCGAATTGGTGTGCGCACGCGCCGCGCCGAACGGAAGCAGCAGAACGAACAACGCAATCCAGCGACAAGAACGAAAGGGTGCCATGAGTCGTGCTCCGCTACGCGCGCCTCAATGGCGGGCTGCTTCAGGACGCACGTCCACGCTCCCGCGCAATCGCGCAGGCCTCCCGGCGCGACCGCGCCGTCGATACAGATTTTCTGCAGGGGATTCGGGCTACGCGGACAATATTCAACGCTCAACCGATAAACGCGCATACGTTGTCGAGGATGTCATGTAAAGCGCAAACGCGCCCGTGCCGTAACTTATAAAATTACCTCCCTATGAATACCGTTCTGGTTTCTAGGAATACCTTTTATCTTACCGTGATACCGAAGGCATTTCGACAGAAGCCTCGCCATTCGCCGGCGTGCTGCGCACGTATCGCAGGCACTCGCGCTGATTCGTGGACCCTGCATTCGGCGAATATTTGCTGAAGCGGACACTGGCCCACATACATCGGATGTCATGCCAATGACCGCGCAAAGCCCCGACCTGTTGGCGGGCTGACCAATTGTGTTTGGAGTCGCTATTGCCCTGACGCAGCGGCGGCGCGTGGCGGCACGGCGCCGCTATTCGGATAGCGCGCGCGCAGATCGCCGAGGAATGCGTCGAGATTATTGACGGTCGCGACCGAGCGCGCGACTTCGCGGAATTCAGTGCCGCTCATGCCGAGCGGTTCGGTGACGACCTCGAAGGCGCGACGGTCCGGCCCTTCCAGGAATTTGCCGGCATAGCGCTCGCGGAACCGTTCGAGACCGATGGTATCTTCACCGAGCGCATAGCCGATCGCGGCGCGCAGGATGTCCGGCCGTTCGGCATCGGTCAGTGGCGCGAATTGTTTCCAGCGATCGCCGTGCAACAGCTCGAGCTGTTCGGCGGCCTCGCGCCAGCGCTTGGCACTCCACATCACATCGGCGCGCAGCCGGATCGCCTGCGGTCCTTCGATCTTCTCGACGATCTCGAGCGCCAGACCGGCCCGCCCGGTATCGGCGAGCGCGCGCGCCTCGACCAGCAGGCGCTGACTGCGCAGCTCCGTCGGCATATCGGCCAGGCGGGTCGCGCGCAGTACCGCAAGCGCGCGATCCGGTTTGCGGTTCATCAGATGGACCACCGCAAGCCTCGTGGCGATTTGCGCGCGCGCCGTGCCTTGCAGTCGGTAATCGACCTGATGCTGCAGCAATTCCGCGGCCTGATCGAGCAGATCGACCGAGACCAGCCGGTCCGCCAGGCGCCGGATCATCTCGTCGCCGCGCCGGCCGACCGGCGTCAATTCGCGGAAATCATAAAACAGGCTCAGCGCCTCGATCGCGGGCAGCGCATCGCCCTTCCCGGCGAGGAACAGCGAGTCGAAGGTCTCGACCGCCTCATCCTGGATGCGGCGCGTGACTTCGGAATTGCGATGCGCCGAAAGCGCGACGCGCATGATCTGGAACGCCTCGCGGTGGCGGCCCTGCACGATGTAGAGATGCGTCAGAAGCCGCATCGCCTCGACCTCGGTCTCGTCGCCGCGCCATGCCGTGGTCAGCGATTCAAGCTCGGGAACCGCATCGGCGTCGGTCAATTGTCCGAGCGATCGGCGCAACAGAAATTCACGCAACCGCGCCTGCGCGGCGACCGGCCGATCGGGAGATTCGGCTGCGGCCCGATAATTCGAGAGCGCGTCGGACGAGCGTCCAAGACCTTCCGCGATGCGACCGGAGAGAACCGTCAGGCTCGGCTGCAACTCCGCCGGCACGCCGATCACTTCGAACTCGCCCATCTGGTTGGCGGCATCGGCAAAATCGCCGACTTCGATGGCGGCGCGGATTCGGCTCTTGAGCACGTCGCGCTGCAATTCGATCGGCAGGCCACCGGCGCTGGTATTGGCGTTGCGGAAGCCTTCGCGCGCAGCGGCCCAGCGGCCGAGCCGTGCATCCGCCAAAGCGCGCCACAACGGTGCGTCATATTGATCGCCGATCGCCGGATTGGTGAGATCCTTCATCGCTTCATCGGGCCGGTCGCGCATCACATTGGCGATGCCGCGCATCATGATCGCGCCGGTGACTTCGGTCGCCGGCGGCGAATCCGCCACCGCAACATCGAGCACGCCGCGCGCCTCCGGATACATGTCTTTCGCGAGATAGAAGCGCGCGAGGTCGAGCCGTGCGGTGAAGCGGCGCGCTTCCGGCGCCTCGGCGGCGGCCGCGACCAGCATCTCCTTGCGCTGGGTGAAATTAGCTTGCCGGTCGAAGCCCCAAGCGTGGCTATCGATCATCCCGGGACGCACCGCATCGCGCCGGTCGCCCGATGCGGCGTCCGACAGGATCAATCCGGTGGGACGGCTGATGACGATCTTATCGCCGGCGGCCTCGGCCGTGACGTCATCGGCGAGCGGCTGGATGACAACGCCGTGATACGACGGCAGCGTGCGGAATTCGATGAAATCCTGCGGCTTGGGAAAGCCGCGCGCCGGTCCGCCGGCGGTGACCACCAGCAACGTGTCGCCGACTTCGATGTCGGCCAGGCGATGCACCCGCCCGGGACGCGCGAATGGAATGGTGACGGTCGCGCGCGAGCCGGTGTTGCGGTTGAGCATAAGCGGCTGCGACGGTTCGATCTTGTCGGCAATCGTCACCAGCCAAGTATTGCCTTCCTGCCGGACGCCGATCAACCGCGGACGTTCCAGCTTGATCTGCACCACGGCCACGTCGCGGATGCGGCCAATAGTGGCGCCGCGAATGGTCGGCAGCCGCTCGTCATTGATCGGTGCGACGGTGATCGGCGATTTGGTGTCGAACACCAGCCAGATCGCATCGGCGCGGCGGAAGATCGCCGCCGGCGTCGCCTCCGCAAAGGGAAACGCCAGATGCACGGTCTCGCCGTCGCGCAGCGTAGAGACCGTCACGGGACCATTCGGGTCGGTAGGCGCGGCAATCCGTTCCAGGAACAGCGGCATCGCCGCCGGCTCATTGACGCGCACCGGCTCGACCGCAGGCTGGGTCTGGGGCGCTTCGGCGCGCGGTGCAGGCGGCGCGGCCTTCGGCTCCGCTTCGGGCGCGACTTGAACCGGCACCGTCGCGGGCTTCTCGGCCAAAGGTCTTTCGGTGGCGGGCTTTTCAGTCGCCGGTTTTTCGATCGCCGGTTTGTCGGCGGCTTTCTTCTCGGCGGCGCGCGGCTCGACCGCCGCCGGATTGACGATGGCCGGCACCGTCTCGGGCGGCTGCACGCCGGCCGGCAGCTTGCC
>CANKHJ010000073.1 GCA_947481635.1 Bradyrhizobiaceae bacterium
AGCGTCGCCGCGAGCGCGGTCTGCTTCATCACCGTTCCTATCGCCGGCGCTTTGCCGTCGATGAGGAACACCGGTGCGAAGCCCGGCACGCCCTTCAATTCGGGATTGGCGGCGCCAGCGGCCTGCCCGCGCGAGACCGCCGAGCCTTCCTTCGCAATCCGGATGCTTTCCGAGAGCAGCACACGAAGCGGCATCTTGCCGCGCAGCGACTTCGCGCCCTCCATCGCGAGCATCCAGCCGGAAATCGCGCCAGGCACGGTGAGCGCCGCGAGCGGCCCGCGCGACGGCACCTCGTGATGGCCGGCGTCGCGATAATATTGCGGCGTCGCCTTGGCGCCGGCGCGGCCCGCCGCCATGATCGCGCGCACGCGGCCGCCCGGCTCATGCACCAGCCAGAAGCCGTCGCCGCCGATGTGGTTCATATGCGGATAGACCACCGCGATGACCGCCGCCATCGCGACCATCGCCTCCATCGCGTTGCCGCCTTCTTCAAGAATCGCGCGCCCGGCCTCGACCGCGGCATGATGCGGCGCGCAGGCGACGCCGCGGCGATGTCCGGCGGTATGGAGATTCATGAGGGTGCCCCAAAAGGTGAGGAAGTGTCGTAGAGCGATCACCCTCGCTTGTCATGCCCGCAAATAGGGGCGGAGCTTTGCGCCCCACTGACGGTTGTCATACCCGCGAAGGCGAAAGCGGGCATCCCTACGCCGTGCCCTATCGATAGGCCGCGGAATACTGGACCCCCCGCTTTCGCGGGGGGTGACAAGTTGAGGATTGGGCACCGTACCGGGCAACTGCCTCGGGAAACGCCGTCGGACTATTTCTTCCACGCCAGGAAGTTCAGCTCCATGCCTTCCGGGCTCTTGTGGCCGGGAAGCAGCTGGAGGTCCTTGTTGTGCGCGAGGGTCGCCGGGATCGGCACCAGCGGCATCATGTAGCGCTCGTTGGTGACCCGGTCGAAGGCGGCGCGATAGATGTCCTCGCGCTTTTTCGGATCGAGCTCACTACGGCCTTCAGTCTCCGCCTTCACCAGCAGCGGGTCGCCGATGTAATCGCGCGAGCTTTCGATGAAGAAGAAGCCGAGGGTACCCTCAACATCGGGCGCGCCGCCACCATTGTCCCAGAAGGATACCGCCGCCTGGAGCTTGCCGTCGGCGCGCTTCTGCGCCCAGACGCCGACCGTCAATGCCTCCACCTTGGCGATCACGCCGATCCGGCGGAGCTGGCCGGACACTGCTTCCGCGATGGGGCGCGCGGGGCCCCATGTGGTGATGAGGAGTTCGAAGCCGTTCGGATGGCCCGCCTCAGCCAGCAGCTTCTTCGCGCCTTCCGGATCGTAGCTCACCGGTTGCGCCGACGCCGCGCAGGCGATGTGCCACTCGTGACACATCGCGGGCTGCAGCGGATCGTTCCAGAGCTCCTGCGGCAGGAACGCCTTGTTCAGCGCCGGCCGATCGATCGCCTTGAGCATCGCCTCGCGGATCCGCTTGTCCTTGAACAGACCGAAGCCGGAGCGATCCTTCGCATCGAACTGGATGAACGAGAACGACACGGTACGGTCCACCGAGACCGCGAGATTCGGATTGGCGCGCAGCGATGGCAGCGAATCCGGCGGGACCTCGTAGACCACATCGAGTTCGCCCGCGAGCAGCTTGGCCATCTGGGTCTGCTTGTCGGGGATCGACGACAGCAAGATACGCTTGATGGTGCCGGGCGGACGGACGTCCTTCAGCGAATAATCGGCGAATTGCTCATAGACGACCTCGCCTTTCGCGGGATTGAACGAGACCACCTTGTAAGGACCGGTGCCGACCGGATTGCGCCCGAAGTCGCCCTTGTTCTCAAGCGCGCTGTAGATCTTCTTGGGAAAGATCGGCGTGGTGTATCCGAGACGCGACAACAGGCTCGCCACGACTTCCTTGCTGGTGATACGCACCGTGAATTGATCGACCTTCTCGACCTTGTCGATCCAGCCGAAGCGGGTGTCCTTGAAGCGGAAATTATGCTTCGGGTCGATGAAGACCTCGAGCGAATAGACGACGTCGTCGGCGTCGAGCGTCGAACCGTCGTGAAACTTGACGCCCTCGCGCAGCTTGAATTCGTAGACCTTGTCGCTGATGCGCTGCCAGGACTTGGCGATCGAGGGCTTGAATTCACGCGTGCCGGCGTCGAAATAGATCAGCGAGTCGTAGACGATGTTGGTGATCAGCACCGTCTCGGGTGACGGATTATAGATCGGATCGATCAGCGGGACCGGCTGATACACCGCAACGCGGACCGTGTCCTTGTTCTGCGCCTGCGCGGACGTAGCGGCAAACGCGAAAACCAGACTCGCAACGATTGGCTTGAACCAGCGTGAGGCCATGGACCCCTCACTCGAAATTATTATTCGCAACTTGAGGGGGAGTTTAGCAGCACGCGGCAAGATTGAAAGGCGCGCTTTCGTGCCCCAGCGAAGGCGGGGGCCCATACGCCGTGCAGGGCGAATAAGGCAAATTCTATCGTGCTTCGATTTGAGGGGCCGCGGCGTATGGGTCCCCGCCTTCGCGGGGACACGCGGTGTTTTACACCTCGGCCGGAGCAAATCCGCGCTTACGCAGCAGCGCCTCGGGCGTCGGCAGGCGGCCGCGGAAGGCGGTGTAGAGCTCGGCAGGATCACGCGAACCGCCGGCCGAGTAGATATTGTCGTGCAGCGCTTTGGCGGTTTTCGGGTCGAAGATGTCGCCGGTCTCGGCGAAGGCGTCGAACGCATCGGCGTCCATCACTTCCGACCACATGTAGCTGTAATAAGCCGAGGC
This sequence comes from Bradyrhizobiaceae bacterium, assembly GCA_947481635.1. Taxonomy (GTDB): domain Bacteria; phylum Pseudomonadota; class Alphaproteobacteria; order Rhizobiales; family Xanthobacteraceae; genus CANKHJ01. The sequence goes on from CANKHJ010000073.1 coordinate 2,799, forward strand.
ATAGCCACCGCCCGAGAAGATATGCCCGAAATGCGTCGGCCGGTGCCGCATGACGATCTCGTCCGGCATGCCGATCTTCTGCAGCGACTCCTGTTCGAAGCCGGCGACATCGAGATTATGCGCCGACGGCAGCAGGTGGAAATCGAGATCGACCAACGCGCAGGCGACGTATTCCACCGTCGCAAAACCGGAATTGAAGGTGCGCGCGGCGAGCAGCCGCTGCAGCAAGTCCTCCGGCATCGGTTCGCCGGTGCGGTAATGCACCGCGAATTCGCGCAGGATTTCCGGCCGCTCGAACCAATGCTCATAGAGCTGCGAGGGCAGCTCGACGAAATCGGTCGACACGCCCGTGCCCGAGATCAGCGGATACGTGACGTCCGACAACAGCGCATGCAGCCCATGGCCGAATTCATGGAACAGGGTGCGCGCGTCATCGAAGGAGAGCAGGTTCGGCTCGCCGTCGCCGGCCTTGTTGAAGTTCATCACGTTGAGCACCAGCGGGCGGATATCGCCGGCGAGCTTTTCCTGATCGCGCAACGTGGTCATCCACGCGCCGCTATGCTTCGACCCGCGCGAAAAATAATCGCCGAAGAACAGGCCGCGATGCCGGCCGGTCGCGTCGGTCACTTCCCAGACGCGGACATCCGGATGCCAGGTGGCGACGTCGTCGCGCGGCGCGAAGCGCAGGCCGAACAGCCGATTGGCGGTATGGAAGGCGGCGGCGATAATGCGGTCGAGCTGGAGATACGGCTTCACCGACCCTTCATCGATGTCGCATTTCACCTTGCGCAGCTTCTCGGAATAATAGCGCCAGTCCCACGGCGCGAGCTTGAACCCGCCGCCCTCGGCATCGGCGAGCGCCTGCAATTCGTCGCGATCGGTGAGCGCCTTGGCGCGCGCGGGCGTCCAGACGCGGTCGAGCAGGCCGCGCACCGCATCCGGCGTCTTCGCCATCGCATCATCCAGCCGGTAATGCGCGAAGCTTGGATAGCCGAGCAGCCGCGCGCGTTCGGCGCGTAGCGCGACCATTTCGGCGATCAGCGCCTTGTTGTCGGTCTTGCCGGCGTCGCCGCGCGCCACCCAGGCCTCGAATGCCTTCTGGCGCAGATCGCGCCGCGCGGAAAAGGTGAGGAATGGTTCGACACTCGAGCGCGACAGCGTGATGACGTATTTTCCGGCGAGGCCGCGCTCCTCGGCTGCACCGCGCGCCGACGCGCGCAGGAAATCCGGCAGGCCGGCGAGATCGGCCTCGCCGTCGAGCACCAGCGTCCAGGACTGCTCGTCGGCGAGCACATTCTGGCCGAAGCTGGTGCCGAGCGTCGCGAGCCGTTCGGTGATCTCGGCGAGCCGCGCCTTGGCGGTGTTGTCGAGCGCGGCGCCGGCACGGCGATACTGGGTGCGATAGCGCTCCAGCACGCGCGCCTGCTCGGACGAGAGGCCGAGCGCGTCGCGCCGGCGATGCAGATCCTCGATGCGCCGGTACAGATCCGCGTTCATCGAGATGCGATTCCAGTGGCGCGCGCTGAGCGGCGAGATCTCGCGTTCGATCTCCTGGATCGGCTCGTTGGTATCGGCGCCTGCGAGCACCCAGAATACGCTGCTGACCCGCGCCAGGAGCTCGCCACTGCGTTCCAGCGCCTCGATGGTGTTGGCGAAAGTGGGCGCCGCGGGATCGGCGGCGATCGCGTCGACCTCGGCGGCGTGGCCGTCAAAGGCGCGCGTGAAGGCGTCGCGGAAATGCTCCGGCTTGAGGGCCGCGAAAGGCGGCACGCCGAACGGCGCTGTCCAGGTCTCGAGAAGCGGATTTGCAGGAGGGGTCATGACGGCGCCAATGCTGGTGAGACCGCCAATCTAAGCACCAAGGCGCCGAAGCGCCATGGTGTGAGATCAGTTGGCTTTGGCGACCCGAATGATTTTGGCCGCCTTCGGCGTGGCTTGCACGGCCTTGGTGGACTTCGCCTGCGCCACCGTCAGCAGCTTGAGCGGCTGTTTGGCGGCCGCCATCGCTTTCACCTTCGGCACCGTGACGCGCACCATGGCGATGGCCGTGCTCTTCGGCGGCGAAGCCGGTACGGCGCGCAGAGCTGTCACCGTCTTGGCATGGCGCGGCTGGTGGGCCTCGGCCACAGCAGTCGCCGGCGCCTCATGCACCGCGCCGGGTCGATGGCGCGGCAGCGGGATATTGGCCATGTCGACGACCTTGAATGCGCCGTCTTCCTGCTGTGCGCGGCTGGCGACGACGTGGCAGCGCGTGCGCGGCGGAGCGCGGAATTCGACGCTGGCCTTCGCGCCACGCCATTGCTCGGCGTCTCGGCCGGTGATCCGCATCACGTAGTCGCGCGTCTCCTTCGGCAGCGTGGCTTTCTTGCGCCGGTCGAGCCAGTTGAGCACGCGCAGCGGACCGGCATTATAGGCCGCCGCCGCCAAGCCGAAATTGCCAAACTGGTTGAACAGCGTGCGCAGCAGCCGCGCCGACATCGGCAGAGCCTGGAGCGGATCGAACGGATTTTCGAGGCCCATGGCCTCGGCGACGCGCGGCATGAATTGGGCCACACCCTGCGCCCCGACCGGGCTCACCGCTTCAGCGCGAAAGCCACTCTCCTGCCAGATCAGGCTGGTGAAAAAGGCCACCGGAATATCGTGCGCCTGCGCAGCCGCGGCCATGGTATTGCAGATCTCGTCCCGAGAAATTGCATTGGTGACATTCGCCACGGCCCGCAGACCTTGGGCGGAAAGCGTGTCAGGGTTGAAGGATGCTGCCGCGGCGACGGCGGATATCGGGAGCGTAACGTCTGTGCTGATCTGCTCTGGTGCAGCGACGACGGTTGATGGCACAAGGCCAAGAAGGCACACGAAGAACATCCGCATGTTTGACGGAATCTCCCTTTCGCGCCGGTTCGATCCGGCGGCCATATGGCGGCGCGTGAATATTTGCGAGGGCGTTATTTCCCCACCGACGTTGCGCCAGATGCCGGTCAAAGCCGGCTGCAATGTGGACGCGGCGTGTCGTGCGCGCGGCATTATGTTGGAACTCGAAATGGTTCCACGGAACTTCGAAAAATTTTCACCGCGTGATCGGTGATGGACGCCAGCGTTTACGCCAATCCGGAAAGGCGGCTGACGCATCGCGAAACGATGTTGATCGTCGCCGGCGTGCTGGTGCCGGTGTTCATGGGGTCGATCGACCAGACCGTTCTCGCGACCGCGCTGCCGACGATCGGGCGCGATCTCAACGACATGCAATCGCTGCCATGGTTGGTAACGACCTACCTGATCGCGTCCACGGCAGTGACGCCACTCTACGGCAAGCTTGCCGATATCCACGGCCGTCGCTCCGTTTTGATGGTGGCGATCCTGGTCTATATGGCGGGCTCGCTGACTTGCGCGCTGGCGCCGAACATGGCGACGCTGATCCTCGGCCGCGCGCTGCACGGGCTCGGTGGCGGCGGGCTCACATCCACCGGCGTCATCGTGCTGGGTGACATCGCGCCGCCGAAGCAGCGCGCCAGATATTACGCGTATTTCTCGATGGCCTATACCACGGCCGGCGCGTTCGGCCCGCTGCTCGGAGGTTCGATCGCCGAGCACCTGCATTGGTCGATGATCTTCTGGTTCAACCTTCCACTCGGCATCATCGCGCTGATCCTGGTCTCGACCTGTCTCGGCAAGCTGCCGCGCCGCGAGCGCCCGCATAAGCTCGACGTGCTCGGCGCGGTGCTGATCGTCACGTCGACCGTGTCGCTGATGCTGGCGCTGAATCTCGGCGGCGTGCGCCTGGCCTGGACCTCGGCGCCGATCCTCACGCTCGGCGTCGCCGCCGTGGTGATCTGCGCGCTGTTCGTATGGCGGCTGATGACTGCGCCCGAGCCACTGATTCCGCTGACGCTCCTGAAAAACCCGACCGCGCGGCTCACGGTCGCGATCAATACCTGCGGGTGGGGAGCGATCATCGGCCTCAACATCTTCCTGCCGATGTATCTGCAGACCGTCATGGGGCTCTCCGCCACCTCCGCGGGCCTGAGCCTGATGATGCTGATGTTTACGCTCAATGCCGGCGCCGGACTCGGCGCGGTGGTGATCGGCAGGGTCAGGCACTACAAGACGCTGCCGACGATCGGACTGGTTCTGACCATCGCCTCGGTCCTGACGCTGGCCTGGCACGCGGACACCATGACGCCGTTACTGTTCCAGGCACTGCTGTTCCTGATCGGCATCGGCTTCGGACCGATTGCGCCATTGTCCACCGTGGTGATGCAGAACTCCGTGGCGGCGCACCAGTTCGGCACCGCGGTCGGCATGATGAATTTCTCGCGCATGCTGTATTCGACGCTCATGGTGGCCGGCTTCGGCGCTATCGTCGCGGGCGGTGTCACGACGCTGGCTCCAGCACAGCTCGCGCCGTCGGGATTCCGCTGGGTCTTCCTGGCCGCGGCGCTGAGCATGACGGTGGCGCTGGTGGCGGTGCTGCGACTGGAAGAGAAGCCGCTCCAGACCGAGCACGAGTAAGTCCCGAACGAGCGGGCGAGACGGAGGCAGGTTGGCAGCGCGCCCCCGATCAGCGGCAATACACCGCTGTGTGGTCACATCCGGAGAGGTTTGACGGTCAAACCGCGGGCCGAAAGGCCCCGGAACGCTGGAAAGGCCGCGCGGGCCCCTTTTGGGAGACTTGATCCGGCCTCTCTTTTTGTAGACATTGCAGCCCGCAACAGGATCCAGCCATGGCCAAGCGGCCCAAACGTCCCGCGACCAACACGACGACTTCACTCCCCGTGACGACCGCTTCGGTCGCCGCGACCAGGATCGTCGCAACTCCTGCGGCCGGAAATCCCGGCCTGCGGGGCGACAAGAAGATCGCGTGGCAGAGCGTGTTCACCGTGATGAGCGCGGCGGTCCTGATCGGCGCCGAGGTGTTCGGTGGCGCCTTCGCGGGCGGATGGGCCGTCGCCAATCTGCTCGACCTGGGGCAGACCGGGGTGCATGTGCTGCAAGGCGTGTTCTTCATCGCCGGCATGGCCGTGATGGTGACCTTCATCCGGCACGCCCAGCTGGTGGAGCCGTTCTTCGTCCGCGACTGAGTCGGCCTGAGCCAGCTCCGCTCACGCGAGCGCCGCGCGAAGCGACCTGATTCGCTAGCTCGACTGCACAGGTTTGCGCGCCGCTCAGCATGCGCAATTCGTTTACACAGATTACCAAGTCGTTGACGACGCTCGCATTGCAAAAAATACTTGCGAAGCAAGTGAAAATCACCTATGTGCGCATTGCCCAATTTCGCACGTGCCTGTGGTCGTGTGTCGGTTGGTGGGCATCCGGACAAGAGGCCGGACAGCCGCCCGGAGCAAGACAGAGAAGACTTCGCGTCTTCGACGTCGCAGCTCCGAACCATTAACCGGCAGCCGGAGGCGAAACCGGCGTACTTCGCTCTCAGCGGAGGACGCGACTTAAAGCAACGACGGAGCGGGCTTTTTTGGTCTCGTTGACCCTCCAAAGGTCGACACCGAAGAGGCTTGTCCATCATTGCCGGCCGTGCGGTTCGGGTTCTCCCGTTCCAATCCAAGGCAGCATCTCCGGGTGTAAGCCCGCCGCGGTTTCCGTGTCTCCATCGCACGGCATCGCGACGACTTATCTCCGCTGACGCCGGACTGACGCGCGCAACGCGTTGGTCTGCATTTTCAACCGGGACCACGCTCGTCAAGCTGGTCCGTTGAGCCTTTGGAAGGAGAGCGCCATGACTGAGCGCATCCGTGAATTTCTGCGCAGCCGCCGCGAGAGCGGCATCGATGATGGCCCCGTCCTCGTCGTCGATCTCGACGTCGTGCGGGACAACTACGCTTCGTTCGCGAAGGCGTTGCCCGACAGCCGGGTGTTCTATGCCGTGAAGGCCAACCCGGCGCCGGAACTCCTCGCGCTGCTGGTGAAGCTCGGCTCGTGCTTCGACACCGCTTCGGTTGCCGAGATCCAGATGGTTCTCGCCGCCGGCGCGACGTCGGACCGCATCTCCTTCGGCAACACGATCAAGAAGGAGCGCGACATCGCGCGCGCCTACGCGCTCGGCATTCGCCTGTTCGCGGTCGACTGCAAGGCCGAGGTCGAGAAGATCGCCCGCGTTGCGCCGAAGGCCCGTGTCTTCTGCCGCTTCCTGTTCGACTGCGTCGGCGCCGAATGGCCGCTATCGCGGAAGTTCGGTTGCGACCCGGAGATGGCGGTCGACGTGCTGGAGCATGCGCACCGGCTCGGGCTGGAAGCCTATGGCGTGTCGTTCCACGTCGGCTCGCAGCAGAACCGCACCGCGGCCTGGGACGAGGCGCTGAAGTCGGCGTCGTCGATCTTCCGCGCCTGTGCGGATCGCGGGATCAACCTGTCGATGGTCAACCTCGGCGGCGGCTTCCCGACCAAGTACCTGAAGGACGTGCCGGCCGTGAAGCAGTATGGCCGCTCGATCTTCCGCGCGCTGCGCAAGCATTTCGGCAACCGCGTTCCGGACACCATCATCGAGCCGGGCCGCGGCATGGTCGGTAATGCCGGCGTGATCGAGTCGGAAGTCGTTCTCGTCTCCAAGAAGAGCGACAAGGACGAGGTCCGCTGGGTCTACCTGGACATCGGCAAGTTCGGCGGTCTCGCCGAGACGATGGACGAGTCGATCCGCTACCCGATCCGCACGCCCCGCGATGGCGATGCCATGGCGCCCTGCGTGCTGGCCGGACCGACCTGTGACTCGGCCGACGTGCTGTACGAGAAGAAGCCGTATGACCTGCCGGTGAGCCTCGAGATCGGCGACCGCGTGCTGATCGAAGGGACCGGCGCCTATACGTCGACCTACTCGGCGGTGGCCTTCAACGGGTTCGACCCGCTGAAGACGATCCATCTCGAGGCGCGGGACTAACGTCCTCCGCGCACGCCATCGCGGGAGCCGGCCAGGCCGGCTCCCTCCCTGTCACCTCTTGGACTGACAACGCGTCTCGCGACGCGGGGAAGGCACTGACATGACCACGATTCGACACGAGAAAGTCTGCGACATCGCCGCCCGCGAAAAGCTGCTCGACGCCGCCTTCGGCGATCGCCGTTTCACCAAGGCGTCCGAGCGCCTGCGCGAGGATCGTCTTGCCGCCGAGGGCCTGTCTTTCGTCGCAACCGAGAAGGGCCGCGATGGGGAACGAATCTTGGGCACCGTGCGGCTGTGGAATGTCTCGGCCGGTCCGGGACGCCCTGCCCTGCTGCTCGGGCCGATGGCGGTCGCCGCGGATCAGCGCGGCCGCGGCATCGGCGCGGCGCTGATGCAGCGCGCGCTGAGCGCGGCGAAGGCGCGCGGCCACGGCGCCGTGCTGCTGGTCGGCGATGCGCCCTATTACGGACGCTTCGGCTTCTCGGCCGACGCGACCGGCGCCTTGTGGATGCCGGGCCCGTATGAGCGCGAGCGGCTGCTGGCGCTCGAACTCACGCCCGGCGCACTCGCCGGCGCGCGTGGCCTGATCGGCGCGACAGGACGGCCCGAGCCGCTGCCGGACTTCGCGGCGCTCGTCGCCGCCGCGTCACGCGACGTGGCTATGCCTGCCAATCGCGCGGCCTGAATCGCGTATAAGCGGGCGGCGTTCACGCCGCTCATCCTTGCGCGCGGCGTGACTGCCGCGCGTATCTTTTTTTGACTGCCAGTTGGAGCTTCGCCCGATGACCGGACCCGTATACGCCCAGATCAGCGGCCCGATCGTGATGATCGGCTTCGGCTCGATCGGCAAAGGCACGCTGCCGCTGATCGAACGGCATTTCAAATACGATCCGGCGCGGCTGGTCGTGATCGATCCGGACGACAAGGACCGCGCGCTGCTCGACGCGCGTGGCATCAGCTTCGTCCACAAGGCGGTGACGCGCGAGAATTACCGCGCGCTGCTGACGCCGCTGCTGACCGCCGGCGGTGGCCAAGGCTTCTGCGTCAATCTATCGGTCGACACCTCGTCGGTCGACATCATGGAGCTCTGCAACGAGATCGGCGCGCTCTATATCGACACCGTCAATGAGCCCTGGGCCGGATTCTATTTCGACGCCAGCCGCGGCCCGGAGGCGCGCACCAATTATGCGCTGCGTGAGGTGACGCAGGCGGCGAAGCGCGCGCGCAAGCCGGGCAGCACCACCGCCGTGTCCTGCTGCGGTGCGAATCCCGGCATGGTGTCGTGGTTCGTGAAGCAGGCGCTGCTCGACCTCGCGCGCGACACCGGCGTCAAGACCGCCGAGCCGAAATCTCGCGACGACTGGGCAAAGCTCGCGCAGACCCTCGGCGTGAAGGGCATCCATATCGCCGAACGCGACACCCAGCGCGCGCACAAGCCGAAGCCGGCGGACGTGTTCGTCAACACCTGGTCGGTCGAGGGTTTCCTCTCGGAAGGCATGCAGCCGGCCGAGCTCGGCTGGGGCACGCACGAAAAATGGATGCCGGAGAACGGCCGTATCCAGGACCAGGGCTCGGCCACGGCGCTCTACCTGCTGCAGCCGGGCGCAAACACGCGGGTGCGCTCCTGGACGCCGACGCCGGGCCCGCAATACGGCTTCCTGGTCACGCATAACGAGTCGATCTCGATCACTGACTATTTCACCGTGCGCGAGGGCGGCAAGGCGGTCTACCGGCCGACCTGTCACTACGCCTATCACCCACCGAACGACGCGGTGCTTTCGCTGCACGAGCTGTTCGGCCGCGCCGGCAAGCGCCAGGACGCGATCCACATTCTCGACGAGCATGAGATCGTGGACGGCATCGACGAACTCGGGGTGCTGCTCTACGGCCACGCCAAGAACGCCTATTGGTATGGCTCACAGCTCTCGATCGAGGAGACGCGCAAGCTTGCGCCCTACCAGAACGCCACCGGCCTGCAAGTGACCTCCGCGGTGCTCGCCGGAATGGTCTGGGCGCTGGAGAATCCGAAGGCTGGCATCGTCGAGGCCGACGAGATGGATTTCCGCCGCTGCCTCGAGGTGCAGTTGCCGTATCTCGGCCCGGTGATCGGGACTTATACCGACTGGACGCCGCTCGAAGGCCGCCCGGGATTCTTCCCGGAGGACATCGACACCAGCGACCCGTGGCAGTTCAGGAACGTGCTGGTGCGGTGAACTAAAGCGCCAGCACGCCCGCCGCGCCGTCTTCGGTGCCCCAGGCCAGGATCGCGCCGTCCTCACTCCAGGCGAGTGCGGTGATCGGCGCATCGCCCGGCCGCTTGGCGAGGATCTCGGCGCCGTCGTCGATCCGCACCAACAGCACCAGGCCGTCGGTATAGCCGACCGCGACGACGTCCTGCTTGGGATGACAGGCGACGACCTCGGCACGCGCCAGCATCACCGCGAGCAGCTTCGGCTGCTTGCCCATTGGGCCATCCTTGCCGGCGAACGGCCACAGGATCAGTTGATTTGAGCCACCGGTCGCGAGCCACTTGCCGCCCAGGCTCCAGTCCAGCGAACGCACCCGCGCGGCATAACCGGCCATGCGCATGTTCTTGCCGTCGACGATGCGCCAGCCATGCAGCGTCGGCTCCTGCATCGCGGTGACGAGGAATTTGCCATCCGGGCTGAAACGCGCGCCGAGATGCGAGCCCTTCCACTCAAGGATTTCCGGCTTCGCGGCCGCATTCGGGAACCAGAGCGACACGCCGTTGTAATGCGCGATCGCAAGTCGGAAGCCCTTCGGCGCGAAAGCCAGCGCACCGACGGTCGACGGGACTTCGACGGTTCTGATCTCGCCTTTGGGCGCACGCACGAAGGCCTGCTTGCCCGCCGACCACGCGACGGTGCCATCGAGGCCTACCGCGACATGATCGATCCAGCGATGCTTGGGATCAGTGGCGATGATTTCGGTCGTACCGTCGGGCGCAGTGGCTGCGATCTTGCCGTCATCGCCGCCGGTGACGATGCGGTCACCCGCCGAGGCCGACGCGAGGATGCCGCCGCCATGCACCGCGACGCGTTGCTCCTCGCCCTGGTTCGGCACCAACAACAGCGTTTCCTCGCCGAGCACGAAGGCCGCGGTGTCGCCGAGGAAATGAACGCCGACCACCGGCGAACCGGATTGAATCAGGTGGGTGCGATCGGCGATCGAGGGCGTATTGGCGGTGTCGGTCATTGGTTACGTCTCATCACCGGTGTCATCGCCGGGCAAAGTCGTCCGAAGGACGGCGTCGCTTCGCTTGCCTATGCCCGCGATCCATCGGCAAAGATTTTTCGAAAAGGATGGATGCCCGGGTCAAGCCCGCGCATGACAGAGAAAATCACGCCACGCAGCGGGCGAAGCCTTCGCGGATCTTGTCTTCCGGCATGTTGCGGCCGATGAACACGATCCGGCTTTCGCGCTTCTCGTCGGCGCGCCACTCGCGCTGATGATCGCCGTCCAGGATCATGTGCACGCCCTGGAATACGAAGCGCTTCGCATCACCCTTGAACGAGAGGATGCCCTTGGAACGCAGGATCTGCGGGCCTTCGGTCTGCACCAGGTCCTGCACCCAGGGGAAGAACTTGTCCGGATCCAGCGCCTTGTCAGTGCGCAGCGAGAGCGATTGCATCTCCTCGTCGTGGTAGTGCTTCAGCCCGCTCGGGCCGTGGTGATGCGCATGGCCATGGTCGTGATCATGATGATCATGATCGTGGTGATGGTCGTGTTCGTCGCCGAGGAATTCCGGCTCGATGGTCAGGATGCGGTCGAGATCGAACGCATTGCGGCCGAGCACCTGATCGAGCGCGATATTCGATCGCTCGGTGCGGTGCAGCTTGGCATAGGGGTTGATGGCGCGGATGCGGCCTTCGACTTCTTCGAGCTCATCCTTGCTGACCAGATCGGTCTTGTTGACCAGGATCACATCCGCGAAGGCGATCTGGTTCTTGGCTTCCGGCGCGTCCTTCAGCCGGTCGCGCAGCCACTTGGCGTCGGCGACGGTGATCACCGCATCGAGCTTGGTCTTGCGGCCCACTTCCTCGTCCATGAAGAAGGTCTGCGCCACCGGCGCGGGATCGGCGAGGCCGGTGGTCTCAACGATGATGCCGTCGAACTTGCCCTTGCGGCGCATCAGCCCGTCGATGATGCGGACCAGGTCGCCGCGCACGGTGCAGCAGATGCAGCCGTTATTCATCTCGAAGATTTCTTCGTCGGCGCCGACGATCAGGTCGTTGTCGATGCCGATCTCCCCGAATTCATTGACGATCACGGCGTATTTCTTGCCGTGCGGCTCGGACAGGATGCGGTTCAGCAGCGTGGTCTTGCCGGCGCCGAGATAGCCGGTGAGCACCGTGACGGGGATTTTGTCGGACATGCAGGGGAACTCCGTTCGGCGCCGAATATAGGGGGCCGGACGCGGAACGAAAGGGCTGATTCAGGGTCATTTAGGACTGCAGCGCCGCCGCCAGGGTGCGCAGGTTGTGGCGCATCATCTCGATATAGCCAGGCGCGTCGCCCTTCTCGTCGGTCAGCGCGTCGGAATAGAGCGTTCCGCCGATCTTCGCGCCGGTCTCCTGGGCGATGCGCTTGATCAGGCGCGGGTCGACGACATTCTCCAGGAACACCGCCGGGATCTTCAGCCGCTTCACCTGGGTGATGATCCGCGCGACGTCGCGGGCGGAGGCTTCCGACTCGGTCGAGACGCCCTGCGGCGCGATGAAGTCGATGCCGTAGGCCTGCTCGAAATAGCCGAAGGCATCGTGGGTGGAGATCACCTTGCGGCGCTCGGCCGGCAGCCGCGCCACCGTCTCGTGCAATTCCTTCTCGAGCGCGTCGAGCTTGGCGAGATAGCCCGTGGACGCAGTCTCGTAATCCGCCTTGCCGGCCGGGTCGGCCTTGATCAGCGCGTCCCGGATATTCGCGACATACACCTTCGCGTTCGCGACCGACTGCCAGGCATGCGGATCGGCGTCGTGACCGGAATCGCCGGAGCGGCGTGGCGTGATGCCCGCGGTCACGGTGACCACCGGCGCTTTGGTGCCGGAGGCGCGCACCAGCCGGCTCATCCAGCCCTCGAAGCCGAGCCCGTTGACGAACACCACCTGAGCTTCCGACAGCCGCTTCGCGTCCGCCGGCGCCGGCGTGTAGACATGCGCGTCGCCATTGCCTTCGACCAGCGTGACCACATCGACCCGCGCGCCGCCGACATTGCGCACCAGATCGCCGAGGATCGAGAAGCTCGCCACCACCTTCAGCTTGTCGGCGGCCTGAGACGGCACAGCGCAAGCCATCGCCATCAACGCCGCAAGCAACAATCGCCGCATGTCACGCCTCCAGATGCTTGCCGGGAAAGAGCTGCCGCACCAGCCCGCCGACGTGACCGAATAGCAGCGATGCGATGTAGAGCATCCCGGCCACCAGGATGATGGCGGGGCCGGAGGGCACGCCGGAATGATAGGACAGCAGCAGCCCGGCATAGCCCGACACCATGCCGGCTACGGCTGCGATCAGGATCATCACCGTGATGTCGCGCGCCCAGAAGCGCGCGATCGCCGCTGGCAGCATCATGATGCCGACCGCCAGCAACGTGCCGAGCGCGTGGAAGCCGGACACGAGGTTGATCACCACCAGCGTGAGAAAGGCGAGATGCGCCGGCGCGCCGGCCGCGCTGACCGAGCGCATGAAGCCGGGATCGACGCATTCGATCACCAGTGGACGATAGATCAGGGCGAGCACTGCCAGCGTGATGGTGGCGTTGCCGGCGATCAGGATCAGGGTCTGGTCGTCGAGTGCAAGCACCGAGCCGAACAGCACGTGCAGCAGATCGATATTGGTGCCCTTGAGCGAGACGATGGTGACGCCGAGCGCCAGTGACAGCAGGTAAAAGGTTGCGAGCGAGGCGTCTTCTTTCAATTCGGTGACGCGCGCGACGAGGCCGGCAAGAAACGCCACGACGCAGCCCGCGATCAGCCCGCCGGCAGTCATCGCGAACAGGCTCAGGCCCGAGACCAGGAAACCGATCGCCGCGCCCGGCAGGATCGCGTGCGCCATCGCGTCACCGACCAGGCTCATGCGACGCAGCATCAGGAATACGCCGATCGGGCCCGCGCCGACGGCGAGCGCCATGGTGCCGACCAGCGCGCGGCGCATGAACTCGAATTCGGAAAACGGCGCGATCAGCAGGTCGTACATTGTGGCCTTGAGCTTGGACTACGCCGCGACGACATCATCGGCGCATAGCGCGGCCTTGTCGTCGAAGGCCTCGCACATGCGGCGCGCCAGCAGCAGGTTCTCGGCGGTGAGCACCTCCGCCGAGCGGCCCCACGCCACCGGCTCGCGCGCCAGCAGCAGCGTCTCGGGAATATTCGCGCGCACGAAATCGATGTCATGCAGCGCGGTGATCACGGTGCGCTGCTCGCCATGCCAGCGCTTCACGATGTCGAACAGATCGGCCGAGGTCTTGGCATCTACCGCGGTGAACGGCTCATCGAGCACGATCACACGTGCGTCCTGCAGCAGCAGGCGCGCGAACAGCATGCGCTGCATCTGGCCGCCGGACAAAGTCGCGATGGCGCGGCCCTCGAAGCCGGTGAGCCCGACCGAGGCGATCGCATGTTCGATATCGTGACGGCCCTGCGCGCCGATGCCGCCGAACAGGCCGGCGCGGCGCCACAGCCCCATCGCCACCATGTCGTAGACGCTGATCGGAAAACTGCGGTCGATCTCGGCTGCCTGCGGTAGATAGGCAACGTCGTGCGCGGCGACGCCGTGGCGCTCGATGCCGCCGGCAAGCGGCGGGAGCAGCCCGACAATGCCCTTGAACAATGTCGACTTGCCGGCGCCGTTCGGGCCGACAACCGCCAGCAATGTGCCGCTCTCGATCATGCCGTCGAGATGATGCACCGCCGGGTGGCGGTCATAGCCGAGGGTGAGGTTGCGAAACTGCAGAGCGGCGGCCATGGATCAGCTCATCGCCCAGTAGACCGCGACCCATAGCACCGCGCTGATCGCCGCCGCGATCGCAAGCCGTTGTGCGGCGGACATGCGCAGGATCGAAGGCGCCACGGCCGCGGGAGGATGGCTGTGGCCGGGGTGATGATGGTGATGGTGCGCGTGTGTCGGCATGGCTGCTCCAGGCGGATTGTTATAGTATAACATTTCGCGATGTCCAGACCCGGTCTGTTGCGCCGCACCCGGCCCGAGGGCAGTGTTCGTCCATGAACGACAAGAGACCCAAGGTCATCGCCGTCGGCGAGGTGATGGTCGAATTCGCCCGTGGCAACGAGGGCCGCTTCGGCATTGCCTGCGGCGGCGACACCTTCAACACCGCGATCTACCTCGCCCGCGCCGGCATCGACGTCAGCTTCGCCAGCGCCTTGGGCGACGACCGCTATTCGGAGGGCATCATGGCGCTGGCCGCCGTGGAGGGCGTCAACAGCGACCTGATACTGCGCGTGCCCGGCCGCCTGCCCGGGCTTTATGTGGTCGAAACCGATCCGGCGGGCGGTCGATCGTTCAACTATTGGCGCGACACTTCACCCGCGCGCGAGCTGTTCGAGCTGCCGGACTGGGGTCGCGTCGCCGAGGCTCTGCTGAGCGCGAACTTGATCTATTTTTCCGGCATCACGCTGTCGCTCTATTCGAATGCCGGCCTCGGCCGCTTTCTTGCAGCGGTGGAGCTGGCGCGTGGCAATGGCGTGAAGATCGCGTTCGACGGCAATTTCCGTCCGCGCGGCTGGCGTGGCGACCTGCCGCGCACGCGCGCCGTGATGATGGAAGCGCTCAAGCGAGTCGACATCGCATTGCCGGCCTATGACGACGAAGCGGTGCTGTGGGGCGATCCAAGCCCCGAGGCAACAGTCGAGCGGCTGCAGGCTTTCGGCATCAAGGAAGTGGTGGTGAAGAACGGCCCGAACAGCGCGCTGGTCGCGACCGCGCAAGGGCGCGATTTCGCCGCGCCGCCGGAGGTCGTGGTGCCGGTGGATACCACGGCCGCAGGCGATGGTTTCAACGCCGGCTATCTCGCCGCGCGGCTGTCGGGACAGACGCCGATGGAATCGGCGGCGCTGGCGCACAAGCTCGCCTCGCAGGTGATCCGCCATCGCGGCGCGATCCTGCCGCGCGCCGACACGGCGATGCATTAGCGACAACGTTAAGGCTTGCCGATCAACATCGCGCCGAACGCCGCGAGGAACGGCAGCGGCACCGAGACCGCCGCGCGCAGCCACACGATCCGCGGCGGCATCAATGGTATCTCCCACACAATAATGCGCTGGAGCGCGAACAGCGCCCAGGCGGTGGTATAGGCAATCACCTGCGGCGCGCCGGCGCCGGCCTTGAGCGCCGTCACGCCGAGCGCGAAGCCGATCACAGCGCCGCCCGGCGTCAGCGCACCCGCAAGGCTTGCAATACAGACGCCGATCACGCCGGAATTCGGGCCGAGCGACTGGGTGATGAGATCCTGCGGGATGATCTCGGCGAGAAAGCCCGAACCGACCACGCCGAGAAAAATCCTTGGGATGATGCGGAAGAAATCCAGCACCCCCTCGCGTGTACCTTCCTGCAACAGGAAGCGGCTGCGCGAGGCCGCAACCAGTGCGACCGCCGCGACCACTCCCCACAGGATGATGTTG
The DNA here is from genome assembly GCA_947481635.1 of Bradyrhizobiaceae bacterium. Taxonomy (GTDB): domain Bacteria; phylum Pseudomonadota; class Alphaproteobacteria; order Rhizobiales; family Xanthobacteraceae; genus CANKHJ01. The sequence continues at coordinate 18,333 of CANKHJ010000073.1, forward strand.
GCGATCAGGTTCAGATCCACGGCTCGCCTCCACGCCGCGCGCTGATCACGCGCACGGCGATGCGCGCCAGCAGACCGGCGATGATCGGCAGCGGGATCGCTACGACCATGCGCCAGATCACGAAGTCCTGGCCGAAGAAGGGAAGTTCCCAGACCAGCGCGCGGTTATAGCCGAGCAGCGTCCAAGAGGTGACGAAGGCGATTGCGGTACCGGCTTCGGCGCCAAGGCCGAGGAAAGCCGCCGCGACCGGAAAGATTGTGATCGGGCCGCCGGGCAGGAACGCGCCGACGAAGGCGGCAAGCAGCAGTCCGAGAAATCCGGACTCCGCGCCGACCAGCCGCGCCACCACTTCGCGCGGCAGCAGCAGCCCAATGAAGGACCCAATCAGGCAGCCGGCCAGCATTTTGGGGGCGAAGTCGATGAACAGCCAAGTATCGGCGAACAGAATTGCGAGGAAGCGATCCTGGCCCTCGCGTATGTAGACGGCAGTAGCCGCGCCGACGACCAGGACGCCGATGACTGCCGTCGACCAGTGGAACGGAGACCGTCTGACACGCGGAATGGGGGGCGGCGGCATAGGCTCGCAATGCACCATCGGGCGCGGCCACGCAACGGCATTGACCCGCCGGTGACGCCCCGCATAGTTGTCTTGCGGTAATGAGGGACGACCATGGCTTACCTGATCGTGTTTCTCGGCGGCGGCCTCGGCGCGGCGCTGCGCCACGGAGCCAACGTCGTCGCAGCGCGATTCTTCGGACCGGCGTTCCCGTTCGGCACCCTGACAATCAATGTCGTCGGCTCGATCGCGATGGGGATGGTCGCGGCCTATTTCGCCTTCCGCGGCGACAGCACTCAGCATCTGCGCTTGTTCTTGGCCACCGGCATCCTCGGCGGCTTCACCACTTTTTCGGCATTCTCACTCGATGCAGCGGTGCTGTGGGAACGTGGCGACGTCTGGCTCGCGGCGGCCTATGTGGCAGCTTCGGTAATCTTGTCGATCGGTGGATTGTTCCTCGGGCTCTGGATCACCCGGCAGTTCGTTTGACACGCCATGCCCCGCCAAAGGGCGGCGCTTAGCGCCGACCCGTTGGCGGTGGTACCAGGAGAATTACTCCGCGGCGATCCGCGTTGCCGGATCCACTGCCTCGACCTTCGCCGCGCAGAACTTGAATTCCGGAATCTTGCCGAACGGATCGAGCTTCGGATTGGTGAGCAGGTTCGCTGCCGCCTCGACATAGGCGAACGGAATGAACACCACGCCGTCCGGCACCCCATCATCCTGACGCGAATAGAGTTCGACCGTGCCGCGGCGCGTCGTGACGCGCACCGGATCACCGGCCTTGATGCCAAGCCTGGCGATGGTGCCGCGTGACAGCTGCGCGATCGCCGTCGGCTCGATGGCGTCGAGCACTTGCGAGCGGCGCGTCATCGAACCGGTATGCCAATGTTCGAGCTGGCGGCCGGTGGAGAGGATGAACGGATACTCCGCATCCGGCACTTCATCCGGCGGCTGCAGTTTCGTCGCCACCAGCTTGGCGAAGCCGCCCGGCCGCGGGAAACCGCTCTCGAACACCACGTCGCGCCCCGGAATATCCGGTCCATCGGTCGGATAAGTGACCGCGTATTCGCGATCGACACGATCCCAGGTGATGTTGGCCAGCGCCGGCATCATCGACGCCATCTCGTCGAACACTTCGCCCGGATGCTGGTAGTTCCAGCCGCAGCCCATGCGGTTGGCGATGTCCTGGATGATCCACAGATCCTGGCGCGCGTCGCCCGGCAGCGGCAGCGCCTGGCGGCCCATCTGCACCTGACGGTTGGTGTTGGTAACCGTGCCGTCCTTCTCCGGCCAGCCGGAGGCCGGCAGGATGACGTCGGCATAGACCGCTGTCTCGGTGAGAAACAGATCCTGCACCACGAGGTGTTCGAGATGCGCCAGCGCTTCGCGGGCGTGGTTCAAATCCGGATCGGACATCGCCGGATTCTCGCCCTCGATATACATGCCCTTGATCTCGTCGGTATGGACCGCGTCCATGATCTCGACGACGGTCTTGCCGCGCTTCGGCGGCAGCTTGACGCCCCAGAGCTTCTCGTATTGACCGCGGATCGTCGGGTCCTCGACCGACTTATAGTCGGGGAAGAACATCGGGATCAGGCCGGCGTCGGAAGCGCCCTGGACGTTGTTCTGGCCGCGCAGCGGATGTAGCCCGGTGCCGGGACGGCCGACCTGGCCGGTGATCAGCGCGAGCGCGATCAGGCAGCGCGCGTTGTCGGTGCCGTGGACGTGCTGCGAGATGCCCATGCCCCAGAAGATGATCGAGGCCCGCGAGCGCGCGTACATGCGCGCGACGGTGCGGATCGTCTCGGCTGGCACGCCGCAGACCGGCTCCATCGCCTCGGGCGAGAAGCCGCCGATGCGCTCGACCAGCTCGGGGAAGCCTTCGGTGAAGCCCGCGATGTACTGCCGGTCGGTCAGCCCCTCGGTGACGATCGTGTGCAGCATGGCGTTGAGCAATGCCACGTCGCTGCCCGGCTTGAAGCGCAGGTTGATGGTG
>CANKHJ010000074.1 GCA_947481635.1 Bradyrhizobiaceae bacterium
TCCCGCAATGCATGACGTTCCATCGAAAGCCTCCTTCAGGAAGGCTCCTCATGAATCACGCTTCGACTGATTTGCGAATCCCCTAAATGACGACAGGCTCTAATAATCTCGGTTAAAGAACGTGGTTAAGAGGCGCTTAACCGTTTGCCGTCATCGTCCGCAGTGAACCCCGCGAGGCTCGCATGTTGAGCCCAGCTGGACGAAGGACGACGACATGGGTCGTATGCATCGATTTCTGATCGCAAGTGCGGGCGCGCTGTTCTGCGCGGCCGCTGGCGTGGTGTGGCATTCTTCGGCGGAGGCCGCGGATTATTCGCCGCCTTGCGTGCCGCCTCCGCAATGCCTTCAGTCGACGCCGCCGACCATGGCGAATCCTGTCCCTCAATGCATCAATCCCCCCGCGCCGCTTTGCGCGGTGCCCTACCAGCCGGTGCCCGTGCCGGTGGAGGAATTCGCAGGCGGCTGGTATCTGCGCGGCGACATCGGCCTCAGTACGCAGAAGGTCGGCAGTCTCTTTAACGTGCTCTATAATAATCCGGGAACAACGGTCGTGCCGACCGGCTTCACTTTCGATTCCGCTCCGACCTTCGGGCTCGGTATCGGCTACCAGTATAACAACTGGCTGCGCTTCGACATCACCGGCGAGTATCGCTCCAAGGCGAACTTCAAAGGCAATGATGTTGTCAGATTCCCGGATCTCGGCGGCACCGCGATTCTGTCCGACAACTATACCTTCAGCAAATCGGAATGGACCTTCCTGGCGAATGCCTATTTCGACCTTGGCACGTGGTGGTGCATCACGCCGTTCGTCGGCGCCGGCGTCGGATTCTCGTACAACACCATTCACGGCTTCCGTGACGATGGACTGGGATTCCGCGGCAACGGCGATCCGATCATCAGCATCGCCAACGGCGCCGATGCCTCGGTCTGGAATTTTGCCTGGGCGCTCCATGCCGGCGTCTCATACAAGGCCAGCCAGAATCTCTCGATCGAGTTCGCCTATCGCTACATGAGTTTGGGCGACGCGATCACCGGCGACCTGATCGCGTTTGACGGCACCAACACCGTCAACAATCCGATGCATATCCGCGGCCTGACGTCGCACGACCTCAAGCTCGGCATCCGCTGGTCGCTCGACGACGGCTACGCGCCGCAGCAGCCGTCCTACCGTCCCGCGCCGGCTTATTACCCGCCGCAGCCGGTACAGCAGCAGCAACAGCTCTACGTACCGCCGCCGCGGCCGGTTTATCAGCAACAGCCGGTCTACCAGCAACAGCCGGTCTATCAGCAGCAGCCGGTCTATCAACAGCAGCCGCAATACCAACAGCCTGTCTACGCGCCGTTGCAACGCCGCGGCTGATCCGATCGCTTTGTCTGTCTGGCAATGCCCGCGCTTGTCGCGGGCATTGCGTTTTCAGCGACTCAAGACCGACCGACAATTCATTGCAGGACCCAAACGAGTGGGCTCATTTTCACGTCGGCTTAATCAGTGACGTTTTGCTTCAAGCAGCCGTCGGCGGCGTGACGCCGCATCGCGAAAATCGCGCGCGATGCGCGTTGCATCCGCGCCACAATGGGTAAACAAACGCGGTTAAATTTCATGGTTAAACCCACCTTAACCTCTCCCTCGCATAGTCCCTGAGAGTTGTTGGCCGGCCTCAGTCAGAAGGCCGCTGCGCAAAAAGGGACCAGTGATGGCCAGTAAAAAGTTCATCGTCGGCGTAGCGTCGGCCGTCGTCATGTTCGCGTCGGGCGCCCAGGCTGCCGATATGCCGCCGCGTTTCGAATTGCCCACCCCGCCGCCGATCTATCGCGCGCCCACCATCACCGATGATTCGTCAGGCTGGTATCTGCGTGGCGACATCGGCTACCGGCTGAACATGATGGATCGCGCTGCGGCGCCTGCGGGCTTCACCGATCCGAGCAGCAATTCGATCGGCAATGGAATGACCTATGGCGGCGGCGCCGGTTTCAAGGCCGGCTGGATTCGCGCCGATCTCACCGTCGATTACGCGCCCACGGTCAATTATAGCGGCACGGTCTTCACCGCGAACGACATCAATGCGCAGATCTCGTCAATCACGGGATTGTTCAATCTCTATTTCGATCTCGGCACTTGGTACGGCATTACGCCTTACGTCGGCGGCGGTCTCGGCACCTCTTATCTGAGCACATCGAATTACGCGAGCCTGGTCGTGCCGCCGCTCGGCGTCGTGGCCTCGAATTCGCGCTGGAACCTGGCCTGGGCCGCAACCGCGGGCGCCAGCTATTCCTTCACGCGGAATCTGCTGCTCGATGCCGGCTATCGCTATCTGAGTCTCGGTTACGGCGTGACGGCGAGCGATGCGATCGGCCGCAGCACGACCTTCCGCGGCCTCGCAGCACATGAATTCCGTGTCGGTATTCGCTGGATGTTCAACGATCCCTATCCGGTTCAGTAACGCGACCTCGCCCTCCGCCAAACGGCGCGCACCTGTATGGGCGCGCAACCAGTATCAGAGTCTGCAATGCGTATCCTGATGGTTTTCTGCGCGCTGGCCGGCTTCGCCGGTCAAGCTCTGGCTCAGGATCTCGACCGCCCAATCTTGCGCGGCTCGAACGTCCACGAACTGGCAGCGCCGACGAATTATCGCTGGTCCGGTCTCTACGGCGGCGGTCATTTCGGCTTCTCCGGAGCGAACGTCAATATCAGTGCGGGCACCAGCGACCTCGTCGACTATCTCGTGCGCAACAGCGTGCTCGAGGGCGTCATCTCAAGCTGGACCACGCTGAATAACGGCAGCACCACCGCCAGCTCTTGGGGCGGGTTCGCGGGTTACAATACCCAATGGGATCAGGCGGTCCTGGGTGCGGAGATCAACTTCAACCACACCGCGCTCAGCCATTCCTCGTCGGACACCATGACGCGGCTGCTGCAAAACGATGCGCAGGCGCCGGCCGGCCATCACTAAATCTACAACGTGACCGTGGCGTCGAGTGCCTCGGTCGAGATCACCGACTTCGCGACCTTTCGTGCCCGCGCCGGCTGGTCCGCAGGACGCTTCATGCCCTACATGTTCGGTGGTGCGGCCGTCGGCATTGCGAACGTCAACCGGTCCGCGACCGTGACATCGGTCCGGACCGATTTTCCCGATGATCCGCTGGCGACCCCGGTGCCGACCTCCTTCTTCGGCCCAACGACGCAGACCGACAATCGACTCAATGTCTTCGCCTATGGCGTGACGGCCGGTCTCGGCGTCGATGCGGCGATCACGCCGAACCTGTTCCTGCGCGGAGAGTGGGAATTCATCCAGTTCGCGCCGATCGCCGGCACGACGATCGCGGTGAACACGCTGCGCGCCGGTATCGGCTTCAAATTCTGACGCGGCCGCGCACGTCTGTGGCGCCGTGTCCGCAGCTTGCGCTCATGATTCAGCCTCGCGTTGCTGAGCCTTATAGAGGTGCGGCAGGGGCCGTTATGCTATCGCCTACATTGTTCATGACCGCGCTCGGATCATGTCGCCGCCTAAATCTCGTGCTTGACGCGCGCTCCGACCTTCCATATGCCGGTCCGTGGGACACCCCTCCCCAACGGGGGGCAACCATCTGGAAGGATGGATGACATGACCACGACCAAGCCCGGCTTGCGGCCGGCCATTCCGCACTTTTCGTCCGGCCCCTGCGCCAAGCGCCCCGGCTGGAACCTCCAAGCTCTCACAGACTCAGCCCTCGGGCGTTCGCATCGCGCCAAGCTCGGCAAGGCCAAGCTCAAGCGCGCGATCGACCTGACGCGCGAGATCCTCCAGGTCCCCGCCGGTTACCGCATCGGCATCGTACCGGCCTCGGATACCGGCGCGGTCGAGATGGCGCTGTGGTCGCTGCTCGGCGCGCGGCCGGTGACGATGCTGGCTTGGGAATCCTTCGGTGAGGGCTGGGTGAGCGATGTCGCCAAGGAACTCAAGCTCAAGGACGTCACGACGCTGAAGGCGGTCTATGGCGAATTGCCGGATCTCTCCAAGGTCGATCCGAACAGCGACGTGGTCTTCACCTGGAACGGCACCACCTCTGGCGTGCGGGTTCCCAATGCCGACTGGATCAAGGCGGATCGCCAAGGTCTCACGATCTGCGACGCGACCTCGGCAGCGTTCGCGCAACGGCTCGATTTCGCCAAGCTCGATGTCGTGACCTTCTCCTGGCAGAAGGCGCTCGGCGGCGAGGCTGCGCACGGCATGATCATTCTGTCGCCGCGCGCGGTGGAACGGCTGGAGACCTATAAGCCGGCCTGGCCGCTGCCGAAAATCTTCCGCATGACCAAGGGCGGCAAGATCAACGAAGGCATCTTTGAAGGCGAGACCATCAACACGCCGTCGATGCTGTGCGTCGAGGATTATCTCGACGCGCTCGATTGGGCGAAGTCGATCGGCGGACTCGATGCGCTGGTCGCGCGTGCCGACGCCAATACCAAGGTGATCGCCGACTGGGTCGCGCGCACGCCCTGGGTGGATTTCCTCGCCAAGGAGCCGGCGCAGCGCTCGAACACCTCGGTATGTCTCAGCGTGGTCGATCCGGCGATCACATCGCTGCCGGCCGACGCGCAGGCGACCTTCGCCAAAGCGCTCGCCGGTCTGGTGGAGAAGGAAGGCGCCGGCTACGACATCGCGCATTACCGCGACGCGCCGCCGGGCCTGCGCATCTGGTGCGGCGCCACGGTGGAAGCGGGCGACGTCGAGGCGCTCACCGCATGGCTCGACTGGGCCTTTGCTCAGACCAAGGCCGCGCTGCCGAAGGCGGCCTGATCGCTGTCATTCCGGGGCGCGTGTAGCGCGAACCCGGAATCCACCTAACAGCCGCACTCTCTCATTCGCTTCTGGCTTCCGGGTTCGCTCGCGTTGCTCGCGCCCCGGAATGACGAAAGACAGGATCATCCCATGCCCAAGGTTCTCATCTCCGATTCGCTCTCACCCGCTGCGGTCCAGATCTTCAAGGATCGCGGTATCGAGGTCGATTTCCAGCCCAAGCTCGGCGCCGACAAGGACAAGCTCGCCGAGATCATCGGCAATTATGACGGCCTCGCGATCCGTTCGGCCACCAAGGTCACCGCAAAACTGCTCGAGCGCGCGGGCAACCTGAAGGTCATCGGCCGCGCCGGCATCGGCGTCGACAATGTCGATATCCCGGCGGCGACGGCGCGCGGCGTGATCGTGATGAACACGCCGTTCGGCAATTCCATCACCACCGCGGAACATGCGATCACGCTGATGCTCGCGCTGGCGCGCCAGATTCCGCAGGCGGATGCCTCGACCCAGGCCGGCAAGTGGGAGAAGAACCGCTTCATGGGGATCGAGATCACCGGAAAGACGCTCGGCGTGATCGGTTGTGGCAATATCGGTTCGATCGTCGCGGATCGCGCCATCGGCCTGCGCATGAAGGTGATCGCCTACGATCCGTTCCTGTCGCCGGAGCGCGCGCTCGACCTCGGCGTCGAGAAGGTCGAACTGGCCGACCTGTTCAAGCGCGCAGATTTCATCACGCTGCATACGCCGCTGACCGAGAAGACCCGCAACGTCATCGACGCCAAGGCGATGACGACGATGAAGAAAGGCGTGCGCATCATCAATTGCGCGCGCGGCGGCCTGGTCGACGAGCAGGCGTTGCGTGCGGCGCTTGATTCCGGTCAGGTCGCCGGAGCCGCCTTCGACGTGTTCACCGAAGAACCGGCGACGACCAATCCGTTATTCGGACATCCGAACGTCGTCTGCACGCCGCATCTCGGCGCATCGACCAGCGAGGCGCAGGAGAATGTCGCGCTGCAGGTGGCCGAGCAGATTTCCGACTATCTGCTCACCGGCGCGATCTCGAACGCGGTCAACTTCCCGTCGATCACGGCGGAAGAAGCGCCGAAGCTGAAGCCATTCGTGGCGTTGGCCGAGAAGCTCGGCTCTTTCGCCGGCCAACTCACCGAGAGCGGCGTGAAGCGGGTGCAGATCGCTTATGAGGGCGCGGTCGCGCAGATGAACACCAAGGCGCTCACCTCGGCCGCGATCGCGGGTTTCCTGCGCCCGATGCTGCAGGATGTGAATTTCGTCTCGGCGCCGGTGCTGGCCAAGGAGCGCGGCATCATCGTCGAGGAGATCACCCGCGCGGCGGCCGGCGACTATGAGAGCCTGATCACCGTGAACGTCATCACCGAGCGGCAATCGCGTGCGGTCTCCGGCACGGTGTTCGCTGACGGCCGGCCGCGGATCGTCAACATCAAGGGCATCCGCATGGACGCGGAATTCGGTCCCTCGATGATCTACATCACCAATCTCGATAAGCCCGGCTTCATCGGCACCTTCTCCTCGACGCTCGGCGAGGCCGGCATCAACATCGCGACCTTCCACGTCGGCCGTGAGGCGCCCGGCGGCAGTGCTGTGGCGTTGATCGAGATCGACGGAGAATTGCCGCCCGCGGTGCTGGCCAAGGTAGAGGCGCTGCCCCAGGTCCAGCAGGCCAAGCCGTTGCGGTTTTGATCGTGGCGCGCCCCGTATACGGGGCGTGTTGATCCGCTCTATGATCCTCCCTGCAGAGCCCGGGCAACGGGCCGCATACACCAGGGAGGATCATGATGGCTTACGGCCCCACGGCTCGTTTGGCGCTGACGGCGTTTGCGTTCTGCGCGGCGCTAGCGCCGGCTTCAGCACAGGAATTTCCGACGCGTCCGATCACCATCGTTGTGGCCGTCGCGCCCGGCAGCCAGGCGGACGTGTTCGCCCGCGCGATCGCCGAGCCGCTGTCGGCGCGGCTCGGCCAGCCGGTCATCGTCGAGAACCGCCCGGGCGGCGGACAGGTCACTGGAGTCAATTACGTCGCGAAGGCCGCGCCCGACGGCTACACGCTGATGCACGGCAATCTGTCCGGCTTCGTGATCTCGCCGTTGCTGCGCAATCCCGCGCCTTATGCGCCGAAGGATTTCGCGCCGATCGCGCTGACGGTCTCCGGGCCTTCGGTGCTGACGGTCGATCCCAATCTGCCGGTGAAGACCGCCGCCGAGCTGATCGCCTATGCGAAAGCCAATCCCGGCAAGCTCAACTACGGTTCGCATGGTGCCGGCTCATTCACCCATGTGACGACCGAGCTGTTCAAGAGCATCACCGGCACCGACATGGTGCATATCCCGTTCAATGGCGGCGGACCGTTGACGCTAGGCTTTCTCACCGGGCAGGTGCAGGTCGTGGTGTTCGACCTGATCAGCGTGCGCGAGCATGCCGAAGCCGGCAAGGCGCGAATCATCGCCCAGGTCGGCGATCAGAAGTCGCCGCTCTATCCGGATGCGCCGCTGCTATCCGAGGCGATCGATCCGGCGTTGACCGCCGACTTCTGGATGGGCATGGCGGCGCCGGCCGGCACGCCGCAGGCGATCATCGACAAGCTCAACCGTGAGATCAACGCGGTGACCGCGATGCCCGCGTTCAAGGCCCGCGGCGAGGCCGCCTCGATGTTCTCACAGAACCGGACGCCGAAGGAATTTGCCGACAAGCTCGGCCGAGAATGGGAGGTCTGGGGCAAGGTCATCCGCGATAATAAGATGGTCGTGAATTGAAGTCGGCGCTAGAAAGAGCCCGCAGCAGCGGGAGTTAAAATGTCGGAAGCCAGCGAGACGCGCAAAGGCGTCGTTTATTGCAATCACGACGGCGTCGAACTCGCCGGCGATCTTTATCTGCCGAAGGGGGCTGGACCGCATCCGGTCGTGATCTGCGTGCATGGCGGCGGCTGGCGCGCGGGCGCCCGCGGGGCGTTCGGCCATTGGGGAGATCATCTCGCCGCGCGCGGCTACGCCGTGTTCACCGTGAGCTATCGGCTGTCCGCGCCGGGTAAGAAGACCTATCCGCAGGCGGTGCATGATGTCGTTGCAGCGGTGCAGTTCATCCGCGGCGAGGCGAAAGCGCTGGGCATCGATCCCGAGCGCATCGCGCTGTACGGCGCGTCGGCGGGTGCGCAGCTCTCGGCGCTGGCCGGCCTCGGCACGCAGTCGGACCAGTTCATCGGCGCCTATCCGCAGGACAAGCATGCATCTGTGAGCGCCAAGGTGAAGGCGCTGATCGGCGTGTTCGGCGTCTATGACATGGCGGCGCAGTGGCTGAGCTTCAATCATCAGTCGCCGCGCGAGAATGGTGTCGAGCTGTTCCTCGGCGCGCCGCCGATGGATGACCGCAAGCTGTATTTTGAATCCTCGCCGCTGAGCTATGCGGTCACCGCCAACAACAAGGTGGCGGTGCTGCTGTCGTGGGGCACCGAGGACGATCTCGTCTGGGTCAAGGAGCAATCCGAGCCGTTCATGCTGGCGCTCAAGCAGGCCGGCTTCTTCGTGCGTTCGTCGATCGTGCAAGCCGCGCCGCATTTCTGGACCAGCGATCCGATCGACGAGCCGAACAGCTTCAGCGGGTTCTTCTCGCCCCGGCTGCTGCGATTCCTTGGCGAACGCCTGTAGGACTCCTGACGGGTTTGTTCGTCACATACGAAGCATGACCGCATCGCCGCAAGGCGATGCGCGATTGAAAATCCGCCACGGTCCGGGCGGGATTGCGCCGTGGATGTGCCCTGATCGCGCCGAAATGCGCAGTCCCCATGGCGTGCTTTGAATCCGGCCGCTGCAACGGCGGTCCCGGCAAGGCATTTGGAGGGGACCATCATCATGCGACAATCTTTTCTCACTGTGATTGCTTGCCTTGCTGTCGCCGCTCCGGCGCTCGCCACTGAGGCCGAAGTCCGTTCGAGCATCGATCAGGTGATCGTCCATCCGGACGGCGCCACGGTGACGCGCATCATCCGGACCAATCTTGCCGCCGGCGATGTGACGCTGCTGGCGCGGGATTTTCCGCCCTCGCTCGATCCATCGTCGTTGCGCGTCGAGGGCGAAGGCGCCACGCGGTTCTCGATCGGATCGATCGACGCCCGCCCGCCGCGCGCGGAGCGGCCGGCCACCAACCCGGTGCTTGAAAAGCAGATCGAGACGTTGCGGGACGAGCGCAGCGCGCTGGACGGGCGGATCGCCGCCGCGACGGCGCGGCGTAAATTCGCCGAGCGCTTCGCCGAACAGACGCCGGCAGCGATGGGCGAGAAAGGCGAGGCACGGCCGCTGGCGGAGTGGCGCGCGGCCTTTGCGGCCGTGGCGGAGGAGATTGCCCAGGCGGATGGTGTGATCCGCGAGGCGCGGCTGGCGCAGCGCGAAATCGATCGCACGCTGGCCCGGCTTGAGGCCGAGCGCGTTGCCAATCCGCCGCGCAAGATGGAAGTCCGCATCGACCTCGCGGCCGATGCCGCGACCGCCGCGACTTTGCGCGTGACCTATGCCGTACGTGATGCCAGCTGGGCTCCGAACTACGACGCGCGGCTCGACACCGGCGCGCGTGACCGCAAGCCGTCCCTGCAACTGATCCGTCGCGCCGAGATCGTCCAGAAGACCGGTGAAGACTGGTCCGATGTGATGCTCACGGTGTCGACGATACGGACCGCGAAAGGCGGCAATCCGCCCGAACTGAGGCCGCTGCTGGTGCGCTATCCGGACCGCGCCCGCCCGCGCGCCGACATGGCCCCCAGCCGGGTCGCCGGACTGACGGCTGCTCCGGCTCCGGCAGCGGTGGAGCGTGAGCCGTTCGTCGATCTGAAACTCGCAATGGCGGCCGAAGAGCGCGAGTCGGTGCAGGATGCCGGCGGCTATCAGGTGGTGTTCCGGATTCCGGCGCGCGTCAGCGTGGCGACCAACGAAGGCGCGAAGAGCTTCCGCATCGCATCGGCGACCATCGCGCCTGAACTCGTGGTACGCGCGGCACCGGCGATCGACCCGGCCGCCTATCTGGAAGCAAGCTTCAAGCAGGCCGAGGACGCGCCGCTGCTGCCGGGCCGGGTCGCGATCTATCGGGATGGCGTCTTTGTCGGCCGTGGTGTGATGCCGCTCACGCCCAAGGACGAGACCGCGCGCGTCGGGTTCGGCGTCGATGAGAAAGTCAAGGTCGCCCGGGTCACGACCCGCAAGGTCGAAGGCTCCACCGGCTTCTTCACCGCCGCCAAGGTCGACGAGCGCGAATACAAGATCACGCTGCGTAATGGCCACGACGCGCCGGTGAAGGTCGTTATCGAGGACCAGATCCCGGTCAGCGAGATCGCCGACGTGCAGGTGGAGTTGCTGCCTGCGACCACGCCGGTCAGCGAGCGCGACGTGCGGGATCGCCGCGGCGTGATCGCGTGGAATTTCGAGTCCGCGCCCGGCGAGGTTCGCGACATCAAGCTGGCGTGGCGGACGCGCTGGCCGGCCGACAAGTCGGTGGTCTATGACGGCGGCCTGATGTAGCGCCGACGACCCGGCAATCGCCGGGCAGCGCGGGAGCCCGGAATGACGTAGAGTGAGGATGCGGCACGACAGGGTGCTGACCAACGCTCCAACAAAAGGGTAGAGCGCGATCGATCGCGCTCTAGGGGAAACGCCCATGCTGCTCAGCGCCGACCGCATCCTCACGACTCATGTCGGCAGCCTGCCGCGCAACGCCGTCCTCAGCGATCTGCTGATCCGCCGCGAAAACGGCGAGGCGATCGACACGGTCGCGCTGCAGGCCGAGATCGACAGCGCGGTGGCCGACGTGGTCGATCGGCAGGTGAAAGCGGGCGTCGACATCGGTAATGACGGCGAGCAGCCGCGGGTCGGTTTCCAAACCTATGTGCCGCAGCGGATGTCCGGCTTCGGCGGCGAGTCGAAGCGGCCGATGAGCCGCGAACTGAAGGAATTTCCCGAACTGATCGAGTTGCAGCGGCTGCGTTTTCCGAATCGCGGCCGCAGCCGCAATGCTGCCGCGGCCATCGGTGCGGTACGCTATCTTGATACCAAGCCGGTGGACGAGGACACCGCGCGTCTCAAACGCCATGCGCAGAAAAGGTTTGCGCAGGGCTTCATGACCGCGGCCTCGCCGGGGATCATCTCGACCACGCTGATCAACGCGCATTACGACAGCGATGAAAGCTATCTGATGGCGCTGGCGCAGGAGATGCGCACGGAATACCGCGCCATCGTCGACGCCGGCTTGATCCTGCAGATTGACGCGCCCGACCTTGCGATGGCACGCCACATGAATTTCCAGGATAAGAGCGATGCGGAATTCGTGAAGGTCTGCGCGCTGCATGTCGCGGCGATCAACCGCGGCCTCGAGGGCATTCCGCGCGAGCAGGTGCGGCTGCATGTCTGCTGGGGCAATTCCGACACGCCGCATCTCTACGACATCGCGCTGGCGCAAGTGCTGCCGGTCCTGCTGGAAGCCAAGGTCGGCGCGCTCAGCATCGAGTTCGCCAATCCGCGCCACGCCCACGAATACGACGTGCTGAAGCGGTTTCCGCTGCCGAAGGACATGGCGCTGATCCCAGGGGTGATCGAGACCACCAGCAATATCGTCGAGCATCCCGAGCTGGTGGCGCGGCGCATCGAGGAAGCGGTGGCCGCGGTCGGCGATCGCGATCGCGTCATTGCGTCGACCGATTGTGGCTTCGGCACTTTCGCGGGCCGCGAATTCGTCATCGCACCGGTGGTGTGGAAGAAGCTGGAAACCCTGCGCCAGGGCGCGGACATCGCGACCAAGAGGTTGTGGGGCAGATAGCGCGTCGCTAGCGCGGGTATGCGCTTGTCGCGCTTCGGCTGCGCCGTGTAGCATCCGCGCCAACAACAAATGCGGGAGGACGGCATGACGATCACCCGGCGGAATCTGAACATCGGCGCATCGACGATCGCGCTCGGCACGATGCTCGGCGCGGGCCGCAGCCGGGCGCAGGCCTTTCCCTCGCAAGACCTGCATTTCCTCTGCGGCTTTGCAGCCGGCTCCGGCGCGGACATCATCGTGCGGTTCTTCGCCGAGAAGATGCGGCCGCTGGTGGGACGCAACATCATCGTCGACAACAAGCCGGGTGCGCTCGGCAGCATCGCCACCGAATTCGTCGCGCGCTCCAAGCCGGACGGGCACACGATCCAGGTTGCGGGGGCGAGTTCGCTCGCCGCCAACATGCACCTGTTCAAGAATCCCGGCGTGGATGTCGGCAAGACCATCCAGGTCGCCGCGACCATCAGTCAGGCGACCATGATGCTCGCGGTCCGCCCCGACGCGCCGTGGAAGGATGTCGCCGAATTGACCGCCGCGATGAAGCAGAAGGGCGAGAAGGCGAGTTATGGTTTCGCGACCCCGATCGCCAAGACCATCGGCGCGATGTACCGGGAGAAGGCCGGGCTGCAGTCGGTGGACGTGCCGTATCGCACAGGGGCGGATTTTCTCAACGATCTCGCCAGCGGCAATATCGACTACGCCATTGCCGACAATATCCAGGCGATGGGCCAGGCGCGCGCCGGCCGGATGAAATTGCTGGCGGTCGGATCGATCGCGCGGATGCAGGCCGCCGCGGAGATTCCGACCTTTGCCGAATACGGCTATCCGATCGATATCCGCACCTGGTGGGGGGCAATGGTGCCGATTGCGACGCCGAAGCCGGTGGTCGAGCAGCTCAACGACTGGTTCAGCCAGGTGGTGGCCAGTGAGGACGCCCGGAAGTTCCTCAACGACGTCGCCAGCGACCCGTGGGTCTCCAAGCCGGACGCCGCGCAGGCCTATTTCCTTCAGCAGATCAAGGACTGGGGCGATTACGTGAAGATCGCCAAGATCGAGCCTCAGGGGTAGCAGGGGAGCCTCCCCAGCCTTGCCTCAGCGGCCGTCATCCGCTACCAAATCCGCTTCCCTCCCATTGAGGTAAGTGCCCGGTTTGACGCGATATTTGTGCGCGCGTTCCTGGGCGCTCGAAGAGGTTGGAATGGCGAATGTGGTCGTGGTCGGCTCGCAATGGGGCGACGAGGGCAAAGGCAAGATCGTCGACTGGCTCTCGGAGCAGGCCGATGTCGTGGTGCGCTTTCAGGGCGGCCACAATGCCGGCCATACGCTGGTCATCGACGGTGCAACCTACAAGCTTTCGCTGCTGCCCTCGGGCGTTGTGCGCGGCAAGCTGTCGGTGATCGGCAATGGCGTGGTGCTCGATCCGCATGCCTTCGTCGAGGAGGTCGCGCGGCTGGCCGCGCAGGGCATCACGGTCACGCCGGAAAACCTGCGCATCGCGGAGAACACCGCGTTGATCCTGCCGCTGCATCAGGAACTCGATGCCATCCGCGAGTCGTCGAATGTCACGACCCGCATCGGCACCACCAAGCGCGGCATCGGACCCGCCTATGAGGACAAGGTCGGCCGCCGCGCCATCCGCGTGATGGACCTCGCCGACCTGCCGGCCCTTCGCCACAAGATCGATCGGCTGCTGGTGCATCACAATGCGCTCCGGCGCGGGCTTGGACTCCCGGAGATCGACGCCGCGACGGTGTATGACGGGCTCGCATCGGTGGCGCCGAAGGTACTGCCCTACATGGATTCGGTCTGGTCGCTGCTCGATCAGAAGCGCCGCGAGGGCAAACGCATCCTGTTCGAGGGCGCACAGGGTGCGCTGCTCGACGTCGACCACGGCACCTATCCTTTCGTGACCTCGTCGAACACGGTGGCGGCACAGGCCGCGATCGGGTCCGGCATGGGACCGTCGTCGGTCGGCTATGTGCTCGGCATCTGCAAGGCCTACACCACGCGGGTGGGCGAGGGGCCGTTCCCGACCGAGCTGCAGGACGAGACCGGGCGCCTGATCGGCGAGCGAGGGCGCGAGTTCGGCACCGTCACCGGCCGGCCGCGCCGCTGCGGCTGGTTCGACGCGGTGCTGGTGCGCCAGACCTGCCGCACCAGTGGCATCCACGGCCTCGCCTTGACCAAGCTCGACATCCTGGATGGCTTCGACGAGATCAAGGTCTGCACCGGCTATAAGCTGGACGGGCGCGAGATCGACTATCTGCCCGCCAGCGAGCATGCCCAGGCGCGGGTCGAGCCGGTCTATGAGACGGTCGGGGGGTGGCATGAGCCGACCGCCCGGGCGCGGTCTTGGGCCGATCTGCCCGCCCAGGCGATCAAATACGTGCGCCGGATCGAAGAATTGGTAGGGTGCCCGGTAGCGCTTCTGTCCACCAGCCCCGAGCGGGAAGACACAATCCTGGTCCAAAACCCCTTCGAGGGCTGACGAAAGTTGCGGCCTGAAAGCGCGCAATTCGTCACAGAGTCCATCCGCGGGCGGCAGAAATCCAAAAAAATGATATAAGCTGATGCGGATGGCTGACTACTACCCGCTGATCGCACGGGCCGTCGCCGGTGCGGACAAGAACACCGCCGAGGCGCGCCGCGCGCTCTATGAGCGCGCGCGTGCCGCGTTGCTCGCGCAATTGCGCGGCGTCACGCCGCCGCTGTCGGAATCCGACATCACCCGAGAGCGCCTCGCGCTGGAAGAGGCGATCCGCAAGGTCGAGGCCGACGCGGTTCGCCAGGCGCGCATCGAGGCGACCCGTCCCCCCGATCCAGCGCCGCTGCCGCCCAAGGTCGAGCCGCCGCCGCGCGATATCTTCACGCCGGTGCCAAAGCCGCCACCGGTGCCGACGCCGCCTTCCATGCCTGCCGTTCCGTCGCAGCAGAGCGCACCCGAATCGGCGCCTGCACCCATGCGGCCGGCGGCCGAGGGCTCGCTGCTCGACAACGCGCTGGCGGGCTTCCGCCAGGGCGTCGGCGCGGACAACGCACCCTCCGTACCGCCCAAGCCGGTTGAGCCATCGGGGCGGACGCCGCCACCACGGTTGCCCCGCAATGGGGATGCGCCCTTTCCCGAATTGCGCGGCGAGCCGCGGGTCCCGCGCGACTGGCACGAGCCGGCCAAGCCGGACAATTCGGTCTCGCCGCCCGCACCCAAGTCTGAATCGCAACCCGCTGCGCCGGCAGCCGCCGACACCGCGCCGAAGGTCGAGATGCCGGCGCCGGCGCGGCTCGATTCCGGCGTCAGGTTTGATGAACGGCGTATCGGCCGCGACCGTGCTAAGCCCGATTCGGAGACGGACGATCCGGCCTTCCCGCCGCCGGTGTCGCCACGGCGGCCGCTCGGCAAGCTGATCGCGGCGCTCGCCGCTCTGATCCTGGTCGGTGCGGTCGGCGCGGTGGTGTTCGCGCAGTTCGGAAATATCCGCTCCTACATCCAGACCGCCAAGGGGCCGTCGACGCCGGTGACGCAGCCGGCAAAGGATAGCGTTCTCGCGCCGTCGCCGAAGATTCCGGATCGCGTCGCGCCCGCCGGCAGCCAACAGCAGGCGAACCAGCCGCCGGTCGCGCAGGTGGCGCAGCGTGTCGTCCTCTACGAGGAGGACCCGAACGATCCTCAGGGCAAGCGCCTGGTGGGCTCCGCGATCTGGCGCACCGAGACCGTGTCGCCCGGCGCCAATCAGCCTCCCGAACTCGCGGTGAAGGCCGACATCGAGGTGCCCGAGCGGCGCATGGGCGTGACCTTCTCGCTTCGCCGCAACAGCGATGCCGCGCTGCCGGCAAGCCATACCATCGAGGTCGTGTTCAAAGTGCCCGCCGATAGTTCCGGCGGCGGGATCGCCAACGTGCCGGGTGTGCTGATGAAGCAGTCCGAGCAGGCGCGCGGCGTGCCGCTGGCCGGCGTCGCGGTGAAGGTGACCAACGGCTATTTCCTCATCGCGCTCTATTCGGTCGACACCGAGCGTGAGCGCAACGTCAAGCTGCTCAAGGAACGCAGCTGGTTCGACATCCCGATCGTCTACGCAAATGGCCGCCGCGCCATTCTCGCGATGGAAAAAGGAAATCCCGGCGAGCGTGCGTTCGCGGATGCTTTTGCCGTCTGGGGCCAGTAGCTCTGCGTGACGCTGGTGGTGCCGGTCCCGGGAAAGCGCTCGGCTAATCTGATCAGGCTAACGCTTTTTCTGCGCGCTCTTCACGCGCAAAGCCTTACGCGCCTTCAACGCGCCGCCCTTGCCGCGTTTCATTTTCGCCGGCATGCGCGCGCGGCTTTCGGCGCGATCGGTTGCCAGCGAACGACCGATCGTTTCCAGCACAGGCCTGTCGGACTCATCCGGCACCAGGGCGGACGCGAGCGCGTGCGCCTCCGGCCTCGATAACGCATCCGGCAGAGTCGCAGGCCGTGGCGGGTTGATGGTTCGCAAAGTTTGATCTTCGACGACCGGTGCGGCCGGCTTGGGAGCAAGCTCGGCCTTGACGATCTTCGGTTGGGACGTTGCCGAACCGGGGCGCAGCGTCAGTGCAACGAGACTGAGGCTCCCCACGATGGCAATCGCGCCGACCACGTAACCGAGAGGTTTCATTCTGCCCGTTCGATGAGGTAACGCTCAGGATTCAGTGACAGGCAAAAGCGGCGGAATTGGACAACCAGCCGGTATCCATTTCCGGCGGGCTGTCAGCGTAGCGGGCCTGAAATGCAAAACGCGCCGCAAACCTGCGGCGCGTTGCATTGCTCAAACCAAATCAACGCTAGTGCATGGTCAGCGCCGGCGCACTCCCCGGCTGCTCCATCGCGGCGACGCGATTCTTCACCGCCTTCTGCACCTTCTCGAACGCGCGCACCTCGATCTGGCGCACGCGCTCACGGGAGACGCCGAACTCGTCGGCCAGTTCCTCCAGCGTGATCGGGTCGTCGGCGAGCCGTCGCGCCTCGAAGATGCGGCGCTCGCGCTCATTGAGCACGGACAGTGCATCGCCGAGCGCCTTGCGCCGGTTGTCGGTCTCTTCCTGCTCGGCCAGCACCGATTCCTGGTTCGAGCGTTCGTCGACCAGCCAGTCCTGCCACTCGCCGGATTCGCCGTCGTCACGGATCGGCGCATTGAGCGACGCGTCGCCGCCGAGGCGGCGATTCATGTCGACCACGTCCTGCTCGGTGACGCCGAGGCGCTTGGCGATCAGCTTGACTTGATCCGGGCGCATATCGCCCTCGTCCAGCGCGGAGATCTTGCTCTTCGCCTTGCGCAGGTTGAAGAACAGCTTCTTCTGGTTCGCGGTGGTGCCCATCTTCACGAGCGACCACGAGCGCAGGATGTATTCCTGGATCGCGGCCTTGATCCACCACATCGCGTAAGTGGCGAGGCGGAAGCCCTTGTCCGGCTCGAACCGCTTCACCGCCTGCATCAGGCCGACATTGCCTTCGGAGATCACTTCCGAGATCGGCAGGCCATAGCCGCGATAGCCCATGGCGATTTTCGCCACCAGGCGCAGATGTGACGTGACGAGCTTGTGCGCCGCATCGCGGTCACCATGCTCGCGCCAGCTCTTGGCCAGCATGAATTCTTCCTGCGGCTCCAGCATCGGGAACCGACGGATTTCTTCCAGATAGTGCGTGAGGCCTGACTCGGCGGTCAGGACCGGTAGTGCAGCGGAACGGGCCACTAGGGCGCCCTCCATGTTGTGCCCCCGGGGATCGGCGGGCGAGGTGCGTCGCCGCTACCCGAGCCGACGACGCGTCGTTTTGCTGCGGTCGCGAAGTGTGACCGCAGGCGCAGCATATCCCAACGGAGGCATGGATACCAAGACATCAACTTGTCACATCCCGGCGAGCGCCCCGTGATGAGCCCACGACGCCGCTAAGCATTTGTTTTTTCTCGAATTTAGGCCGAGGCCTAGCGGTGACCCGCCAGTGCAAGACGTAAACGGGCGAGGTCCTCCGGCAGTTCCGAGCGGAACTCCAGAAAACGGCCGTCGGGATGTTCGACCCCCAATAAATAGGCATGGAGGGCCTGTCTTCCCAGGCCCGCCAGCACGTCCTGGGCGGGCGGGGAGATCAGGGCAGTCTTGGTCTTGAACCCCATGCCGTAGGCCTCGTCGCCGAGCACCGGGTGGCCGGTCGAGGCGAGATGCACCCGGATCTGGTGAGTGCGTCCCGTCTCCAGCCGGCAATCCAGCATGCTGACCACCGGCTTGCCGTCGGCGCCGGGATAGGTCTCGCGGACCGCCCAGTGGGTGATGGCCTCGCGGCCGTCCGGGCGCACCGTGATCTTGTCGCGCGTATTGGGGTGGCGCCCGAGTGGCTTGTCGATCGTGCCCTTCGGCCGGTCGGGCGTGCCCCACACGAAGGCGAGGTAGCCGCGCGTCAGCGGGCCTTCGCGTCCGTGGTCGGCGAACTGCTTGGCCAGGATCCGGTGCGCGCGATCGGTCTTCGCCGCCACCATCAGGCCGGTGGTGTCCTTGTCGAGCCGATGCACGATGCCCGGCCGCTTCACGCCGCCAATGCCGGAGAGGCTGTCGCCGCAATGTGCGATCAGCGCATTCACCAGCGTGCCGGTCCAATGGCCCGCGGCGGGATGCACGACCAGCCCGCGCGGCTTGTCGATGATGATGAGCTCTTTGTCTTCGAACACGACGTTGAGCGGAATCGCTTCCGCTTGCGGCTCCGGATCGTCCGGGGGCGGCACCGCGACCGCGATCTCATCCCCGGATTTGACGTGGTGCCCCGGATCAAGGATCGTTCGCCCCCCGACTGTGACCTGGCCGGCAAGGATCAGCATCTTAAGCCGCGACCGCGACAGATCGCCGATCCCCGCGGCCAGAACGCGATCGAGCCGTCCGCCCGAATCCTCTTCGGCGACGATCACCCGTCTTGCTTCGGCCTGCGTATCCATAGTGCCTCACCCTTAGCCGGATCATCGAAGCCATGTCGCGTATTGATTTTGCCCTGTGGGACGCCGTCGGCGGCTATGGCGGCGGCAATGAGCCGATGGCGGACGTCTACGACCGCCATATCCGCCTCGCGCAGGAGATCGAGGCGGCGGGCTGGCATTCCTATTTCGTGATCGAGCACCAGAATTCGCCGCTCGGCCGCATCACCGCGCCGACCGTATTCCTCACCGCGGTCGCGCGCGCCACCAGCCGGCTGCGCATTGGCGCCATGATGTGGCAATTGCCGTTCTATCATCCGCTGCGCCTCGCGCAGGAAGTTGCGATGCTGGACCAGTTGTCACGCGGCCGGGTCGAATTCGGCACCGGCATCGGCGTGCACGAGCATGAATTCATCCGCTGGGGCGTCGACTATTACCAGCGCGCCGCGATCGCGGGCGAAGTGCTCGAACTGGTGAAGCGCGCCTGGACCCAGGACGAGGTCACCTTCGAGGGCAAGTATTTCAAATTCGACGAAGCGATCCCGCAGCCCAAGCCGTTTCAGCAGCCGCATCCACCGATCTGGGCCGCGGTGCATTCGGACGCCGCGATCGAGTTCGCCGCCAAAGGCAATTACCACGTGTCGCAGAACCTCGACACCGACGCCGTGATCGCACGCAAATTCGATCTCTACCGCAAGGTCTGGCGCGAGCAGAACCATCCGGGCCCGATGCCGCGCATCTTCCTGCAGCGCCAGGTGCACGTGGCGGAGACCGACGAGCAGGCGCATGCCGAGGCGCGGCAATATCTTGTCGCGCGTGAAGGCGGCGCCGTGCCGGTTGGCGGCGGCCCGATCGAGAAGACACGCATCGGCTGGGGCAGCAATGCGCGCGGCATGGGCCGCGACAGCGAGCGGCCCGACGACAAGGCGCGCGGCGAGACCATGCGGCTGGCGCGCGAGAGCTACGACTATAACCTCGAAAATGGCCTCGCGGTGGTGGGCTCGCCGCAGACCGTGATCCGGGTCCTCGAGGCGAGCCGCAAGAAGATCGGCTACGACATCTTCTGCACCAATCATAAGATCGGCAGGATGCCGGCGGACCTGGTGTCCAACTCGATCCGCCTGTTCAGCAAACATGTCGTGCCGGCATTCAAATGATCCGGCCTTCAGTGGTCGCCTGCCCGCGACAGGGATGCTAGAAGGCGCCGCATGAGCGATCCGAACCAGGGCGACGAAAAGCCGCTCGATCCAGCCGCCGCGCGCATCGTGGCGCGGATCCGGCTGATGATGCTGATCTCCGGCGCCACGACCCTGATCGCGGTGGCCGCGGTGCTGGGCGTGATCGGATACCGCCTGATGAACTCGGGCGGCACGGTCGGACCCGCCGAGATGACCGCCCTGCTGCCGAAGAATGCCCGCGTCGTCTCCACCGCGGTGGCGGAAGACCGCATCGTCGTGACCCTCGATGTCGCTGGCGCGGTCGAAATCCGCACCTATGACCTGAAGTCGCTCAAGCCGGCCGGCCGCCTGCGCTTTGCGACCGAGCCCTAGGCCGGCTCCGGCACCGAAAAGCGGCCAAAAGGCCCGAAACGGGCGAGACTTGCGTCCCCCGGCCAAGCCGTCTATCTCCATGGCCGCCGAGCTTGCTCCCTTCGTCTAGCGGCCCAGGACGTCGCCCTCTCACGGCGAAAACACCGGTTCGATTCCGGTAGGGAGCGCCAGCAAAATCAATATCTTACAAGAAATATTGCGGCTCAATCAGGTTTTGTGCCCAACTCCTGCCCGATAAGCGCTGGTGAACGATGGCGGACAGCCGCACGTCGGCGCTGACACGGCCGCACCGCGGCACAACAACGCGTCAGGCCGGAAAGAGCGACGTTGACGGTTTGAACGCGGGTGTCGGCGCTCGGCTATGTTCGAAGCAAAGTCCGGATCGCCCGACAGCGGTCAATGCCGATTGCTGCGGCAACATCCAAGAACTCCCGATACGTCATGGCGCCGATCCCCGCCCTCGTATTTCGCCACAATGCGAAGGCGGCTGTAAATCGGCGCCGAACTTGGCCCCGTGAAGTAACAGTCACAACGCATTGCAGCGAGTAGAGGAATTTGCGTTCAGGTGGGGTCACGATCGGCGCCGATAGTGACCCTGCCACAGCGCAGATTTAGTCAACTGCA
>CANKHJ010000075.1 GCA_947481635.1 Bradyrhizobiaceae bacterium
AGCCGCCGCCATTGGTGCCGAGCATCTTGATGGCAACCTGGGAGGCGACCGGACCCACGGCGATGGTCTGCTTCGCGCCCTCAAGCGTGGCCGCGTCGACATACGGACCGAGCGTCTGCGGGATGCCCTGCCAGACCAGGAACAGCGTGTAGACGATGCAGATCGGAAGCAGGATGTAGAGCGTGCAACGGGTAATATCGACCCAGAAATTCCCGACGGTGCGCGCCGACGCCCGCGCGAAGCCGCGGATCAGTGCGAGCGCGAGCACGATGCCGGTCGCGGCCGACAGGAAGTTCTGATGTGTCAGGCCAAGCATCTGCACCAGGTAGGACAGCGTGCTTTCGCCACCGTAATTCTGCCAGTTGGTATTGGTGATGAAGCTGACCGCGGTGTTGAACGAAAGATCCGGCGCGACCGCGGACATCTCGGCCGGATTGAACGGCAGCAACGCCTGGAAGCGCAGCAAGCCATACAGGACGAAAAAGCCGAACACGTGGAACAGCAGCATCGCGACCGTGTAGGTCAGCCAATGCTGCTCGCGCTTCTCGTCGACGCCGCCGGCCCAGTAAAGCGCCGTCTCGACCGGGCGCAGCACCGGGGACAGGAACGTGCGCTCGCCATTGAAGACGCGCGTCATGTACCAGCCGAGCGGCAGCACCAGCACCACGACGATAGCGCAGAAAAGAACGATCTGAATCCAGCCGAGTATGGTCATGGTCGTGCGCCTCTCAGAACCGCTCGGGCCGAAGCAGAGCGTAGGTCAGGTAAATCAGCAGCCCCGCAGTCACCAGGGCGGCGAGCGAATAATCGAACATCATGGCAGCCTCCTCAGAGCCAATCGCACGCGTAGGCATAGCCCAGCGTCAATGCGAAGAAGCCGATACCGATGGCGAGCATCATCAGGTCCAACATCGGATGTTCCTTGCGGTCGGTGAATCCACCCGCACGATAGAAACACCTCGAGCATCGCTCTTGACGTGAATCAATCGTGCGGCAGTCACAGCGTGTTCAACGACGACTACCTGCCACCGGCGCCGTTGGTTTTCGAGATGGGAACGGCGGCGTCTTTATAGGAATCTCATAGGAATTGGCGCGCCACAGGCACGTCGCACCAGCATGGCCGCACTGCCCGTGCCCGGCCGACCTTTATGAAATTCCTATATCTTCGGCCTCGCCTCCATCTCGTTTCCGAATGCGGCTTTCTCCATCTTTCAAACGCGACGCCCCCGCGCGCCGTGAAAGTGAGACGGTGCCATGCTGCTCCATCCGACGACCGAAGGCCTGTTTGAACGCAAGCTTCACCTTGCACAGGCTGTCACGCCCGATCTCATCGCCGACGTGATCGCGCAGGCATGCCCGCGCCTGGTCGCGATCACCGGCGGCCCGCGCCGGATTGCCGGTTTAGTCGAGCGTCAGGCCTGGACCGATGCCGCGCTGGCGCTGGTCGAACTCGAACTGCCGCAGTGGAAACTGCGCCGGCTGATCTATGACGACGCCGCGTGGCATTGCTCCCTGTCCCGGGAGCCTGGGCTTCCGACCTGGCTTGATGACGGGGTTGAAGGCCATCACGAGGTGTTGGCGCTCGCGATCCTGACCGCCTTGGTGGAAGTCCGTCGCGACGCCGGCATGGCAGGCGACGCCGAGCGGTTCCCTGATTTTTTGACGGGAAGGCTCGATGGCACACCGAAAGTGCCTTTGACAGCGGGCTGAGCCGAGACCCATCAAAGATTCGCGTGTGAAATCGTCGAACTTGGTCCGGCCACCAAGTCGTCTTTCTGGTGACTTTGCTCGATATTAGGGCATAGATTGCCCTTTGAATTTTTATGAGGTTGCATGCGTACCGAAGAAGCAAAAGCCGTCCGCCTGCAGGACTATCGCTCGCCCGACTGGCTGGTTGAGACCGTCCACCTCGACGTGTCGCTGCATCCGACCGCCACCAAGGTGCGCGCGACACTGCAGCTCAAGCCCAACCCCGCGGTGGGATCCCCCGCCCCGGTCGTGCTCGACGGCGATGGGATCGACCTGGTCTCGCTGCGTGTGGACGGCGCCGCGCTCCCGGAGGCGCAATATCTCGCGACCCCGGACCGGCTGACCATCATGCAGCCCCCGCCCGGCCCGTTCCGGTTGGAGATCGAGACGCTGGTCGATCCGACCGCCAACACGCAGCTCTCCGGCCTCTACCGGTCGAGCGGCACCTACTGCACCCAATGCGAGGCGGAAGGGTTTCGCCGCATCACCTATTTCCCGGACCGGCCGGACGTCATGGCGGTCTATACGACGCGCATCGAGGCGGCGAAGGCTGAGGCACCGATCCTGCTTGCCAACGGCAACCTGATTGAGAGCGGCGAGATTGCCGGCACCGGCCGGCACTTCGCCGTATGGCACGATCCGTTTCCGAAGCCGTCCTATTTGTTCGCGCTGGTCGGCGGCGCGCTCGCCGTCTCATCCGACACATTTCGCACTATATCGGGCCGCGAGGTCGCACTGAAGATCTATGTCGAGCCAGGCAAGGAAGATCGCGTCGGCTACGCGATGGACTCGCTGAAGCGTTCGATGCGCTGGGACGAGGAGGCCTTCGGCCGCGAATATGACCTCGACATCTTCATGATCGTCGCCGTGTCCGACTTCAACATGGGCGCGATGGAGAACAAGGGCCTCAACGTCTTCAACGACAAATACGTGCTGGCCTCGCCGGACACCGCGACCGACTCCGATTTCGGCGGCATCGAGGCGGTCATCGCGCACGAGTATTTCCACAACTGGACCGGCAACCGGATCACCTGCCGCGACTGGTTCCAGCTTTGCCTCAAGGAAGGCCTCACCGTCTTCCGCGATCAGGAATTCACCGCCGACCAACGCTCGCGCCCGGTCAAACGCATCTCCGATGTGCGCAACCTGCGGGTCGGACAATTCGTCGAGGATTCCGGACCGCTGGCGCATCCGGTACGGCCTGAGCTGTATCACGAGATCAACAACTTCTACACCTCGACGATCTACGAAAAGGGCGCCGAGGTCATCCGCATGCTCAAGGCGCTGCTCGGCGCCGACGGTTTCCGCAAAGGCATGGATATCTATTTCGAACGGCATGACGGCGAAGCCGCGACCATCGAGCAATTCGTGCAATGCTTCGCCGACGCGACCAGGACCGACCTCGCGCAATTCATGCGCTGGTATTCGCAGGCCGGAACGCCCGAGGTGGTCGCCACCGGCCGCTATGATGCGCAGGCCAAGACCTATACGCTCGACGTGGCGCAGACGCTCGCGCCGACGCCCGGACAGCCGCACAAGGAGCCGATGGTCATCCCGCTCGGGATCGGGCTGCTCGGCCGCAATGGCCACGACCTGCCGCTCGCGCTCGCCGATGGACTGCCGGTTGAACGCGGCGTGCTGGTGCTGACCCATCCGTCCCAGTCATTCGTGTTCAAGGATGTGCCAGAAGCGCCGGTGCTGTCGCTCAATCGCGGCTTCTCGGCGCCGATCAAGCTCTCGGCCAATCTAGGCGCCGAGGAACTGCGCTTCCTCGCAGCGCATGACAGCGACCCCTTCAACCGCTGGCAGGCGATCCAGACGCTCGCGATCCGGATGCTGGTCGACAATGCCGCGGCGATCCGCTCCGGCGCTGCGCCGCGCGAGGACGAAGGTCTCGCCGCAGCGCTCGGCGCCGTCTTGGCGGATGAATCGCTTGAGCCTGCCTTCGTAGCGCAGGCCTTGGCGTTGCCGGGCGAAACCGACATTGCCCGCGAGATCGGGCGCGATGTCGATCCGGACGCGATCTTCGCGTCGCGCCAGGCGCTGCGCGCCGCAATCGGTGGCAAGCTCCGTGACAGCCTGTCGAACACCTATCGCCGCCTGGTGACATCCGCGCCCTACAGCCCGGACGCCGCAAGCGCCGGCCGGCGCTCGCTGCGCAATGTCAGCATCGACCTCCTTACCGCCACCAAGGATCCGGACGCCGTCAGGCTGGTCGCGCAACAATATCAATCGGCCGACAACATGACTGACCGGATGATGGCGCTTTATACGCTCTCTCTTCACGACGGGCCCGAGCGCGCAGCTGCGATCGAGGATTTCTATCGCCGCTATGCGCAGGAGCCGCTGATCGTCGACAAGTGGCTCGGCCTGCAAGCCGGCATTCCGGAAGCCGCAACGCTGCAGCGGGTGCGGGACCTGACCACCCATCCGGCCTTCTCCTTCGCCAATCCGAACCGCGTGCGCTCGCTGATCGGCGCCTTCGCGCTCGGCAACCCGACCCAGTTCAACCGCGCCGACGGTGCGGGCTTCGACTTCGTCGCCGAAACGGTGGTCTCGCTCGACGCCCGCAATCCGCAAGTCGCCGCCCGCCTCCTGTCCGCGTTCAAGAGCTGGCGTTCGCTCGAGCCGCAACGGCGCGCCAAGGCCGAAGCCGCGCTGCGCCGCGTCGCCGCCGCGCCAAAATTGTCGCGCGACGTCGCCGACATCGCGCAGCGCGCGCTCGCGGATTTGTAGGCCACCGCTCCCTCGGCTGTCATGCCCGCGAGAGCGGGCATCCTCCGTGCACGTCCGCGCGGATCGCCGCACTCCAAATTGCCCAAATCGTTAACGCGCGCGCACAAACCCCGGCCATAATCGTGGTGCAAAAGTAAATGGCGCCCGCTTGACTCTCGACAAGCGCGCCGAATTCGATTCGAATGCAAGTGATTCGGAGAGATGCGGCACATCCTTCCGAATGAGGATGTCGGGGACTTCGAGGGGAGTATGTGAATGGCGCGCGCCGAGGCAGCGCACGCACCGGTTCGGCATGACTCGATCAAGGGCCTGGCGCAATCTATCGCCAAGCCAGCGTATCGGCGGCTATTGACCGCCGAGCCGCTATTGCGTCGCGCTGTACCTGCACTGATCATCGCATTCCTGCTCACGATCTGTGCAGGAGCGATCGTCCAGCTATTGGATCATCGCCGCCTCACGCTCAATGAGCGGGTGCGGGAAATCGAGGCGACCGCGGATATCCTGGCCGACCGGTTCTCCGGCAAGGATCCGAAGGCGGATGCGCGCAAACTTCAAACCGATCTCGACGCCGCGATCCCGCAATGGGCGAAAGCTCCGGGCCGCTCGATCTATGTTGCCAACGCCGACGGTATCGTGGTCGCGGCGGTGCCGGCCGAAAGCGATGCGCGCGGACGCCGCCTGATCGATATTCTAGGTTCCGCCCAGCCGCTGACCACCTTCGGCGCCGCTGCCGGCGTGATGGAAATCCAATTGCCGGGCGGCACGCCCGCACTCGCCGCGGTGCAGGACCTCAAGGGCTTCGCCGGCCAGGTTGCGATCACGCAGCCGCGCACCGACGCCTTGCTCACCTGGCGCTCGGATACCGCACTGACTGTGACGCTCTCGGCGACCACCGGCTTTGTGGTCCTGATCCTCGGCTTCGCATTCCATTGGCAGGCAACCCGCGCGCGCGAAGCGGACGTCATCTATGAGACGGTGCGCACGCGAATCGACACCGCGCTCAACCGCGGACGCTGCGGACTATGGGATTGGGACCTCGCGCGCGGCCGGATCTTCTGGTCGGAATCGATGTTCACCATTGTCGGCATCGAGGCCAAAGAATCACTCCTCACCTTCGGTGAGGTCGACGCGCTGGTGCATCCAGAGGATGTCGTGCTTTACGACCTCGCCACCGAGCTCGCCGACGCGACCGCCGTTTCAGTCGACCGCGACTTCCGCATGCGCCATGCCGCCGGACATTGGGTCTGGCTGCGGGTGCGCTGCGAACTGGTGCAGCAGGCCGGCGAGACCAGCGCACATCTGATCGGCATCGCCGTCGACATCACCGAGCAGAAGACGTTGGTCGAGAAGACCATGGCCGCCGATCTGCGGCTGCGCGACGCGATCGAAACCATTCCCGAAGCCTTCGTGCTCTGGGACGCGGAAAATCGCCTGGTGTTGTGCAATTCCAATTTCCAGACGCTGCATAATCTCCACGAGGCCGCGACCGCCTCAGGCACCCGCTACGACGAAGTCGCAGCCGCCGGCCGCAAGCCGATCGTGCGCACCAAGGTTTCGAATGACGGCCATGCGGTGCCCGGCGCGCGCACCTTCGAGGTTCAGCTTGACGACGGTCGCTGGCTGCACATCAGCGAGCGCCGCACCAAGGACGGTGGCTACGTCTCGGTCGGCACCGACATCACCCCGCTCAAGCAGCACGAAGTGAAGCTGATGGAGAGCGAGAAGCGGCTGATGGCCACCGTGTCGGACCTGCGCTCCTCGCAGCAGACGCTGGAACAGCAGACCTTCGAACTCGCCGATCTCGCTGAGAAATACGCCGAAGAGAAAGACCGTGCCGAGGACGCCAACCAGGCCAAGTCGAAATTCCTCGCCAACATGAGCCACGAGTTGCGCACGCCGCTCAATGCGGTGATCGGCTTCTCCGAGATCATGGAATCGGGGATGTTCGGTCCGCTCGGTGCCGACAAATACCAGGAATATTGCAGCGACATCCGCGAGAGCGGTCAGTATCTGCTCGACGTGATCAACGATATCCTCGACATGTCCAAGATCGAGGCCGGCCGTATCAAGCTGGCCTTCGAGGAAGTCGAGCTCGCGCCGTTCTTCACCGACACCATCCGGGTGATCTCGGCGCGCGCCCAAGACAAGGACCTGACGGTGTCAGCCGACATCGATCCTGGGATCTGGCTGCACGCCGACCCGCGCTCGCTCAAGCAGATCGCGCTCAATCTGCTTTCCAACGCAGTCAAATTCACGCCTGAAGGCGGCCGCATCACGGTGCGCGGCAAGATTCGCGGCGACTTCGTCCGGATCGCGATCGCCGACACCGGCATCGGCATTCCGCGCGATGCGCTGGCGAAACTCGGCCGCCCGTTCGAGCAGGTCGAGAGCCAGCTCACCAAGAGCCACCAGGGCTCAGGTCTCGGCCTCGCGATCGCGAAGTCACTTGCCGAGCTGCATGGCGGCACCATGCGCATGCGCTCGCGCCTCGGCGTCGGCACCGTGGTGACGCTGCACCTGCCGCTCAACGCCAGCCCAGCGGTCCGCAGCGAAGCGGCTTAGGCGCTAAGGCGCCGACCCTAAAATCTTAATGAAGCTGTTGCGAACCTGGACCTGCGAGTCCGCGACGAAGGCCTCGAGCATGGTGAAGTCTGGCATATCCGCCGCCCGTGCCAGCAGGCCGAGCAGACCGCGTCGCGCCACCTTCGGATCGAACGGCGCCGACAGGCACAACCGCAGGATCTGCGTCAGGTTCTGATAGAGACGCAAACCCGCGCGCAGGACTTCGGCGTCCTCGGTCGGAATCAGTCCAAGCTTCCAGGCCTTGTCGAGCACCCGCGCGGTCGAGGTGTCGAGGACCTCAGGCAGCCGATGCGCATGCGCGAGTTGCAGATATTGCGCGATGAACTCGATATCGACGAGACCACCCGCAACGTATTTCAAGTCCCACCGATTGTCGTCGCCCTTCTCGGCGGCGATCGCGCGCCGCATGTCGACGACGTCGGCCGCGAGCAGTTGCGGATCGCGTTCGCGGCATAATACGCCGCGGATCACGTCCTCGACCCGCGCGGCAAAGGCGGGCGGGGCCGACAGCACACGCGCGCGCGTCAGCGCCATGTGTTCCCAGGTCCAGGCCTCATCCTCCTGGTAACCGGCGAAGCCTTCGATCCGCGTCGCCAGCGGGCCGGAGCGTCCCGACGGGCGCAACCGCATGTCCACCTCGTACAACACGCCGTAATTGGTGCGCGCGGTCAGCGCGCTGATCAGCCGTTGCGTGAGGCGCGCGAAATACTGGCTGCCCTGCAACGGGCGCTCGCCGTCGGACTGTGCATGTTCGCCGTCGAAGTCGTAGACCATGATCAGGTCGAGATCCGACGTTGCGGTCATCTCGCGGCCGCCGAGCTTGCCCAGCGCCAGGATCGCGGATTCCTGACGCGGCAGTTGTCCATGCTGGTTCGAGAAATTCTCTTCCACCGCATTGAACAGCGAACGGACCAGCACGTCGGCGAGGCGCGCGAAGGCGCCACCGGCCTGCTCGGATGAAATCGTGCCCGACAGGATGCGCGTTCCGGTCAGGAACATCTGTTCCTGTGCGAACACACGGATACGCTCCAGAAAATCCTCATATGACGCTGAATCGCCCAGCGACGCCTGGAACCGCGCCGCGAGATTTTCCTCCTCCGGCAGCGGCCCAAAGAAACCAGGGTCGATCACCGCGTCCATAACTTGCGGCAGCAGCGCGAGCGTGTCGGCGAGGCGCGGCGCCATGCCCAGGATGGTGCCGAGCAGCGACACCAGGTCGGAATTCTGCCGCAGCAGCGACAGCAACCGGCTGGCGCCGTGAAGATTGGACAGGAACTGGTCGAAGGCAACGATCGCGGCGTCGGGACTTTCCGAACGGGCGAATTGCTCGATCAGGACCGGAAGCAGTTCGGTGAGCGCTTCGCGGGCTGCTTCGGGACGCAACGAGCGGTATCCGCCGGCCAGCCAATTGCGCACCAACGCCAGCGCTTCGACCGGCTGGCGAAATCCCATTTCGGCAAGCTGGTCGAGCGTCTCGCGGGCATCGCCTTGGGCAGGAAAACTCAGCACGCGTTGATGCGCGGCAGCTTCGGACGAGCTTTCGAACAGCGAGGCATAATGCTGCTGCACCTTGTGCATATGGCCGACCAGTGCTTCAGCGAAACCGTCGCGTCCCGGAAAGCCGAGAAACCGGGCGAAGCGTTCAACGCCGTCGGCATCGGGCGGCAAGGTATGAGTCTGCTCGTCCGCGACCATTTGCAGCCGGTGCTCGACGCTGCGGAGAAATTGATAGGCGGCGGACAAGTCGTCGCGCGCCGCGAAGGTGATCCAGTTCTCCTCGGCGAGCTTCGCCAGCATCGCCAGCGTTTCACGGCCGCGCAGCCCGGGGTGACGGCCCCCGGCGATCAATTGCTGGGTCTGCACGAAGAATTCGATCTCGCGGATGCCGCCGCGGCCGAGCTTGACGTTGTGGCCTTCAACCGCGATCTCGCCATGGCCGCGATAGGCATGAATCTGGCGTTTCATCGCGTGCACCGCGGCGACGGAGGCGAAGTCGAGATATTTGCGCCAGACAAACGGCGCAAGCTGTTTGAGGAAATCCTCGCCCGCTGCGATATCGCCGGCGCAAGCACGCGCCTTGATCATCGCCGCGCGCTCCCAATTCTGGCCGATGCTTTCGTAATAATGCAGCGCGGCCGGCGTCGAGACCGCAATCTGGGTCGATGCCGGATCTGGACGCAAGCGCAGGTCGGTGCGGAACACGTAGCCGTCGCCGGTCCGCTCCTGCAGCAGCTTGACCAGCCCGCGCGTGATGCGCACGAAAGCCTGCGTCGGTTCTACGTCGGGGGCGAGCTTCGCCACCTCGGGATCGTAGAACACGATCAGGTCGATATCGCTCGAGTAATTCAGCTCGAACGCGCCCATCTTCCCCATCGCAAGCACGATGTAGCCATCGGGGCTGGCCGACGTGAACCGGCCGCGTCGCGACGCATCGGCAAACAGGAACCGGACCGCGGCATCCACCGCGGCATCGGCAAGCTCGGTCAGCGCCCGCGTCACCTGCATGATCGGCCAGGCACCACCGATATCTGCGAGCCCAATCAGCAGCGCGGCTTCGGACTTCATGCGGCGCAACAGCCGCATCGCGTCCGCCTCGTCTTCGGTCGCCGCGACTTGTGCGGTCGCCGCCACGAGCAGTGCGGCAAAATGCCGGTCGGGATCGGCCTGCAGCAGGCCAAGCAGGCGCGCGGGTTCCGGGCGGATCAGATCCCAGAGATGGGGGGAGTACTCGGACAGCGCCGCGACCAGCGTGCTCACCGCGGAGTGGGCCGTAAGCAGGCCGCGCAACGCACCGGCGATCTCCGGTTGTTCGATCTCAGCGAGCCAGGCTTCGACGCGCGACTGCGCCTCCTCGGACGCAGTGAAACCGTCCGCGCGAAGGCGTTGCGCGAGAGTCACGGCGGTCGCGCTGGCTGGCCCCAATTGCTGCATCCAGCTTCGTCTAGCGCAGCCCTGTGGACATTGGGAAGTGCTTCAGGGTGTGGCTTGCCCAGGCGAGCGTGGCAGCGCCAACACGATCCGCAGTCCCGGCTGGTTGTCTTCCAACCGCAATTCGCCGCCATGCAGCCGCGCGACCGCCGCCGCGAGGCTCAGGCCCAGGCCCGACCCAGGCTGAGTGCGGCTCTGCTCCAGCCGCACAAAGCGCTCGATCGCCCTGCCCCGGTCAGCCTCGGCAATACCCGGCCCGCGGTCCGACACGCTCAGGATCACACGCTCGCCCGCACCGGCGGCGCGCACGACGATCTCTGGCGGAGGCGCCTCCGGCGCGCCGTTCGGCGCGGCATATTTGATCGCGTTGTCGACCAGATTGGCGAGCGCCTGGCTCACCAATTCGCGATTGCCGCGCACTAGCGCCGGCGCATCGGCCTCCACCCGCAGCAACAGTCCCTTCTCGTCCGCGAGCGGCTCGTATAATTCGGTCACGCCGCGCGCGATGTCGGCGGCATCGAATTCGACCGTTTCGCCGCGCGCTTGGCCCGATTCGGCCCGCGCGATCAGCAGCAGCGCGTTGAAGGTGCGGATCAATGCATCCGATTCCTCGATCGTCGCGTCCAACGCGGCGCGATATTCCGCTTCGGTCTTGGCGGTTCGCAGCGCCTGTTCGGAGCGATTGCGCAGCCGCGTCAGCGGCGTCTTGAGGTCATGCGCGATATTGTCGGTGACCTCCTTGAGCCCATGCATCAGCGCTTCGATGCGCGCCAGCATCGCGTTGAGATTGTCGGCAAGACGGTCGAGCTCATCGCCGGAGCCAACCACCGGCAAACGACCGGTGAAATTTCCGTCCATGATGATGCGCGTGCTTTCGGTCATGGCATCGACACGGCGCAGCATCCGGCGCGCGACAAAGAAGCCGCCGGCAAGGCCCAGCAACACCACCAGCGCGATCGACCATTTTCCCGCGGCCAGGATCACGTCGTAGATGCGCTCGCGCTCGTCCAGGTCGCGACCGACCATGAGGCGAAACCCGCCGGGCAATTGGAACACGCGGGCCAGCGCGAAATGATCGTTGCCGGCGTCCTGCTCCTCCTGCCGACGATAGGTCGTTTCAATCCAGCCCGCATTGGCGAGCGTGCCAGACGGCAGCGAGCCGACGTTACCCGCGAGCGTCTGACCGTTGAAGGTGGAGACGAGATAGAGACTTGAGCCTGGACGCCGCGCGCGATCCTCGATCACGAAGACCAGCCGGCGGATGCCGCCCTGACGATATTGCTCGTTCAAACCGACGATCTCCGCGTCCACGGTCGCGGTGATCTGTTCCGTGATCAGCCGGCGCGTGTTCCAGGCAAAGTAGCCGAGCAGGCAAGCGGCAAAGATCGCGAAGAAGATAAGATAGGCCAGCGTCAGCTTGAACGCCGTGGTGCGGAACAGCTTCCCGAGCGCGCTCATCTGTTGCGTCGGCACAGCACCCTGTGGCAATGCGCGGCGTGACCACCACCAGCGGCGGCCGGCTCCAGGGGCGGCTTGGCTGGCGGGGGCTGTCACGGCCTCACTTGTTGTCACGAACCATATATCCGGCGCCGCGGATGGTGTGCAGCAACGGCTGCGCAAAACCTTTGTCGATCTTGGAGCGCAACCGCGAGATATGCACGTCGATCACGTTGGTCTGTGGATCGAAGTGATAATCCCACACATTCTCAAGCAGCATGGTGCGCGTCACCACCTGGCCTGCATGCTTCATCAGGTATTCGAGCAGGCGGAATTCGCGCGGCTGCAACGTGAGTTCCTCGGTCCCGCGCGTGACGCTATGCGACAGCCGGTCGAGCACCAGATCGCCGACGCGATAGGTCATCTCCTCGCTGCGGCCACCGCCGCGGCGCGCCAGCACTTCGATGCGCGCGAGCAGCTCGGCGAAGGAATAGGGCTTGGCGAGATAATCGTCGCCGCCGGCGCGCAGGCCTTTGACGCGGTCATCGACCTGGCCGAGCGCCGACAGGATCAGCGCCGGCGTGTGGATATTCTTGGCGCGCAGGGTGCCGATCACGGTGAGGCCGTCGAGTTTCGGAAGCATCCGGTCCACGATCAGCACGTCAAATTGGCCATGCAGCGCCTGCGCCAAGCCATCCTCGCCGTCGGCGGCATGCTCCGCGACATGACCGACCTCGCGGAAGGCCTTCACCAGATAGTCGGCGGCGGTGCGGTCGTCCTCGATGATCAGCAGGCGCATGGGAGCATTCGTTTGCTCGGCGATCCGGTGATCCGCCGAGGCTTCAGCTTCAGACGTATTCAATGGCGAGGGATTCTGAAAGGGCCGCGCCGCGGCGGCCTTGGGAACCGACGACGCTTTGGGAGCCTGCGGTACGCTGACCACGTCGATCCTCCAGATGTCGTCCTCGTGAAAAAGCAACAGGGGGCGGCGGGCTTGCGCCAGCCACCCCCTGACTGCCTCCATTCCGGCGGGGGCGACATGAGCCGGTCCGGAGGACAGCGTGTCAGAGGCAAGGCCTAAGCCCTGACTCCAGGAACAGGTGGGACGGGCCCGAAAGCCCGTCCCCCGGGGAAACGATCAGCCGATTGGGGGGCGAATAACCGGCCAACCATCCCCTAGCTCGTTAGCCGCGGCCAACCGGCAGAGCGACGAACTTGGTCGCGTCGCCTGACTTCACCCGCATCAACACGACGCGGCGATTGGCTTTGCGCGCTTCCTCGACGGCGGAGCGGACATCCTCCGGCGAAGAGATAGCCTTGCCGGCCGCCTCGACGATCACGTCGCCGGACTTGAAGCCCTGCTCCGCAGCGAGGCTACCGGCCTCGACGTCGGAGACCACTGCGCCACGTTCGCCGCGCGGCGCGGGCGAAAGCGAGAAGCCAAGCCGTCCGAGAGCCGTCGGCTCCGCGTCGCGATCCGGCGTGTCGGCGCGCGCTTCGCGTTGCGCCGGCATCTCGCCGATCGTGAGGTTGACGGTCTGTTCCGCGCCCTTGCGCATCACAGTTAGCTTCGTGGCGGCGTTCGGCGCGAGCGTGCCCACCTGCCTGGCAAGGTCACGGGCATCCTTCACCGGCGTACCGTTCACCGCAGTGATCACGTCGCCGGCTTCGATGCCCGCCTTGGCAGCAGGACCGTTGGCCTGCGGTTCAGCGACCAGCGCGCCTTCGGTCTTCTTCAGGCCGAGGCTGTCGGCGATATCCTGCGTGACTGGCTGGATCTGGACGCCGATCCACCCGCGGGTGACCGTGCCCTTGTCCTTGAGCTGGCCGATGACGGATTTCACCGTCTCCGCCGGGATCGCGAAGGCGATGCCGACCGAGCCGCCCGACGGCGAGAAGATCGCCGTGTTGACGCCGATGACGTTGCCGTCGACGTCGAAAGTCGGGCCGCCGGAATTGCCCTTGTTCACCGGGGCGTCGATCTGGATGAAGTCGTCATAGGGGCCGGCGCCGATGTCGCGGCCGCGTGCCGAGACGATGCCGGCAGTCACGGTGCCGCCGAGGCCGAACGGATTGCCGACCGCGAGCACCCAGTCACCGATGCGCGGGTTGGTGCCGCCGAGATTGGCGAACGGGAAGTCGGTGCGGCCGTCGACCTTGATCAGCGCGAGATCGGTGCGCGGATCGGTGCCGATCACCTTGGCGGTGTAGGTCTTGCCGTCATCAGTCTGCACTTCGACCTTGTCGGCCTTGTCGACCACGTGATTGTTGGTGACCGCAAAGCCGTCGGCCGAGATGAAGAAGCCCGAACCCTGGCCGGTCACTTGCTGGCGGCCGCCACGCGGACCGCGCGGGTTCATCTGATCAGGGGTACCGCCGAACTGACGGAAGAAGCGCTCCATCGGCGAGCCCTTCGGGAACGGAAGCTCATCGCTGTTGAGACTGGAGGTCTGCGCCTGACCGCCGATGCTGACGCGCACGGAAATCACCGCCGGCTTCACCTTCGCGACCACGTCGGCAAAGCCGACCGGGCGCGCAACGGTCTGCGCCTGCTGAGTGACGTTCTGGGCAAAAGCGGGAGTGCTGGGCGACAGCACCGGCGTCGCAACCAGCGCGGCCGTACCGAGGCCGACAATGGTGGTCGCGAGCAACGCGATGCGACGGGCGGACAAGACGCTACGACCGTTAGGCTGGTTCGGCTGAGTGGCTGGCATGGGCTCGTTCTCCATCTCGAAAATTCGTGAGGCACCTTGGCAGGGCCGTACGGATGGAAGATGGGGGTTCGAGCCTTACGACGGGATGGCGAGAAGATTAAACTTTGGTAAGGTCGCAAGAGTAAAATATCAAATATATCAATAACTTAGAATGTCGGCTCAGTTGTTGATGATTTTTTCCAGGCGGGCCCGTTCCTCGGCCGTCAATGCGCCGGCTCCGGCGACCGGGCGCCGGTGCCGATAGGCGCCCACCAGAAGGATCGCGAGGCCGAGGCCGACGAGCGCCGGCGGCAGCAGCCAGAGCAGCGCCGTCCGCATGTTGAATGGCGGCTTGAGCAGGACGAAGTCGCCATAGCGCTCCACCAGGAAGTCGAGCACTTCTCGGTCAGTATTCCCGGCCACCAGGCGCTCGCGCACCAGAATGCGCAGGTCGCGCGCCAGCGGCGCGTCGGAGTCGTCGATCGACTGATTCTGGCAGACCATGCAGCGCAGCTCCTGCGAGAGCGCACGTGCACGCGTTTCAAGTCGCGCATCGGTCAGCACTTCATCCGGCTGCACCGCCAAGGCGGGCGCCGTCAGCGCCAGCAGCACGATCCATGTGCGCAGCCAAACCATCGTCACTCCGCGGGCTGCAGCGAGGCGCGCCGCTTCGCCGGTTTGGGCGCACCGACGCGCAGCCGCCGGTCCGAGAGCGACAACGCACCGCCCGCGGCCATCACGACGGCGGCAAGCCAGATCAGCAGCACCAGCGGCTTATGATAAATGCGCACCGTCACCGAGCCATCCGGATTCACGTCGCCGAGCGAGAGATAAAGCTGGCTTGCGCCGCGCGACATCAATGCAGCCTCCGTAGTGCTGCTGGCGCGCGCCGGGAAGGTGCGTTTCGACGCCTGCAGCGTATCGATGACCTCGCCGTTATGCCGGACGGTGAATTGCGTGACGAGTTCGCGGTAATTCGCCTCCTGTCGCGTGGTCGCGCCGTCGAAGCGCACGGCGTAACGACGGATTGTCACGGTCTCACCCGGCTTCATCGCGGCGATCTTTTCGGCGCTCCATTGGGTTTCGCCGATGACCCCGAGCAGCAACACGCCGAGGCCTAGATGCGCCAGCACCGAACCCCATGCCGAGCGCGGCAGTCCGACGGCGCGGGCAAGAGCGACGCGCGGCGCCGCCTTGAACACCGCGGTGCGCTCGGCGAGATCGGTCAACGCGCCGGCGATCACGAAGGCGCCAAGGCCGATGCCAAGCGGCGGCAGCAACGGTCCCCCGCCCTCCGCAGCAAACGTGACGGCGATGCCGGTGAGCGCGATCACGAACGCACCGGTGAGTCGCTGCGCCGCGCCGACGAGATCGCCGCGCTTCCAGGCCAGCAGCGGCCCGAACGGCACTGCGACCAGCAGCACGAGAAACAACGGACCGAAGGTCGCGTTGAAGAATGGCGCGCCGACCGAGATTTTCGCACCAGTCAACGCTTCGAGCGCCAGCGGATAGAGCGTACCGACGAACACGGTTGCACAGGTGCTCACCAGGAACAGATTATTCACGATCAGCGCGCCCTCGCGCGAGATCGGCGCGAATAATCCGCCTTTCTTGAGCAGGGGCGCGCGCCACGCGAACAGCGCCAAGGC
Organism: Bradyrhizobiaceae bacterium; assembly: GCA_947481635.1. GTDB lineage: Bacteria > Pseudomonadota > Alphaproteobacteria > Rhizobiales > Xanthobacteraceae > CANKHJ01. The sequence continues at coordinate 15,776 of CANKHJ010000075.1, forward strand.
GCCGCCGATGAAGAACACCAGAATGGCAAGAATGAACACACCGCGCGTCGGATCGGACGCAAAGGTATGCACCGACGTGAGCACACCGGAGCGCACCAGGAAGGTGCCGAGCAGCGACAACGAGAAGGCCAGGATCGCGAGCAGGATGGTCCAGACCTTCAGCGCCTCGCGCTTCTCCATCACCAATGCGGAGTGAAGCAGCGCGGTGCCCGCGAGCCACGGCATCAGCGAGGCATTCTCCACCGGGTCCCAGAACCACCAGCCGCCCCAGCCGAGTTCGTAATAGGCCCAGTAGGATCCCATCGCGATGCCGAGCGTCAGGAAGATCCACGCCAGCAGTGTCCAAGGCCTGACCCAGCGCGCCCAGGCTGCGTCGATCCGTCCTTCGATCAGCGCGGCGACCGCGAAGGCAAAGGCGATCGAGAAGCCGACATAGCCGAGATAGAGCATCGGGGGATGCACCGCGAGGCCGATGTCCTGCAGCACCGGATTGAGATCGCGGCCTTCGAATGGTGCGTCAGGCAGTCGCAGGAACGGGTTCGAGGTGATCAGGATGAAAAGATAGAATGCCGCCGCGATCCAGGCCTGCACGCCGAGTACATTGGCGCGCAATTTCTCGGGCAGGTTGCCGCTGAAGATTGCGACCAGCGCGCCGAACCCGGCCAGGATCAGGACCCAGAGCAGCATCGAGCCCTCATGGTTCCCCCACACGCCGGTAACCTTGTAGAGCAGCGGCTTGAGCGAATGCGAATTCTCGAACACATTCACGACCGAGAAATCAGACATCACGTAGCAGGCGGTCAGCGCCGCGAAGGCGACCCCGACAAAGGCGAATTGCGCCAGCGCCGTCGGGCCGGCCACACCCATCAGGATGCCGTCGTCGAGCCGCGCACCGACCATCGGCACGCTGGCCTGGATCAGCGCCAGCGCGAGGGCGAGGACGAGCGCGTAATGGCCGAGTTCAGCAATCATGGGTCCGCATCTGCCGGGCTGCCGATCCAGCATCCCGGCCGGTTGTCCGGGAGGCTGGCGTTTGAGTTATAAGGTCTTCATAACGCTGGAAAGCTCATCCTTACATTTGCAGGCGATCCGGGAGGATATCTTATGGACAGCGCAATGTGGCGGCGATTGGTCGCGGTATGCGCGGCATTGGGCAGCTTTTCAACGCTGTCGCAGGCGCAGGAATGGCCGAACCGGCCGGTCAGGATCGTCCTCCCGGTCGCAACCGGTGCGGCCACAGACCTCGTCGGGCGCGCAGTGGGCGACCAGTTCTTGGCCAATTCGAAACAACCGATGATCCTGGAGAACCGTCCGGCGGGCGGCGGATCGCAGGCCGGCGACATGGTCGCCCGATCGGATCCCGACGGTTACACGCTGTTCCTGGCGACCGCCGGCACGGTGACCATCCTTCCATTTCTTGCGAAGAACCTGCCTTACGACCCGCTGAAGGATTTCACTCCGATCACCACGGTGATCGAGTTGCCGATCGTGCTGGTCGTGAACAAGGATCTCCCGGTAAACAACATCGCGGAGTTCGTCGCTTACGCCAAAGCCAATCCGGGCAAGCTGTCCTTCGGCAGTTCAGGCCAGGGCAGCACGCATCATCTCGCCGGCGAATACTTGAAGTCGCATGCCGGCATCCAGATGGTGCACATCCCCTATCGCGGCGGCGGACCGGCGATGACCGATCTGCTGGCCGGGCAAATCCCCGCGTTGTTCGCCACGCTGTCCACGGTCATTCCCTACCTGGAGGGCGACAGGCTCAAGGTGCTCGGCAACATCGAAGCGAAGCGATCAAAGAGTCTGCCGAATGTTCCAACCATCGGCGAACAATTGCCAGGTTACGCCGTGCCGTCGAGCTGGATGGGATATGCCGGCCCGGCCAACATGCCGGTCAGTCTGGTCAGCAAGGTCAATGCTGAACTCGTCAAGGCGATCAACGCACCCAATGTGAAGGCCGCGCTAGAAAAGGCGGGCTTCGAAGTCGTCACCAGCACGCCCGACGAACATCGCGCCGCAATCCAGAACGGTCTCGAGCGGTTTCGCAAGATCACCGCGGACGCCGGCATCCAGCCGCAATAGCGCGAGCGCCAATCAAAATCGGGGGATCGGGGATGACCAAAACCGCGTGGTTCCGTTTAGCGATGTTCGGATGTGTCGCCGCAATGCTCGCTACGCCAGCTGCTGCACAGGAATGGCCGTCGCGTCCGATAAAGGTCGTGACGGCGCTCGCACCCGGCGGTGCGGTCGATGCCCTGGTTCGCACCGTCGGTGAGGAACTGACCACGAACCTCAAGCAGCCGGTCATCGTCGAGAATCGTCCCGGCGGCGGCGGCAGCGTTGCCGCCATCTCCGTCGCGCGTGCGGCCCCCGACGGCTACACCTTGCTGCTCGGCTCGGCCGGTCCGCTGAACATCACGCCGCTGATCACCAAGAATGTCGGCTACGACACGCTGACCGACTTCACGCCGCTGACGCTGGCGGTCGAATTGCCGATCGTTCTGGTGGTGCACAAGGATTTTCCGGCCAACAACGTTGCCGAGTTCGTCGCCTATGCCAAGGCCAATCCCGGCAAGATTTCCTTTGGCAGTTCCGGCACCCACACGACCCATCATATCGCGGGCGAATTCCTGAAGGCGCACGCCGCGCTCAACATGGTCCATATCCCCTATCGCGGCGGCAATCCCGCGATGACCGACCTGCTCGCCGGACAGATCCCGGCGCTGTTCGCGACGTTGTCGACCACGCTGCCGCATATCGACGGCGGCAACCTGAAAGTCATCGGCATGATCGAAGCCAAGCGCTCGATCGCGCGGCCCGAAATTCCGACCATCGGTGAGACCGTGAAGGGCTACTCGATCCCCTCAAGCTGGCTCGGCTATGTCGGACCGCCGAACATGCCTGCGCCGCTGACGCAGAAGATCCATACCGAACTGGTCAAGGCGATCAACACGCCGAGCGTGACCAAGGCACTGGAAAAAGCCGGCTTTGAAGTAATCACGTCGAAGTCGACGGCCGAATTCGGAATCTTCATCAAGGACGCGATGGAGCGCTACCGCAAGATCGTGGCCGAATCCAATATCGAAGCCCAGTAAGGCAAGGACGACGATTGTCATGAGCACCTATCGCATCACGCGCGATATCCCCCTCGACGAGAGCTATGACATCCTGGTCGCCGGTGGCGGCCCCGCCGGCACCGCGGCCGCCGTCAGCGCGGCCCGCCTCGGCGCGAAGGTGCTGCTGGCCGAGGCAACCGGTTGCCTCGGCGGCATGGGGACATCGGGGCTAGTTTCCACCTTCGGCCCGGTCGCGGACGGCAAGCGCATGCTGGTCGGCGGCTTCATGCGTGAGCTGGTCGAGTCGATGCATCAGCGCGGATCGCTCGGCCCTCACGTCACCGCGGAATTCCTGCATACCCAGCTCAATCGCTGGGTGCCGTTCAAGCCCGAGGCGCTCAAGCGCCACCTCGACGAGATGGTTCAGGATGCCGGTGTCGATGTGCGCTTCTTCACCCGCGTGATCGACGCCGAGGCGAAGGACGGCCGGATCGAGGGCGCCGTCATCAGCAATGTCGAGGGCTATCGTTTCATCCGCGCCAAGGCCTTCGTCGACGCCACCGGCGATGCGCAGTTGTCGGCGCTGGCCGGCGCGGATTGCCATCTGATCCTGCGCGACAATGACGCGGTCGCGCCGAGCACATTGTGCTCGATGTTCACCGGCGTGAATTGGGACGATCCCGCCTATGGCGAGGACTGGCGCGGCATCGACAAGGTCAAGGCCTTCTCGAAGAAGCAATTGCAGAAGGCCGTCGACGACGGCTTCTTCTCACAGCCCGACCGCTTCATGCCCGGCATGAACAAGATCGGCAAACACGCCGCACAACTCAACGCCGGCCACGTCTTCAATCTCGACGGGCTGGACAGCCGCTCTCTCAGCGACGGCATGATTCACGGCCGCAAGCTCGCGGTCGAATATATGGAATTCTTCCGCAAATATATTCCGGGCTGCGAGGAGATCGACCTCCTCACCACCGCTCCGCTGATGGGCGTGCGCGATACCCGGCGCATCGTCGGCGAGTTCGAGCTGACGATTGAAGACTTCGAAAAGGCGCGCCAGTTCCCGGATCAGGTCGCGGTCTATAACCGGCCGATGGACAATCATCCGAAGGACACGTCGGAGAAGGAATACCAGCGCTTCGTGAAAGACTTCGAAGGCTTCCACGGCCTCGGCGAAGGCGACTGCCTCGGCATCCCCTATGGCATCCTGGTGCCGAAGGGATGGGAAAACCTGTGGGTCGCAGGGCGCTGCCATTCGAGCGACAGCAAGGTGCATGGCTCGATCCGCGCGCAATCCGCCGCCTACATGATGGGTCAGGCGTCAGCGACCGCGGCGGTGCAATCGATCCGCACCGGCCAGCCGGCCTGCGATCTCGATACCTGGGATCTGGTCGAGACGCTGCGCACGCAAGGCGCCTACCTGCCGCAGACGACGCTGACGCGCGAGATGACGCGCGCGTGATTCACGAAGGGTGATCCACACACCGTTGGCGGGGGCGACCACCTGTAGGGCACCTCGAATAATTGCGCCCTGGTCATTGGCCGTTAAATCAGATTCAAGGATCGCACGCGATTTGGCAGCGGAGGCGTTCGATGGGTCAGTTCGGTTTCTTCGATGCGGACAATCGGCTTGATGCGCTGTCGGCGAAGGGCGAT
>CANKHJ010000076.1 GCA_947481635.1 Bradyrhizobiaceae bacterium
AGACTTGCGTCCCCCGGCCAAGCCGTCTATCTCCATGGCCGCCGAGCTTGCTCCCTTCGTCTAGCGGCCCAGGACGTCGCCCTCTCACGGCGAAAACACCGGTTCGATTCCGGTAGGGAGCGCCAGCAATCTCACATCGTCGCCGCCATGTAGCCGTAGCGCGGATGGCGCTTGCGTTGGATGGTCACCCGATTCGGCTATAGTCGGCCGCCTCGGTTCCAGGCGCGTTGAGTAGGCGCCACGATGTTAATGGGACGCCGCAGATGGACGCCGTGACTACCCCGCCGCCATATGTTCCAGAGGCGAGCCCGGCTCCGGCGCGTACCGACCGCATCGTCTATTCCGGCCGCCCATTCGAATTCCGCAAGATCGTCACGCGCGGCGCGGTGCTGGAATTCTTCACGGTCGGGTTCTACCGATTCTGGCTTGCGACCGATCTGCGCCGGTATCTCTGGTCGCACACGTCGGTGGACGGCGACGCGCCGGAATATACTGGCACCGCGAAGGAGTTGTTGCTCGGCTTGCTGTTTGCGACGGCAATCCTCGCGCCGATCTTCCTGCTCTATTTTCTGGTGGGTCTCGAGGCGGAGCGGTATCAGGCGTTCGCGAGCATTCCGCTGATCGTGTTCTTCTACGTGTTCAGCCAATTCGCGACCTATCGCGCGCGGCGCTATCGGATGACGCGCACGGTCTGGCGCGGCGTGCGTCTTTGGATGACGGGATCCGGCTGGGCCTATGCATGGCGCGCCAGCCTTTGGATGCTGCTCACCATCGTGACGATCGGATTCGCGCTGCCCTGGGCCGAGGCCGCGCTTGAGCGCTACAAGGCGCGGCATACCCATTACGGCACGCTCGCCGGCCGCTTCGAGGGGACCGGGTGGGGCCTGTTCAAGCGCGGATGGTGGCTATGGCTCCTCTCGCTGTTCATCGTCACGATCCCGTTCACCTACCCGCTCTACAAGGCAATTGTCTGGCGCTGGTGGGTCTCGGGGATTCGCTTCGACGGGGTGAGCTTCGCGTCGGATCTGCGCCGCGGCGCGATGATGGGGCCGTATTGGAAACTGGTCGGATGGATGCTCGTGCTGCTGTTGCTGGACGGCATGGTGTTGGGCAGCGCTTTCGGCGTGGCATGGCTGCTGCATGGCGGCAGCGCGCAAGCGACGACGCTCGCGCTGCGGGATTCCTATCTGGCGACCGGCCTGGGCTTGTTGAATTATTTCGCTGTCATGCTCGCGTTCGGCGCGGTGAAGCGGATCTATCTCATCCGCGACGTCTGGCAGCGCGTCGCGCAATCGGTCACCGTGCATAACCTCGACGTCGCGGATGATGTCGCCGCACTGGGCGACCAGGCGAGCGCGCTCGGCGAGGGCTTTGCCGACAGCCTGGATGTTGCTGGATTTTGAGCGAACCGGACACCCCATCGCCGATTGCCGACGCCGCGGGCATGGCCGCGCCCGCGCCGTGGGGCGCGCCGCGTCCGGACGCGATCTATTTCGACGGCGCGAGCAGCCGCAAGCGGCCGGTCCGGGTCCAGTCCGGCGATACGCTCGAGATCATCGAGGACGCTGTGCGGGTCGCGGCCTGGTCGTATCAGGATCTGCGGCGGCATGACGGTCCTGTGGACGTGCTGCGCATCGGATCGCTCGCCGCGCCGCCGCTGGCTCGGCTCGAAATCCGCGATCCGGCCTTGCAGCGTGAGATCCTCGGTCGTGCTCCGATGCTCGACCGCAGCACCGAGGCGTCCGGCACGTTCCGCATCATCGGATGGTCGCTCGCCGCGGTGGCGTCGATCGTTCTGATCGCGACCTTCGGTGTCCCGCTGGTCGCCGAGCGGCTGACGCCGCTGGTGCCGCTGTCATTCGAGAAGCGCGTCGGCGCCGCCGCCGACCGGCAGGTGCGCGCGATCTTCGGCGATCGGGTCTGCAACCAGGGCGGTGGCCCCGCGGCATTCGCGAAGATGGTCGATGCGGTACGCCGCGCCGGCGGCATCGAACTGGAATTGCAGACGCAGGTGATTGCGTCGGCCGTGCCGAATGCCTTCGCGCTGCCAGGTGGGAGCGTCTATCTGCTCTCGGGCCTGCTCCAAAGAGCCGAGACTCCCGACGAGGTCGCCGGCGTGATCGCGCATGAGATCGGCCACGTGATCCATCGTGACCACGTGCGCCGCATGATCCAGACCGGCGGCACCTCGTTCCTGATCGGCCTGCTATTCGGCGACATCACCGGCTCGACGGCGGTAATCTTCGCGACCCGGACGCTGATCGATTCGGCGTATTCGCGTGAGGCCGAGAACTCCGCCGATGCCTTCGCGGTCGAGGCAATGCACAAGCTCGGCCGTTCGCCGAAGCCGATGGGCGAATTGCTGGTGCGCCTCACCGGCGCGGACGGCAAGAACAGCATCTTTTCGAGTCATCCATTGTCGGCGGAGCGGCTGGCGATGATGACCCGGGAAGACCGCCCGGTGACCGGACCGGACATCCTCTCGCCTGCCGAGTGGCTCGCTTTGAAGACGATCTGCGGCCGCAATGGATCGCGCTAGCCTGGACAGAGCGTCAAAGCGACGGAATGAATTTCAGCGCCGGCAGCCAGCGGCCGAGCAGCGTGGTCGGCCACGGCAACGCCATGAAAGTATCGAACACGATCGTGACGCCCGCGACCAGGACGAACGCGTAGGTCAGCACCAGCGGCCAGCGCTCTCGGCCTTCCAGCCGCATGAACACGATGACGAAGACTGCGATGGTGGGGATCAGTCCGATCACGGCCATCACTGCCATGAAGGCGAGCAGATAGCCGAAGAAGCGCGCGGCGCGTTCGAGGATCTCACGCATCGGCAGATGCATCGTCTCGGAGACCAGGTCCATGTGCATCTTGCCGTCGATCAACGGCAGCGGGTTGTCCTCCGTCGCCGGCTTGCGGCAGAGGTCGTTGAACAGGCTCAGCGAGATGGCGAACAGCGCAACGCAGCCGACGGTAACCGGTACGATCTTGGCGCCAAACGACCAGGGCAGCGCGACGGCGACCATGGTCGCGACCACCGCAAGCATGAACAGCGTGAAGCCTTGCGACGCCTCGAACACCGGCATGCGGAAGTCGGTCAACATGCGGCGGATGCCGCCATGGCCGCGTACGTCGGCAATGAACGGCCGCACCAGACCGTAGATCGCCAGGGCGAACAGCACCGCGACCACCGGCCGCGCCATCCACGTCAGGCCATAGCGCTCTACTGAAATGAAGAGATAGCGCTCCATCGAGTCGCCGAGCACGAGGCCGAGCACCAGCGGTGGCCGCGGCCACTTGTTCTGTTTCATCACCCAGCCGAGCACGCCGAACAGGAACAGCGCGAACAGGTCACCCCAGCTGCGCGACGCTTCGAACGCGCCGATATAGACGATGCCGAGCACTGCCGGCAGGATCAGCGTGTAGCGCAGCGTCGCGAGGCGCGCGAATTGCGGGCTGAAAATGTAGCAGAGGCCGGCGCCGAGGATGTTCGCGAGCGCGATCGACCACACCATCGCGTAGGTGATGTTGAGATTCTTGTGCAGCATGTCCGGACCCGGCACGAGCCCATGAATCAGGAATGCGCCGAGCAGGATCGCCATCGTGGCACTGCCTGGCACGCCAAAGGCGATGGTCGGCACCAGCGCGCCGCCTTCCTTGGCGTTATTGGCGCTCTCCGATGCGATCACGCCGCGCACGTCGCCTTTGCCGAAGGTCAGCGCCGCGCCCTTCTCGGTCTTCAGCGCGTGGCCATAGGCAAGCCAGTCGACCACGGCGGCGCTGATACCCGGGATCGAGCCGATGCCGCCGCCGATCCAGGAGCAGCGCATGATCAGCCACCAATGCTCGAAACAATCCTGCACGCCCTGCCACTGGCCTTTGTAGATGTCCTTCTTGTCGATCGGCTTGGAGATCGCGGTACGCGCGATCAGCAGGTCGCAGAGCTCCGGCAGCGCGAACAGCCCGAGCAGCACCGGGATTAGCGGCAGGCCATCCCACAAGTAGAGGCTGCCGAAGGTCCAGCGCAGCGTGCCGGTCTGCGGATCGGTGCCGATCATCGCGATCATCACGCCGAGACAGCCGGCGGCGATGCCGCGCAGCGGCGCATTGCCCGAGAGTACGGCGACTGTCGAAATGCCCAGCACTGAGAATGCCAGCAGTTCGGGCGAGCCGAGATAGAGCATCACCGGCCGCAGGATCGGAATGCTCACCGCGAGCAACGCCGCGCCGAAAATGCCACCCATCAGCGACGACATGTAAGCGGCGCTGAGCGCGCGGCCGGCTTCGCCGCGCCGCGCCATCGGGTGGCCGTCGAGCACGGTCGCCGCCGACGCCGCGCCACCGGGCACGCCGAACAGGATCGCGGGGATCGGATCGCCGGTCGATGTGGTCGAGCCGAGACCGAGCAGCAGCGCGAAGGCGGCGTAGGGATCCATCGCGAAGGTGAAGGGCAGGAGCATCGCGGTGCCGGTGAGGCCGCCGATACCGGGCACGATTCCGAGCACCAGCCCCATGATGCAGCCGAGCGCCAGGAACATCAGGCGCGACGGATCCATCAGGATGATGAAGGCCTGTCCGGCGGCGCCGGCCATGAAGGCGACTTCGGAGGTAAAGGCTTCCATCACACGCGGTCCCGCGTGTCGGCCGGCTGCGGCGACCGGGTGGCGGTCACGGCGCCAGATTGTTGGTGCGCGCGACGAAGGCGCGCACCTTGGGCAGGATTTGCGGCAGCAGGCCGCTGACCTCGTCCACCGTCATGCCGGCTTTGATGCGCGGGTGATAGAGGATGTTGAGGATGTATTGGTCGTAGATACCGAAGAAGCCCATCTGCACGTCGTCGTTGAACATGGTCCAGGGAATGTCGGTGTCGTTGATCGGCCCGAGCGCCTGAAGCATTTCCTCAAAGGCGCAATCGCGGAAGATGAAGTTGCCGGCGTCGACCACCAGGATCACATCCGAACGGATGATGCGGAAGGTTTCGTCCTTCTGGAATCCGGAGAGGCATTGCGGGTCGAGATTCTTCTGGATCTGCCGCGCGCGGTCGCTGCCATAGGTCTTGCGGATGGTGCGGCGCAGGTCGCGCTCGCGCACCAGCGTGACGGTCATGTTGGCTTCGTCGCGATTGGTGGTGATCGCGATGTCGAGATGCTGGATCTTGGCGCCGATATCGGCCACCACCTCGGCGACTTCGCTGCGCCGGTCCGGCGTGCCGCGGCCATCGATATAGATGCGCACCGGCTTGTCGTATTTGCGGATGCGATCGATCGCCCCCGAGATGCGGAACTCGGCGCCGAAGGCGGTCTTGAAGAAGCCCTTGATGATATCGGGATCGCTGAAGACCTTGCGCTCGCTGGCGCGGCGGGTCGCGATCTGAGGGTCTTCGGCGCCCGCGGTGGCGATCGCGCAGAATCCGATCGTCGCGGCCAGCACCAGCACGGCAAATCCGCGCGCGCGACGGGCGCTGCTGTCCAGAGAACTGGTCGCGGATGTCGTAACGGTCATGTGTCGGATGATGAGGGGCCCCGGTGACGCCATCATGGCGGGCCGTTCGCGGCGCTGCAATCCCTTTGACTGGTGGCTTCGCGTTCCGCGCTGCGTTAAGCCTAGGATCAGAGGATCCAGATGGCCCCACCGACATCGCAACCTTGGCCGACGGAACTGCGGCTGCGCAAGGATCGAAGAATCCTGCATGTCGCGTTCGACGACGGGCAGGCCTTCGACCTGAGCGCCGAATTGCTGCGGGTGCGCAGCCCCAGCGCCGAGGTCCAGGGCCACTCACCAGACGAGCGCAAGACCGTGGCGGGGAAGCAGGAGGTCGCCATCCTCGAAGTCGTGCCGATCGGCAATTATGCCGTCCGGCTGGTGTTCGATGACATGCATTCGACCGGGATTTTCAGCTGGGACTATCTGCTGGACATGGGCCGCAATCAGGACGGCTACCAGCGCGACTATCTCGATGAGCTTGCCAGCAAGGGACTCCGCCGGACGCGTTGAGGGGGCCTGGTCTCGGTTCGTGTCCCGACGTCTCCAAACTGACGGTGTCATGCCCCGCGAAAGCGGGGCATCCAGTATTCCGGGGCCTATCGAGAGGGCACGGCTTACTGGACCCTCCGCTTTCGCGGAGGGGGACGAGTCGTGATTGGGAGTTCTAGCGGCGGTAAGGCCCTGGATACGGCCGCTATCGCAGGACGATGACCTTCGCGCCGACCTGGACACGGTTGTAGAGGTCGATCACGTCGTCATTGGTCAGCCGGAAGCATCCCGAGGATACCGCCTCGCCGATCGTCTCCGGCTCGTTCGAGCCGTGGATGCGATACAGCGTCGAGCCGAGATACATGGCGCGCGCGCCGAGCGGGTTGTCCTCGCCGCCTTTCATGTGGCGCGGCAGGTCGGGGCGGCGGCTCAGCATCTGCGCCGGGGGGGTCCAATCCGGCCATTCCTTCTTGGCGGTCACGCGATGGACGCCGGTCCAGCGGAAGCCATCACGGCCGACGCCGATGCCGTAGCGGATCGCGCGGCCCTCGCCGGTGATGAGGTAGAGCCGCCGCTCAGTGGTGTTCACGATGATGGTGCCGGGCTGCTCGTTGGTCTGGATGCTGACCGTGGTGCGGCCAATGCCCGACAGGCCCAGCAGGCGCATCAGGCCGCCGGGCGCGCCGCCGCTCAGCTTATCCTCGGGATCGAGGATATTGGCGGAGCTCGCCGTCGCGCCGAGAAGACAGAATGTAAGCACCAGGATGCCAAGCCGACGCATTGAAAACCCCCAAGGACCGATGCGGATGATGACGGACTCAATCATGACGACGTGAAATCTTACGCAGCCATTATGCCGACGATCAAGCGCCCGCATGGGGGCCATAAACAACACAGTTAGGCAATTGATTTCACGACGCCTGGCCGACTTTGGCGGGGTGCTGTTGCGCGCGCGTCACGTTGGGCGATCAGGCCGTCATTCCGGGGCGATGCGAAGCATCGAACCCGATCGAGACGTGAAAGCGGTGTGTACAGGTGGATTCCGGGTTCGCGCTGACGCCCGCCCCGGAATGACGAGGAGATCAGAAGCGGAAATTGACCGCCGCGCGATACATGTTGGTGTAGAAGCTGGCGCGGTTTGGAACCGGGCCGCCGCAGCCGCCGCAATCGAAGCTGCCGAGATCGACGAACAGGTATTCGCCGCGCGCCGACCACCGGCCGGCAATCGGGAATTCCAGTCCGGCGCCGAGCGCGTAGCCGGTCCGTGTCGTCGAAGTAGAACCGGTGCCGATACTGGTTGCGGTAAGGTCGCCGAGTGCGAGGCCGCCGGTGAGGTAGGGCAGGAAGCTGTCCATCGCGACGCCGGCGCGACCGCGCACGGTGCCGACCCAATTGTTGCGCACTTCACAGCCGAGGCCGCAGGCCCCCGCGCTGGTGGTGCCGTTGAAGGACGTTGCGTCGATGTCGCCTTCCAGGCCGAGCACGACGCGGCCCATCTGGACGTTGTAACCGATCTGCGCGCCGTAGACCCAGCCTTGGGTGGTGAACGAGCTGCCGGCCATCGCAAGGTTCGCGGAGCCGACCCCGCCGCCGCCATTGAGGCCGAGATAAAAGCCGGTCCAGCTCTGGATCGGCACGGCGTACATGGGAGCTTTTTCGACTCGGGCAGGAACATCCGCTGCGGAAGCGGCAGACCCGGCCAACGCCAGCAAGGCGAAGGACAGTATTGCCGTCACCGATCTCGAAACGCCCTGCATCATTAATTCTCTCTGGCCGTTCTGGGAGGGCAGTGATGCCGTCTCAGACCTATTAACGCAAGTTAATAGTATTGATATTGCCCGGCATTTGTCCGTTTGGTTGACGGGCTGCAGTCGGAGCAATTTCTATACTTGAAACTTCATCCGGCCGGAGCCGAAGGATGCTGAGACAGCTCGATTCGACGGTCGCGAGCCCGCCGACGGGCAATCCTACCCTATTGGGGAGGCCAAATGTGACTTTTGCGTGATCCGCGTCTTAAAACGGGGGAAACAGTGGCTAGCCGCTGTCGGCCGCGCGCGGCGCGCTACTTCTGGGGCAATTTCTCCGGCAGCCAGCGGTCGGTGACGAAAACCGCCAGCGGCCAGGCGAGGGCGATCACGCCGAAGACCAGCGTGAGGGCGATCGGAAGGCTCCAGGCCGCCGATACGCGATCGAGGTAGATCCCCAGCAGGGCCGCGAAGATCTCACCGACCGTGACCATCACGATGTAGACGACCAATAAGGCCATGGCGCCGCTCTCCCCTACAGGTTGGCATGCCTATGTCGGCATGCTTCCGCATGATCCCCGATGCGGCGGGCCGGAATTTCAATGGAATGCTTGCCGACGCTTTGCTTCAAACGAAGCGGCTGAAGGCCTTCATTCCACGAAGGCTTCCTCGCGCGTCTTCCGGAAGGATGGCAACACGATCAGCAGCACAACGCAAGCGGTCATCACCAGAAGCGTGGCCGAGATCGGCCGTGAGACGAAGATCAACGGATCGCCGCGCGAGAGCACCAGCGAGCGCCGCAGGTTCTCTTCCATCAATGGGCCGAGCAGGAAGCCGAGGATCATCGGCGCCGGCTCGCAGCCGAAGCGCGCAAGCGTGTAGCCGAACAGCGTGAACACCGCGACGATCACCATCTGGGTGGCGTTATTGTTCGATGCGAACACGCCGATCACGCAGAACATCAGGATCGCGGGATAGAGCAGGCGGTACGGCACCGACAGCAGCTTCACCCACATCGGCAGCAGCGGCAGGTTGAGGATCACCAGCATCGCGTTGCCGATCCACATGCTCGCCACCATGCCCCAGAACAGGTCGGGCCGGCTGGTCATCACGGCGGAGCCGGGCTGGATGCCCTGGATCATCATCGCGCCCATCATCAGCGCCATCACGGCGTTGGACGGCAGGCCGAGCGTCAGCAGCGGAATGAACGAGGTCTGCGAGGCGGAATTGTTGGCCGATTCCGGACCGGCGACGCCTTCGATCGCACCCTTGCCGAAGCGTGACGGGTCCTTGGCGATTTTCTTCTCGACGGTATAGGAGGCGAACGAGGCAAGCACCGCGCCGCCGCCGGGCAGGATGCCGAGGATCGCGCCGACAAACGTGCCGCGCACCACCGCTCTCCAGGAGTCGTGGAAATCCTTCATGGTCGGCCAGAAACTGGACAAGGTCGCCGTCATCGGCGCGTTCATGTATTCGCGCTTCTCGAGATTGTTGATGATCTCGACCACGCCGAACATGCCGATGACCACGGGGAGGAAGTCGATGCCATCCCAGATGTCGGAGATGCCGAAGGTGTAGCGTGTGGTGCCGCTGTTGATGTCGGTGCCGATCAGGCCGAGCAGCAGGCCGACCAGCACCACCGTCACCGCCTTGAGCACCGAGCCATGCGCCAGCACCACTGCGGTGGTGAGCCCCAGGATCATCAGCGAGAAATAATCCGGCGAATTGAATTGCTGCGCGAAGGACGACAGGATCGGCCCGAAGCCGGCCACGAAGATCGTCCCCACGGTTCCGGCGAAGAAGGATCCCAGCGCCGATACGCACAGCGCCGCGCCGGCGCGTCCTTGCTTGGCCATCTGATGGCCGTCGATGCAGGTGACGATCGATGCTGCCTCGCCCGGCATGTTCACCAGGATCGAAGTTGTGGAGCCGCCATAGGCGGCGCCGTAATAGATGCCGGCCAGCATGATCAGCGACGACAGCGGATCGAGGCCGAAGGTGATCGGCAGCAGCATCGCGATGGTCGGGATTGGCCCGATGCCGGGCAGCACGCCGATCAGCGTGCCGAGGAAGCAGCCGATGAAGCAGAAACCGAGATTCTGCCAGGAGAGCGCCGCGCTGAAGCCGAAAATGAGATTGCCGACGATGTCCATTACGAGAAATCCCACCAGAGCGGCAGCGGTTGACCGAGCGCGAAAATGAAGGCGAGCACGGCAAAGATCGCCAGCCCAACCCCCAAGTATGCCGTTTCCTTCAGTTCGGGGCTCGGACGCGCATAAGCTGCGACAAATGTCAGGACGACCACCGTGATAGGCAGGCCGAAACGGGTGATCAGCAGCCCGAACACCAGGATGGACCCGATCACCCCGATCGGCGGCCGCAATTGCGGCATCTCGATCGGTTCACCCACGAACGCCAATCCGCGCACCGCCAGGATCAAGCCCATGCCGAAGATGATCCAGCTCAGCCAGATCGGAAAGAAGCCCGGGCCCATCCGGACGGCGGTGCCGTAGGTCAGGTCCTTGCCGAAATAGATTCCGGCAATGCCGAGGAGCATGAACAGGATCCCCGCTCCGAAATCCTGTGGGCTTTTGACGGTGAAAATCACGACTGCGCTGCCATGGTTGACCGCCGCATCTGGAGGCGGCGGGTCGGGATGACGGGACGATCAAATGCGTGCGCGAATGGTGGCGGGCGCGGACGCCGGAGGCCCTCAGAAAGGTGCGACAAGCTGACACAGCCGTAACAACCCTGGCCAGCCCCGGCAAGATTAAATTACGACTCAACTATTGGATGTAAAATTCCCGCTAGCCCTCGATTATGACGCAATGGTTGTATCCTCCGGCGTGGTGCGCGGCTGGAGCGGTGCTTCGATGGTGCAAACGACCCCATCCGGTCGGTAGTCGATGGCCGCGGTCGCATCGATATCGGCCGAGAGGCTGCGGATCAGCCGGGAGCCGAATCCCTGGCGTATCGGCGGCTGCACCGGAGGCCCGCCTTGCTCGGCCCAGCGCAAGGTCAGCCGCGACATGTCCCCTTCGCCGGCGACATTCCACGACACCGTCACGGAGCCGTTTCCGGTGGAGAGCGCCCCGTATTTTGCGGCGTTGGTGGCGAGCTCGTGCAACGCGAGCGACAGCGACAAGGACAGTGACGGCGTCAGCCACACAGGCGGGCCGGCGGTGACGAAGCGCTCGGCGCCGCCATGCGGGCCGGTGGCCCCGGCCACGATGTCGCGCAGTTCGGCTCCTTCCCAGCTCTCGCTGGTCAGCACGTCGTGTACTTTTGCAAGCGCGACCAGGCGATCGGACAGGGCATCGCGCGCCTCCGCCATCGAGACCGCGCCGCGCATCGTCTGCAGTGCGATCGATTGCACGGTCGCGAGCGTGTTCTTCACCCGGTGATTGAGTTCGTTGATCAGGAGCTGGCGCTGCTCGTCGCTGCGCTCGCGCTCGCGGGCGCGTTCCGTGATCGCAGCGCCGGCCGCAGCCAGTGCATCGCCGACCACCGCGAATTCCGCAAGGCGGGAGGATAACGGCGGCACCGCGCGGCCTTCGCCCAAGGCCGCGGCGCGTTGTGACAGGCCGATCGTCGCCATGCTGACAGTACGGCCGAACAGATAGGCGAGCAGCGCCGATAACGCCAAGGCCGCGGTGCCCAGCGCCGCGAGCGCCGTCAGCGATTGGCGCAGCGGACGTTCCACCACGTCCTGCGGGATATTCGCCGCGATCAGCCAGTTGGAGAAATCAGTTCGATAATAGCCGGCCAACAGCATGCGACCCTCGAAGTTGGCAGCCGTGAAGGTGCCAGAGCGGCCGGTCGCCATCGCGGTGTATTCGGCGATGCCCGGCTTGCCGGTGACGCTGTCGTGGCGTGACGAATGCGTCACGTAACGTCCGCGGCGATCCGCGACGCCGATGATCCAGCCCGGCGGCACCGCGGGAATGAGGGCGTCCCGAATCCGCGCCGTTGAAACCGTGATCGCGAGAATGTAGCGCGGGCTGCCGTCACGCATGATCGGAATGGCGACCGCGATCCGCACCGAACCGTCGGATGGAGCATCATAGACGTCGGTGGTCACAGCTTTGCCGGCGAGAAAGGCGACGCGTTCCTCCGGGGTCACCGGCGGTGACTGCGGCAGCGTCGAGCCGAGCGGGCGTGACGCGTTGACATATTGCCTTGTGTCCAACCCGCGCAGCAGGACGGTGTTGTTGCTTCCCTCGATCAGTCGCCTGGCTTCGTCATGGAATTCCGCGTAGTCGTCCCGCGCCAGGGCGGCCGATGTCGCGAGTCCCTGGAGCAAGGCGACCAGGCCTTCGAGCTCGCCGTCGATGACCAGCGCGATCTGGCGTGCGATCTGCGAAGCCTCCTGTTCGTAGCGTGCCCGCTCGTTCGCGGCGAAACGCATCAGCAGGTAGCCCGCGAAGGCGAGCAGCGGCACCACGACCGCGGCGACGAGGCAGAACAGATAAAGCTGGGTCGAAAGCCGGCGCGGCGCTGGCCGGGAGGGCGTTTCAGATGCCATCGCGCCACCTGATGAGGTCAGGTGAGGCATGCCCGTTTCGTCAACTGGCCCACGCATCCCCCCCAATCGATGCCCGCCGCCAGAGGCGGGCCATCGTGCCCCATCGCCCTCTATTACCACCAGCTCAAGCAGAAGTTCCCGCTCCTGTGACGCGGGACCTTTCGGCGCAGGTTGTCCGGCGGGGGCAACTGAGGTGACGCGTCGTCCCAGGCGCCCTGGCGGCGATCCCATCACTGCCGGGCAGGGTCACGGGGCGGCGTCGGCGGCCTGTGGAAGGGCCAAGAGCGGCATCAGGTCGCCGATATCGTCTAGTTTTTCCAGGGAAAGGCAGGTCTCGACGATCCGGTCGACCTGGGCATACGGCATGCGGCCATCCGCGCAGCCGATGAATTTATCGCGCAGTTCGTCGTCGCTCATCCGATTGTCGGCGTTGCCACGCGGCGTGTCGACGCGCTTCACGATCTTGCGGCCGTCCCGGGTGACGATCGTGACCTGCGCCGCCGGCGGGATCGCATCATATTCGGGGCCGTGTTCGATCTGGACCTTGTCGATCAGGTCGAGAATGATCGGGTCCTGATAAGCGGCGTCGTTGAATGACGCGGGCGTCACGCGCCCACGCGTGACGATGCCGAGCGCGGTGATGAAATAACAGGAATGGTCCGCGGTCTCCTTGTTGCGCGGATATTTCTTGGCGGGATCGCCGTTATGTTCGCAGGTGCGCTGGCTCATGCGCAGCGTGACCGAGGCGATGTCATCTGGCGACAGGTCGTGCTCTGTCACCATCAGGCTGGTCGCGGCGAGATGGCCCTGGTTGGTGGATTCGGTCGGGTAAAACTTGGTCCGCGCGCTCATCACAAAAAATCCGTTCGGCGCTGGTTTATGGAGGTAGTTCTTCGCACCGCGCAGCACCGAATGTGCGAAGCCTTTGTTGCCCTCGATGATGCGTTCAGGCCCGGTAAAGCCGCGTTGCGCCAGCAGCGCGCCGTAAATCCCCCGCTCCGCCATCAAGCCGTCGGCCAGATTCTTGGTGTTGTTGTATTCCTCACCCTCGGCGTCGTTGACGCCCAGCGCCATCGCCGCCGACGCGCCGATCCCCATCGCATGCGTGGTCTGCTCGACCGACAGCCCCATCAGCTTGCCGGCAATCGCGGCGCCGGCGAACGGCATCACGCAGCCATTGTGAAAGCCGTTGGTGGACAGGCCTTCAGCCATCGAATCGAGAATGCGGCCGATGGTTTCGTAGCTCGCGACCATTGCCTCAAGGATCATCTTGCCGGAGGCGTGGCGGCGCTCGCCCAAGGCCAGCGCGGCCGGCAGCGAGTCGCTCGGATGCGCGCCGCTGATCTTGCCGGGGCTCTTCGGGAAATACAGCACGTCGTTGAAGTCGAGATAGCGGATCATCGCCTCGTTGGCATAGATCGCCTGCGCCATGCCGACCTTGGTGGTCTCGCCGATCAGCGTCGCATCGGCTCTGCCACCTTCTTCGCGCGCGACGTCGCGACAGATGACGCAGGGCTCGGCATCGAAGGCCCCGATCGCGCAGGCCAACGAGTCGAGGATAAAGCGCTTGATCTCGCGCGTGACCTCGGATGGGAGCGCCTCGTAGCGAATTGATAGGGCGACCTCTGCGAGTTCACGCGTGATCGACATGGGCGGTTCCTTGGCCGGGCATTGACGGTTTTGACATTCCGTGACACGTGCCCACTTATGAGCAAGGCGGCGTGTCAATCAAGCCTGGGACGGGAGGAGATCATGAAACTGTTCGCGACCGGTCGTCGTACAATCTTCGCTGTGGCGGCGCTCGTCGTCGTTGCCGGGGCTGTTCCCGTTCAAGCCCAGAGGGCTTATCCAAACGACGTGATCCATTTCGTGTCGGGCTATCCGGTCGGAAGCGGCGCCGATGTGCTGGTGCGCTTTTTCGCTGACAAGGTCGCCAAGCTCTCGGGCGCGACGATCATCACCGAGAACAAGCCCGGCGCCACCGGCAACATCGCCACCGAATACGTCGCGCGTGCCAAGCCGAACGGCTACACGGTTTTGGTTCATGCCGGCAGCGGCATGGCGGGCAACGCGCATCTCTACAAGTCCGCCATGGACGTGACCAAGGATCTGCAACTCGTTGCAACCCTCAACAAGCAGGGCACGATGATTGTCGTGTCGGCGAACTCGCCGCATCGCAGTCTTGCGGAATTGACCGCGGCGATGAAGGCCAAGAAAAGCGCGGCTTCGTATGGCACCTCCTCGACCACCGGGACGATCACCGGCGAGATGTATAAGCAGGTGGCCGGGCTCGACACCGTGCTGATCAACTACAAGGCAGCGCCCGATGCGGTCAAAGATCTGATCGGCGGGCAGCTCGACTACACGCTGTTGGATCCGCTGGTGTCGCTGGCGGAACAGCGCAACGGCCGCGTCCGCATCCTCGCCAATTTCTCGCCCGACCGGATGACCTCGTCACCGGACGTCCCGACGATGCGCGAATCTGGCGTCGATGTGACCCTGCTCGGATGGTGGGCCGCCGCGGTGCCGACCGGGACGCCACGTCCGATCGTCGATCAGTTGAATGGCTGGTTCAACCAGGTGCTCGCGACGCCCGAAACCCGAAAGTTCCTGGAGGATGCCGGCGGCGATGTGTTCGTCAGCAGCGTTGAGGACGCGCAGGCCTTCCTCGTGAAGGAGGTGAAGGCCTGGAAGGAGTATGTGCGGATTGGGAAGATCGAGGCGAATTGAGGCGTGACATTTGTTCCGGGTCGATCGACTTCGCCCCTTTACGGTCGCAATGCCAAAAGCCGTTAGTTAAACGTGCCCACTGATCGCGTGCTCATAAATGTCTTCCTCTTGGGCGTTATGGATCCGCACCAAGGCCTCAATCGACTCGATCACACGTTGCGCGTCTCGAATGAGGTACCGATCGGCATCTTCGGGAGAGAGGCCAGCCTCTAGCTGCCCCAAAAGACGCGCCAGATGGATGATCTCGCGGTGTGCGCGACTCATCGCACCCAAGCCGTGATTGTCGGCGAGGAATTTCGCGAGCTCAGGATAAGCCTTGGTCTCGTCTTCACGTTCATGTTTGACGATCTGTCGCGCAACGATCTTGTTGGCCTCCGAAATCAGTTTGACCGCGGCAGATCCCTCGGCATCGTCCAGCGCATCGGCAATTTCCCGGAGCCGGTCGAGCCCGGATTCCATCCGTTCGTGATCCTGCCGAAGCTTCGTTGCCTTTGCCGTGGGCATTGCCCTACGGCCGAAACGATGGCCTGGCGTCAGGGCGCGCAGTGCATTGAGGATCACGGCGACATCAATCACCTCCTGCGTCAATGCTCCGGCAATGGGCGGCAACCAACCGATGGCAGCAAACCCCATCGCCACCCCCGACATCGCCATTCCGGCCACCATGCTCTGCACCGCAATACCGCGGGCACGCTTCGCGATGGAAACGGCATCAGAGACACGATCGAGCCGGTCGGTGAGAATGACGACATCTGCTGCCTCAGACGAAGCGCTGGCGCCCCGAGCCCCCATGGCAATGCCGACGTTTGCCGCTGCCAGCGCGGGGGCGTCGTTGATGCCGTCGCCGACCATCACGGTTGGATGCAAGCGCTGCTCGGTTGCGACCGCATCGACCTTGTCGGATGGGACGCGATCGGCGAGCACGGCATCAAGATCGAGTGCTGCCCCGATGGTCTCCGCGGCATCGGCCCGGTCGCCAGTCAGCATGACGATTCGGGATACCCCCGCTGCCCGGAGGGCCTGAACGGCACGTGGCGTCTCGCGCCTGAGCTCGTCACCTAGCAGCAAGGCGCCGATCGTGCGGCCGTCAACCGCCACGAAGACACTCAAAGCCGAGCGCCAGGCCGCGCGTCTGAGAGCCCGCACCGCCCACTCCTCGGGCTTGCGAGACGCATAGACCAATTGATGCGATCCGACCCGGACGACATGGCCATCAATAAGGCCTTCAAGCCCCGATCCCATAGTCTCGCGCACCTCGGATGGAACCCACAGCTTGAGACCCTTGCCGAAAGCGGCCTCCACAATGGCCGCCGCGACCACATGATGTGATGCTTGCTCCAGTGAGCCGGCCATCCTTAGAACGTCGTCCGGGCTCTCGCCGGGGGCCGTCTCGATTGCAACGAGGCGAGCGCCACCGACCGTCAGCGTCCCTGTCTTGTCGAACATCACAGTGTGCGTTCGAGCGAGGGCCTCGAAGGGTTTGCCACCCTTGATGAGGATGCCAAGTCGTGCCGCCTGCGCGACGCCAGCGATGAATGCAACGGGTGCCGCCAGGATCAGCGGACACGGGGTCGCTGCGACCAGGACGGCAAGACCTCGAATGGGGTCACCCGAGAGCAACCAGGCGCCGCCAGCAACGACAAGGCTGATTGGGAAAAGTAGCAGCGCATAGCGATCCGCAAGGCGGATAAACGGTGCCTTCGCGGTCTGGGCCGCATTCACCATCCGGACGATGCCGGCGTAGGTACTCTCGCCTGCCGTTGCTCTTGCCCGAATTTCGAACGTCTCCCCGGCGTTGACCGTGCCGCTCCGGGCCGGCTCGCCCTCCCGACGTGTGACAGGGATCGGCTCTCCGGTCAGCGCCGCCTCGTCGATCATGGCGCCAGGACTCAAAATGATTCCGTCAACGGGGATCACCTCACCAGCGCGTACGAGAATGACGTCGCCTACGGCCACGTGATCAATCGGGATGTCGGCAATCGTCGAATCCTGACGACGATGGGCAATTCTTGGAGCACGATCTATCAACGACTTTAGGTCCCGCTCGGCCCGAGCGACGGCGAAGTCCTCCAGGACATTGCCGCCCGCATACATCACGGCGACAACGATTCCGGCGAGGTTCTCGCCAAGAGCCAGAGCGGCAGACATCGAGACGAAAGCGATGGCATCGACACCCATGCGCCCCGCCATAAAGTCGCGGATCATGGATACAAGCAGACCGATAACAACGGGCGCGGTTCCCGCGGCCCAGATCCAATTCGCCCATTCACCGCGACCAATTCCCCACGCAAGCAGTCCAAGGACGAGGCCCGCAAGCGCCGTGACTATCAAGGCTCTTCGAAAAACGCGCTCGGTGAGAATTGCCGGCATTCGCGGTGTTCCGAAGACTGTGGGAGTTGCGTACGCCAAAGCTCAGACGTTACGGACCGAGCAGCGTCGCCGGCAGCGCCGCGGGGGCAGTATTAAGAAACTGGGCTGCCAAAAGCAGATTAACGCTTGGAGCCCGGCAGCATTCGGACGAGTGTGCGGTCCCGGAGTATCCAGTGGTGCACCAGCGCTGCGACTGCGTGAAAACCCGCAAGGATTACGAGCCCGTTGGCAAGCACCTCATGGACCTCCTTGACCGAGCGCGCGAACGCACGGTCGGCGATCCATGGCGAAGGAATTTCTGATAATCCGAACAGCGGCAGCCCATCGCCGCGCGCGAACTGAAGCACGATGCCTGCGATCGGTGCCGCAATGAGCAGCGCATAGAGCGCGTAGTGAGCGAGCCGGCCGGCCCAGTCGAGCCAAACGCCGAGCACTGTGGGCTCAGGCGGAGGCGGCGGGTCCGCCAGCCGCCAAAGCAGGCGGACCACCAGCACGGCGAGGATCGCGACCCCCGCTGAGATATGAACGAACAAGCCTGTCGCACGAGCCGCGCCTTTCGGCAGTGCATCGTCGAACGTACCCAGCGCCCACGCCAACACCACTAGCGCTACCGTCAACCAGTGAAGAGCCTGAGGAATGCCGCCGTATTCGCTGGATGAATTTCGAAACCGCATCTCAAGTCACCCGCCCCACTGATGCGGAACATACCAAGCAGAGAAACCCAACTAGAAGTTCCGTGACATGCACTTTTCCAAGAAATGTCCCTGATTGTGCAGCGACAGTCGTTTCACTTTCTGTTTGTCTCCGAGTTGCTTCTGGCAATCGGTGAATTTCGCCTCGTTTTGAGTCCACTGCTTTTTCGCCGCATCCAACTTTGACCGCGTCCAAGCCTTGTCTCGCGCGCCAGCGGAAGGATTGTCCGGTTGTGTCGAGGCTTGGCTCGGGCTTACCGGCGATGTTGCTTGCGCCAGTGCGCTTCCAATTGTTGCGACGAGCAAAATGCCCACCACTCCCAACCAATCGTTGCAAGTTGGACATCAATGATCTCCGCAAATCATTTCTCGGTCGCCGCCAACCAGGGCATCGCGTCAGCTTGGTGTGTCAGATTAATCGTAGGCCATCGACGACTCCGGATTCTTGACCCATATCAATCTGACTAAGTTGGCAAAAGGCCAAGATCCCGCAGAATGCGCGGACTTGGCTCGGACCGGATTGGTGCTTCGACATGAGCAACCAGATTGCTGTTTTAAAGGTTGGATTAGCCTTTGCGACCGTACTTGGGGCCTTTCATCTCTGCTGGTCCATCCTTGTTGCTCTCCGATGGGCTCAGCCGGTGATTGATTTCGTGTTCTGGATGCATTTCATGAAGCCGATCGTCGTGATCGAACCATTCGAAGTCGCCAAAGCCGCGATGCTCGTCGGCATGACCGCGGGGGTTGGATTTCTGATGGGTTCTGTCTTCGCGCGAGCATGGAACGCTCTGCACAAGGCATGATCGAGACTCCAACTAGGCAGGGAGGGCATGCTCAGCCCCTATCCCGTCAAGCTACGCTGCTGGAGAGATAATGATGCGTCCACTTCACCGTGAAGCCCACTTAATCGAACGCATCGGCTGGCTGCGCGCTGCTGTTCTCGGTGCGAATGATGGAATTATCTCCACAGCGAGCCTTGTTGTTGGCGTCGCCGCCGCGTCAAATTCGCCAAATGAGGTGCTAGTTGCGGGTGTAGCCGGTCTCGTCGCCGGCGCCACTGCGATGGCCGCTGGAGAATATGTGTCGGTAAGCTCGCAGGCCGATACTGAGGCGGCCGATCTGGCGCGGGAGCGGCGCGAGCTTGCGGAGCAACCAGCAGCTGAGCTCGATGAACTAACGCACATTTATATCGAGCGCGGGGTCGCTCCCTCGCTGGCCCGCCAAGTCGCGGAGCAACTGACGGCGAAGGACGCCTTCGCCGCGCATGCCCGGGACGAACTGGGCCTTTCCGCGCATATTGTCGCTCGCCCGGTCCAAGCTGCCCTAACGTCCGCCGCGACTTTCTCGATGGGCGCTGCCCTGCCACTGTTGATCGCGGTGCTCTCACCGTTGGCTCGAATCCCGTGGGTGGTATCAGGTGGTTCACTCGTCGCGCTCGCGATTCTAGGGGCCGTCGGAGCCCAAACGGGTGGCGCGGGTGTCTTAAGACCCATGCTACGAGTCACCTTCTGGGGCGCGGTCGCCATGGGTGCGACTGCCGCCATCGGTCGCCTCGTAGGTCATGCGCTCTAATCCCGCCGCCGACCTGCCGGATAAAGCCACGGCTAAAAGCGTGAAAAACCAGCGGAAACACAGGGGAAAGTCGTGGTGGGCGCTATAGGGATTGAACCTATGACCTCTCCCGTGTGAAGGGAACGCTCTCCCGCTGAGCTAAGCGCCCGCACCGCGACAGACGGGTTTTAGGGAAGGCCTCCCGAGGGGTCAAGCAATCGGCGAAGATTGCGCCGAGGAG
>CANKHJ010000077.1 GCA_947481635.1 Bradyrhizobiaceae bacterium
CCTTTGCACTTTATGGCGAACGCGTCGGCGCGCTTGCGGTGGTCGCGTCGAGTGCGCCCGAGGGCGCGCGCCTGATGGGCCAGATCAAGAATATCATCCGGGCGCAATACTCGACTGCGCCGACCCACGGCGCCTCGATCGTCGGCATGGTGCTCAACACCGCCGAGCTGGAAACACTGTGGCGCGATGAACTCGACAGCATGCGGGCACGGATCGCAACGATGCGCGATGGCCTCGCCGAGCGGCTGCGCGGCGCGAATGGCCAGGATTTCTCGGCGATCGCTCGTCAGCGCGGATTGTTCTCGTATTCCGGATTGTCGCAGTCGCAGGTCGCGGCACTGAAGAACGACCACGCACTTTACGCGCTCGATACCGGCCGCATCTGCATGGCCGCGGTGAATTCCGGAAATATCGACAAGGTGGCGGACGCGATCAAGAGGGTGACGTCATGACCGAACCGAGGCAGTCCAAGCCCGAGCGTAAGGCGAACCCGCGCAAGCGAGTCATTCCTCAGATTCGCAATCCGGCGCTCGAGCTGGAATTGATCCGCGGCATCGAGGAATCGACCGATGCAAGCCGCAAGGATGCGGTGAGGGAGACCAACGGCGAGCCGATCGTCCGTTTCGCGGGCAAGAGCAATCCTTATATCGACTACCACCGCAACGATCTGCTCCACAGCCTGCAGCATATGCGCAGCGAAGGTCATGACGAGATGACCTTCATCCTGATGACGCAGATCAAGGAACTGACGTTCCGCGCCATCCACTACGAGCTGTATAACATGCAGCTCCGCGTCCGGAACGACGACGTGTCTGGCGCGCTCGCGCTCGCGCCGCGGATCAAGCGGCTATTCGAATTCCTGGTGAAGACCTGGGACGTGCTCTCAACCATCTCGACCCACGGTTTCAACGAATTTCGCGATCATCTCGGCATCTCGTCGGGCCAGCAATCCTACATGTACCGGCATGTCGAGTTCATCCTCGGCAACAAATCGCATCGTCTGGCGGAAGCGCACGCCAACAACCCAGACGTCTATCCGGCGCTCCAGGAGGCGATGAATTCGCCGAGCCTGTATGACGACGTGCTCCGGTTGCTGGCGCGGCGCGGTATCGACGTTCCGAAGGAGTGCCTCAACCGCGACTGGTCGGAAGAATACAAGCCGCATCCCGGTGTCGAGAAGGCCTGGATCGCGGTTCATGCCGAACCATCTCCGGACAACGACCTCTATCAGCTCAGCGAAACGCTGATCGAGATCGCGGATCTGTTCTCCCAATATCGCTGGCGCCACTTCGTCTCGGTGCAGCGCATCCTCGGGCTCAAGCCCGGCACCGGCGGATCCGCCGGCGTCGGTTGGCTCAAGCACGTGGTCGAATTGCGGTTCTTCCCGGAACTGTGGTCGATCCGCACCTACCTCGGAGCCTGATCATGCCGGCGCTCACCCTTCCCCGGTTCAAAGCGGCCGCGGTTCAGGCGGCGCCGGTCTATCTCGATACCGACAAGACCATCGCGAAAGCCTGCGACCTGGTGCGCGAGGCCGCGCGCAACGGCGCGACGCTGGTGGCGTTCCCGGAAGTCTTCGTGCCCGGCTATCCCTATTGGAACTGGATCCTCAATCCGGTGGAAGGCAGCGCCTGGTTCGAGAAGCTCTATCGTGCCTCGATCGAAGTGCCGGGCGCGGAGACCGATGCGCTGTGCCGCGTCGCGCGCGAGACCGGCTGCAATGTGGTGATCGGCGTCAACGAACGCGCGTCGCACCGCATGGGTGCGATCTACAACACGCTGCTGCTGATCGATTCATCGGGCAAACTGGTATCGCGGCATCGCAAGCTGGTTCCGACCTGGGCCGAGAAGCTGACCTGGACCGGCGGCGACGGCAGTTCGCTGCGGGTGCACCAGACCGATGTCGGGCCGGTCGGCATGCTCGCCTGCGGCGAGAACACCAATACGCTGGCGCGCTTCAGCCTGCTGGCCCAGGGCGAACTGGTCCACATCGCGAGCTACATATCGCTGCCGGTGGCGCCGCCCGACTACGACATGGCGGACGCGATCCGGTTGCGCGCCGCCGCCCATTCCTTCGAAGGCAAGATCTTCACCATCGTGTCCTGCTCGACGATCTCGGACGAGATCATCATGGCGATGGAGACGGCGCATCCAAAGGCGCGTGAATTGCTCAGCCGCGAAAGCAGCGCATTCAGCGGCATTATCGGACCCGACGGACGCACCATCGGCGAGCCGTTGATCGATCGCGAGGGCATCGTCTATGCCGACATCGATCTCGGCCGCTGCATCCAGCCCAAGCAGATGCACGACATCATCGGCCATTATAACCGCTTCGACGTGTTCGACCTGAGGCTTAATCGTCGCGCCCAGACCGCGCTCTCCGTGAGCGGCGACGATTCAACCACGAAGGGCGATGGCGCCGAGCCCGCGGGTGGTGACGCGTGGATCAGCCTGACCTCGCCAAAGGGAGCTTACGATGCGTGAGGACATCGTCGGACGGGCCAATGTCGAGGACACGCCGGAACTCGAGGCCTATTACAAGGACCTCGAGCGCTACGAGACGGCGGCGCTGTGGACGGTCGCGAATAAGATCGAGCCATGGGAGCCGCAGTCCCAGTCCGTTCCGGTGCTATGGCGCTATCGCGAACTGCGCGAGCACGTGCTGCGTTCGGTTGAACTGGTCAGTCCGGAAAAGGCCGGCCGCCGCGTCATCTATCTCGACAATCCGGGGCGGCGCGATGTCGCTGCCGCCGTCGGCTGGCTCTATTCCGGCCTGCAGGTGATGAATCCCGGCGAGCTTGCATCGGCACACCAGCATTCCGCATCGGCGCTGCGCTTTATCATGGAAGGCTCTGGCGCCTATACCATTGTCGATGGCCACAAGATGGCGCTCGGCGCCAATGATTTCGTGCTGACGCCGAATGGGACGTGGCACGAGCACGGTGTCGAGGACACTGGCACGCCGTGCATCTGGCAGGACGGCCTCGACATTCCGTTCGTCAACGCGATGGAAGCGAATTTCTTCAAGGTCCATCCGGACTTGAACCAGGCGGTCGGCTATCCGGTCGACGACACCACCAACAGTTTTGGCAATCCCGGCCTGCGGCCGGTGAACGACACCTGGTCGAAGGGCTATTCGCCGCTGTTCAAATACGAGTGGGAGCCGACCTACGAGGCGCTCAACCGCTACGCCAAGGCGACCGACGGCTCGCTCTTCGACGGCGTGATGATGCGCTACGTCAATCCGGTCACCGGCGGTCACGTAATGCAGACGATCGGCGCGGCGATGCAGATGCTGCGTCCGGGGGAGAAGACGCGCGCGCACCGGCACACCGGAAGCTTCATCTATCAGGTCGCGAAAGGCCGCGGCTATTCGATCATCGGCGGGAAGCGCTTCGACTGGCAGGAACGTGACATCTTCTGCGTGCCGTCATGGTGCTGGCACGAGCATGGCAATGCCTCGGACAGCGAGGACGCCTGCCTGTTCACGTTCAACGATATGCCGGTGATGGAGGCGCTCGGCCTCTATCGCGAGGAAGCCTATGGCGACAATGCGGGACATCAGACGCTCGCGAGTTGAAAAACGCGCGCTGACATTTTCGGGGTATTGAGTTATGCGGCTGGTGACATATCGGTTGGGTCAGGGCGCCGCGCGCGTCGGCGTGGTGTCGGGCGATCTCGTGGTGGACATCGAGGCGCTTGGCGAAGCCGCCGGCGTCGATCTGCCCGATGACATGCTCGATCTGATCGATCACCACGCGACCGTATTGCCGGCGATTGAGCAGTTGTTGTCGCAGGCCGATGGCATATTCCCGGTCGGCACGGCCGTGCCACTGGCGAATATCCGCCTGCTCGCGCCGATCCCCAAGCTGCGCAAGAATATCTTCGGTATCGGATTGAACTACCGTGCCCATGTGGCGGAGTCGGCGGCGAGCCTCGATACCGACGCCAACCTGCCGAAGCAGCCGGTGATCTTCTCGAAGCCGCCGACCAGCGTGATCGGCCCCGATGACGCGATCCATCACAATGCCAAGATCACCCAGCAGCTCGACTGGGAGGTCGAGCTCGCCGTGATCATCGGCAAGACCGCGACCCGTGTCCCGCTCGAGGGGGCGATGGATTACGTGTTCGGCTATTCGATCATGATCGACGTGTCGGCGCGCGACAACCGTCGCGCCGGTCAATAGATATTCTCCAAGGGCATGGACACCTATGCGCCGTTCGGTCCCTGCATCGTCACCGCCGATGAGATGCCCAATCCGCATGCCTTGCGCCTGTGGCTCAAGAAGAATGGCGAGATCAAGCAGGATTCCAACACCAGCTACCTGATCTTCGATATTCCGACTCTCATTTCCGACATTTCCTCCGGCATCACGCTTGAGGCGGGCGACGTCATCGCCACCGGCACGCCGGAAGGCGTCGGTGCGGGGCGCACGCCGCAGGAGTGGATGTGGCCGGGCGACGTCATCGAAGGATGGGTCGAAGGGATCGGCACGTTGCGCAATCCTGTGGTGGCGATCTGACGATCAGAGGAGAGAGTGATGTCTCGTAAGACAGCGATAAATCCAAGCCGCCGGCGTTTCTTGTCGGCGGCCCTGGCCGCGGGCGGCGCTGCCGCCATCGCCAGGCCGATGGTGGTGTTGGCGCAGTCGACCAAGCCGATCACGCTGATCGTCGGCTTTCCGCCAGGCGGCGCGCCGGATCTGATCGCGCGGGTCGTTGCGGAGAGCCTGAAGGAGCGCACCGGCCGCGTCGTCGTGGTCGAGAACCGGCCCGGCGCGAATGGCCAGATGGCGATGCAGGCGACCAAGAATGCGGGCACCGGCTCGACGACGACGGTGATCGTCTCGCCGATCGAGGCCGTCACGTTGCAGCCTCATGTCAAGAAGTCGCTGCCCTACGATCCGGCCGGCGATTTCACGCCGCTCGCGTCGCTGTCGAGCAATGCTTACGGCCTCGCGGTCGGTCCGTTGGCGAATGTCGGATCGATCAAGGAATTCGTGGCCTGGTGCAAGGCCCACGAAAAAGACGCGACGTTCGGCACGCCCGGCCTCGGCACGCCGCACCATCTCCTGGGCGAAGAATTCGCCCGGCTCGCAGGCATCAAGTTGACGCATGTGTCCTACCGCGGCGGGAATGACGTGCTCCAGGACGTTCAAGGCGGCAGCGTCGCGTCGCTGGTCGCGGCCCTGCCGTTGCTCGTGACTCGCCGGCAACCCGGAAAGCTGACGGTCATCGGCAGCACCGGCACCCAGCGTCATCCGCTGATGCCGGAAGTGCCGACCTTCGCCGAGGCTGGATTTCCGCAGATGACGTCCGACGGCGTCATGGGCATGTTCACCTCGGTCAAGACCTCGAAGGAGGACGCGAAGCAGATCGCGGTGGCCATGAACGAGGTGGTGAAGACCGATACCTTTGCTCAATCGGTCAGCCGTTTCGGGCAGGAGCCGCATCCGCTCGACGAGAAGACCCTGGACGCTCTGCTCAAGACCGAGTCTGCGCGCTGGAAGAAAGTGGTCGCCGATATCAATTTCGCGCCTGATTAACGATCAACGGGCAGTTCAGATCGTCGGCCACTGGCTGATGTGAGGCAGCCCCGATCGCTCGGTGATGCCGTGCGCCGCCTCCTGGGCGGTGCGGTAGAACTGTTCTTCGTCGATGGTGGTGCAGCGATAATTATCGATGACGCGCACGCCGTCGACGAACACGCTGTGCACGCCGCGGCCGTCGGCGGACCATACCAGCTGGTTGGCGACATTGAGCAGCGGCCGCCATTCGGGGCGGTCGGTGTCGTGCAGCACGAGGTCGGCCTTCTTGCCGGGCTCGAGCGATCCGATCTGGTCCTGCAGCATCAGGCCCTTCGCCCCGTTGAGCGTCGCCATCGCATAGGCCTGTTCCGCCGGAAAGATCTTGGATGAGCGGCGCGCATCCTTGAACAGTCCCGCGACCAGGTAGGTCGCGCGCATCAGATCCGAATAATTGCTGGCATTGTTGCCGTCGGTGCCGATCGCGACATTGACGCCTTGGTCCGCCATTTCCGGAAACAGCCCGATCTGGGTCACGCCATAGGCGACCTTGAGCGCGGTGGTCGGACAATGGGAAACGCTGGTTCGAGTCTGCGCCAGCAGCGAGACTTCGGCGTCATTGACGTGGACCAGATGGGTGATGATGACGTTCTCGCCGAGAACACCAAGATCGTTCAGGTGCTCGAGCGGGCGGCGTCCTCGGTTCGCAAGAAACCATTCCGGATCGAAGGCGACCGGGCTCATGTGGAACGAGAAGCCGGCGTTTCGTTCCAGGGAGAGCTGCTTGGCGGCGCGCCACAAGTCATCGCTGCAGATGGTATGGCCGATCAGGATCGGCCAGGCGGCGACGCGGGCGCCGTCGGCGCACGGATAGCGATCCATCTCGTCCACGAGAATCTTGATTGCGGCGTCGGTGGATTCCGCCGGATTGCCCGGCTTGTTGGAGAGGTCGGAGACGCGTGCGCCGACGCGGCCGCGGATGCCGATCTCATTCAGGCCATCGACCACCGCGTCGATATGATTGATCGTCCCGCCTTCCAGAAAGCAGGTCGTCCCCGATTTCATCATTTCGAGCGCCGCAAGCTGTGCGGAAATGCGTTCGTCCTCTTCGGTGTAGAAGAAATGCAGCGGTGAAACCCATTTCCACACCGCTTCGTCGAATGGAATATTGTCCGGCACGAAGCCACGGGTCAGCGGCTCGCCGGTGATGTGGATGTGGCTGTTGACCAGCCCGGGCGTCACGACGAAGCGGCGTCCGTCGATCACCTCACGCGCGGTGACGCTGGCCTCGACCACGTCCGATTTGCCAACTGCTACGATCCGATCGCCTTTGATAGCGACAGCGCCGTCGCGGATCACATGACGTTCGGCGTTCATGGTGACGACGAGCGTGTGGACGATCAGCGTGTCGACTGACACCGGCACGGATTGGGACGGATTCATCTTGTCGTTTCCTCGGCGTCTGGTCGGCAAAAAAGAACGGGTCGGTGCCCTTGGCGGGCACCGACCCGTTTGAGCCGTTGTTAGACCTTGCAGGCTTTCGCGGAGTCCTGAATGGCCTTGACGTCGAAGTCGTTGATCTTGGCAACCAGATCGGGAATTCGCACGGCGACGGTGTCCGTGGAAACCGCGGCGTCGAGCTGATTGGTCTTCACCATGAACTTGATCAGGTGTTCCCAAGCCGCCTTGTCGAACACGCCGCGCAGCTTTCCTTGGCCGAAGCTCTTCATGGCCTGATCCATCGCAGCGACAGCGCGCTCGACGCTGTGCATATCGTTCTTCAGCACCAGCGCTTCGTCGCCGGGGCCCTTGCTTGCGGGATAGGCCGCCCAATGCAGCTTGATCGCGCAGGCTGGATTGGCGGCAACGAAGGTTGCGGCCTTCGCAATGCCGCGCAACACGGCGATGATCATGGCGGGGTCCTTGTCGGCCATCGGCTGCGTGACGGCGACCGAATAGTCCGGATAGCTGGCCCAATCATCGCCGGCGATTTCGCGCATCTTGAGGCCGGCATTCTCGAAGGATGCAAGCGCCGAGCCCCAATAGAGCAGACCGTCAACCCGGCCGGCCTGGAGCGCCTGAACCGGGGTTGGACCCATGCCGGTCGGGACGAGGGAGACGTCCTTCGCCGGATCGAAGCCGTTCAACTGCAGTAATTCGTTGAGCCAGAGAATGCCGCCGGTCGCCAGATTGAAGACGCCGATGGTCTTTCCTTTCAGGTCCTTGGCGGACTTGATCGGGCCGTCATCCTTGACGCCGACGCCCCAGTCCGAAGTCCTCAGCGTCATGGCGATGCGCAGCGGCACGTTGGTCTTGGCTGCTACGCTGACGAAGGCATTGCCGCTGCCGACCGCGATCTCGGCGCCGCCGCCGACCAATTGCTGGGCGCCTTGGAGCGAACCACCCGCGGGCTGCACGTCGACGTCATAGCCCTCGGCTTTCCAATACCCCAGAATGCTCGGGATCGTGAATTCGGTATAGGTCACGTCCAGCACGCCGGTCGCGACAACCATCCTGACCTTTTGAAGCGGCTTCGTCTGCGCATTCGCGCTCTCCGTGATGCCAACCTGGCTCAGTGCGAAGAGGCCGAACAGTGCGAACGCGAAAGGCTTGCTGCCTCGGTAACCGAGAAAATTGCTTCTCATTTAGGCACCCGTTTTCGCTGTGAATGGACCGGCGCAAAGGGTGTCACCGGGGCATCCACCCGTCTTGTCGAATCCGGCACAGATTTGCCGCAAAAAGATCGGTGATCATTCAGTACGGGCGCGCCCCAGCGCAATGCCCGGGGGTCGATTGCCCTGCCGCCAAGCCGCCGCGCCGAAGCCAGTGCGATATCGCGACGAGCGGGCATGGCGAAACCTGTCGCTTGGCGAAAATGAACGCGACACTGAGGTCCCGGCAAGACGCGCGACGATTCAACCTGATATTCGATGGGTCCAAGTTTTTGGGACTTGGCAGACAAGATCGGCGTGCATTGGCCGATTGTCTTCCTCCCCGATGGGGCAGAAACCTGCCGTTGCTCCGCCCGGCCGTCAGCCCAAATTGAAAGTCCCCGTCGATGGTCAAGACCGAAAAGGATGTGTTGTTCGGGTTGTTTCTGCCCCTGAGCACCGGCGGGTGGATCATCTCGGAGAATACGCCGCGCATCGAGCCGTCCTATGCGATGAATCGAAACGCCGCCATCCTGGCCGATAACATGGGCCTCGACTTCCTGCTGTCGATGATGAAGTGGCGCGGCTTTGGCGGCAGGACCGACCACTGGGGCACGTCGCTTGAATCGATCATCACCATGACAGGATTGGCCGAAGCCACATCGCGGGTGAAGATCTGGTGCACGGCGCATACGCTGCTGCATCATCCCGTGGTGATGGCGAAGATGATGGCCACGCTGCATCAGGTCAGCAATGGGCGCGCCGGGCTGAATATCGTCTCCGGCGCGGACCGGAGCGAGTTCGAGCAGATGGGGACCTGGCGGCCGGAACTCGATCACGATCAGCGTTACGATCTGGCGCGCGAATGGATCGAGATCATGATGCGCCTGTGGAGCGAGAAGCTCGTGAACTACCATGGCGACTTCTTTACGATCACGGATTGCGTATGCGATCCCAAGCCGGTCACGCGCCCGGACCTGATCTGCGCCGGCACGTCGCAGGTCGGCCTCGAATTCACGGCGCGCTACGCAGATGCGGCCTTTGTCGCCGGCCGGACGGAGGAGGAGCTTGCGGCTGTCAGCCGGCGCGCCAAGGATATTGCCGCCGGGCACGGCCGTTCCATCAAGACCTTCGGCATGTATACGATCGTTCCCGGCGCGACCGATGCCGACGCCGAACGCCGCATCGCATTCTATAGCGCGGGCGTCGATGTCGAAGCGGTCGACGGCATGGCGCGAAGCTACGGCACCAAGTCCGACGGCCGCGAATCCTCGCTGGTGGCGCGGGCCAAGCGAAGCGGCTTCATGACGTCGTATCTTGCCGGCAGCGCCGAGACCATCCGCCAGAAGATCGTCCATACGATCCAGACCGCACAGCTCGACGGCATGATGTTGATCTTTCCCGACTACGACCAGGACCTGCGCTTTTTCGGCGATGAAATCCTGCCAAATCTGCGGCGCAGCTTCGGCGCAACCGGCCCCGCCTTATGATGTCGCGCGATCCCGCTGGAACGGAGACGCTGGTTCGCGGCGGAACCTTGTTCGATGTCCGTCGTCCGCTGACCAGTGGCGACATCCTCATTCGCGATGGCTTCATCGTCGATGTCGCGCCGACGATAGCGGCGCCTCGCGCGATTGTCGTCGACGCGCGCGGCAAGATCGTGATGCCGGGACTGGTCAACGCGCACATCCATTCGAGCCAGGCGCTGGAAAAAGGGCTGAGCGACCGCTACCCGCTCGATACCTGGATGCTGCTCGCGTCGTCCTATGGCGGGGTCAGCGCGGATTTCGGGCCGCGCGAGCTCTACGTGTCCGCGATGGTCGCCGCGATCGAGATGATCCGTTCAGGGACCACCGCGGCAATCGACATGCCGCGGATCGATCCGCGCCGGTTCCAGGACGGCACCGACGCGATCATGCAGGCCTATGCCGATATCGGCATGCGCGTCATGGTCGCCGTCATTTATTCGGATCAGAATTTTCCGGGCTCGTTGCCGCTTGAATTGATCCCCGGTGCGATCGAGGCGCTGAAACCCGCGCGGATTGCCAAGGTTGACGAGATCCTTCCGGCGGTCAACGATTTCATCCGGCGCTGGCGCGGCCGCAATCCGCTGCTGACGCCGGCCGTCGGTCCGTCTTCGCCGCCACGCTGCTCCAACGAATTGTTCGAGGCGAGTGTGGATCTGGCGCAAGGCCATGGATTGCGCCTCCAGACACATTTGCTGGCCGCCAAATCGGAGGTGTTTGTCGGCCATCAGCGCCATGGGGGATCGACCGTCGCCTTTCTCGACCGCATCGGCTGCCTCAAGGAATGGGCGTCGTTCGCCCACGCCATCTGGCTGGATGACGACGAGGTGCGGCTGTTTGCGCAATCGCCGGCGACGGCGGTTCACAATCCCATCAGCAATTTCAAGCTGGGCGGCGGCCTCGCCCCGATCGTCGCGTTGCGCAAGGCCGGCGCGCGGATCGCCATCGGGTCAGATGGTTCGAGCAGCGCCGATGGCCAGAACATGTTCGAGAACGTCAAGGCGACGGCGAATCTGCATCGGAATTCGCATGAATATGAAGACTGGATCCTGGCCGAGGATGCGCTGGACATGTGCTGGGACGGCGGTGCGGGCGCGATCGGCCAGAAGGTCGGCCGCCTGGAGTCGGGCTATCGGGCCGACCTCACGCTGCTCCATACCCGCAACCTCTTCATCACGCCGAAGGAACAACTGACCGGCCAGATCGTGCATAGCGAATTCGGCGGTTCGGTCGACACGGTGCTGATCAATGGCGATGTCGTCATGGCCGACGGCCGCCTGACAAGGATCGACGAGGCCGCGATTCATGCCGAAGCGCAGGAGATCCTCACCCGGATCTATCGCGGCATGCCCGAGCGCGAGCGCCGCTTCTTCGAATTATATCCGATGTTCCGCGACCTGGAGCGTGCGGTCTTCCGCGCCAAATTGCCGTTTTCGCGTTACTGCGGCGCCTAGCTCGACGCTGATCTGTCACCGAACCACGAGCGATCCGGCAAGGGATCGCGCCTTTTCAGGCAAGACGGCCTGGCCCGGCGTCACCTTCAATCGAGGCGAAGCGGCGCAATCCCTTTGGCTTGCCCGACCTGATCTCTCAGCGTGGATGTCTGCCATGTCGCCCTCTCAATCGTCAGCGCCACCCGAACGCGTCGATATCCTCGTCACCGATGCGATGATCGTGACCATGGATGCCGAGCGCCGGGTGATCGAAAACGGCGCCCTGGCGGTGACTGGCGATCGGATCGTCGCGATCGGCAAGACCGCGGACCTGCGGGCGCGTTACGAGGCCAGGACGGTGATCGATGGCCGCCGCTTTGTCGTCACGCCGGGCCTGGTCAACTCGCATATCCATATCGTCGGTGAGCCGCTGACCCGGGGCTATGTCCCCGACGACCTGACCTTCGAGCAGAATGTGTTGGATTGGCTGATTCCGGTTCATCAGCATTACACGCCGGCCGATGAGCGGGTCTCCGCCCAACTCGCGGCGTTGGAAATGCTGCGTTCGGGAACGACGAGTTTCATCGAGGCGGGCAGCCTCAGCGCGCTGGATGAAGCCGCGGATGGATTGAACGAGATCGGAATCCGCGGCCGGATCGGCCTTCGCATCTGGGACCAGTCGACCACGCACGCGCATCCGGCACGCCCGACCGATGTCGCCATTCGCCTGCTGTCTGATGAGCTCGAACGTTATCCGGTGCGCAACGGCGAACGGATCGGGACCTGGCCGACACTGGTCGGACACTTCGTCTGCACCGATGACTTATTCCGCGCCGCGAAGCTTTTGGCGGACAAGCACAAGACCGGCCTGGCCTTCCACATGAGTCCGGCGGCGAATGATGGCGAGTGGTATCTCCAGAAATTCGGCTGCCGGCCGATCGAGCATCTCGCCGACATCGAGGTGCTGGGTGACAATGTCGTCCTCACCCATGTGGTGCACGTCAACGAGCGGGAAATCGACCTGCTCGCGCAGACCGGCACCAGCGTCTCGCATTGCCCGACGACGGCGCTGAAAGTGGCTTATGGCGTCACCCAGATCGGGCGCTTTCCCGAAATGGTCGCCAAAGGCATCAATGTCGCGATCGGGACCGACGGGAACAATGCCAGCAATTATTCCGACCTGATGCGCGCGACCTATCTGGTGGCGGGGTTGTTCAAGGACGCGCGGCGCGACCCGACGATCTTTCCGGCTGAGCAGGCTTTCGCCATGGCCACCTTGAATGGCGCGCGCGCCATGGGCTTGCAGGATGAGATCGGCTCGCTCGAACCGGGCAAGAAAGCCGACTTCGTGTTCCACGACACGCATCGGCCTGAATGGCGCCCGCTATTGAACGTCGCAAACCAGCTGGTGTGGTCCGCGGATGGGCGCGGCGTGCACAGTGTCTGGGTCGATGGCGTCCGGGTGGTCGATGATTATCACAGCACACGCATCGACGAGGAGAAGCTCTATCGCGATGCGCAGGCAGCCGGCGAGGCGATCATTCGCAAGTCCGGCCTCCCGAACAAGGCGAAGTGGCCGCGCGTCTGAGCGCGGATCAGCGGCGAGGGCGCCACCTTAGGCGCCGGTGACGCGCTCGCCGGCAACGTCGATCCAGAATACAATCCTGCGCTGCAGATAGCTGATGATCCAGTGCAGCCCGACGCCGAGCACCGACAGGATGATCAGCACGACGAAGGTTCCCGGCATGTCGAAAGAAAAATTCTTCTGCAGGATCAGATAGCCGAGGCCGGCCTTGGCGCCGACGAATTCACCGACGATCGCGCCGATCACCGAGAGCACGATCGCGACGTCGAGCCCGACGAAGACATAGGGCAGCGCCTGCGGCAGGCGGACCAGCCGGAACACCTGCCATCGCGACGCGGTGCACGTGACCAGCATATCGATCTGATCCTGCGGCGCGGCGCGCAGGCCCATGATCGTGTTGGCGAGCAGCGGAAAGAACGCGATCGTCGCGGTGATGATCACCTTCGACGAGACGCCATAGCCGAACCAGATGACGATGATCGGCGCGACCGCGACTTTCGGCACCGTCTGGAATGCGATGATGTAGGGATAGAAGATCCGCTCCGCGAGCGGCGACAGTGCAATTCCGAAGCCCAGCAGCAGGCCGCAGATCGAGCCCAGCAGAAAGCCCATCAGCACTTCGTACATCGTGACAGCGGTGTGGAATAGCAATTCGCCGGCACTGAAGCTTTTCCACGACGCGACCAGGATCGCGGAGGGTGGTGGAAGTATGATGACGGGAACATCGAGCCAGCGGACGATCGCCTCCCAGCCGCCGATGAAAATCAGGAATGTCAGCAGGGCGAGTGCCCAGTTCCCGAGCTTGGTCTTGAAGGATTCCTGTGCCGCGTTGCTCATGCGTCGAGCACGCCTTCCGAGTTGAAGTGACGCCGGATCGCCGTGACGAAACGCCCGAATTCGGGTGTGTTCTGCATGCTCAGGAGGCGCGGCCGCGGCAGGTCGACGTCGATGATCTCGACGATCTTTCCCGGCCGCGGCGTCATCACCACGACGCGGTCGGCGAGATAGACCGCTTCCGGAATGCTGTGGGTCACCAGCAGGATGGTCTTTTGGCTGTCGCGCCAGATCCGCTGCAATTCCTCATTCATGGACTCGCGCGTCATCGCGTCGAGCGCGCCGAATGGCTCATCCATCAGAAGAAACGACGGATCATGCACCAGCGCCCGGCATATACCGACGCGTTGCTGCATCCCGCCGGAGAGCTCGCTCGGATATTTGTCCTCGAAGCCTTGCAGCCCGACCATCGCGAGGAGTTGACGCGCGCGCGCGCCAAACTGTTCACGATTCCTCCCTTGGACCTCGACCGGGATCATCACGTTCTCGAACACGGTTCGCCACGGCAGCAGGATCGGCGCCTGGAACACGACCCCGATTTCGGGGCTCGGGCCTTTCAACTGGCGGCCGGCGATGGTCACGTCGCCCGAGGTTCGCGCCAGCACGCCGGAGAGGATCCGCAGCAGCGTCGTCTTGCCGCACCCGCTTGGCCCGACGATGCTTACGAACTCGCTTTCACCAATTTTCAGATTCACATCCTTGAGGGCGTGAATGTCGTTCCCGTCCCGGGTGCGATAATGCATCTGCAAATCGGCGATCTGCACCAGGGCGTTGTCGTCACGGTTCCTTGGACTTGCGGCAGACGACGCTGAATCTGGGGTGGAAGCCATCGTCATTGAGAAGATGCGGTGAGTTCTGGCGTGGTCATCCGGGTTTCACGTCTATTTCCGTCGCGAGCGGAGCAGCAACTCCGCTCAGATTCGAAAAGGTTAGGCCAAACTGGCCCGGCATTCTTGCGTTTTAGCGTACACTTAGTTGCCAAAAAGAACGCCCGAAAACGGTGCTGGTGGGAAGCTCATCATCGGTGGGACGCGATGTGACTATTTCCCGGGCAATTGATTGTTCGCCTGCGGGCAAGATTGGCTCACCGCAGGATCATAGCATGCCTGAAGGTGTCGTCCTTGCGCCGGCGACGTTACGGGTCGTGGTGAGACGCAAGCCGACCGATGCGTCAGAGACGCAACGGAGGTCAGACATGAGCGCTAACTCCAACGTGACGGCTCAGGATGATGACACGGGCGTCCCGGTCATCGACATTTCTCCCTATTTCACCGGTAGTCCGGCGGAGCGGAAAAATCTTGCGCGCAAGATCGATGCGGCCTGCCGCTCGATCGGCTTCCTGGTTGTGTCAGGACATGGCGTTCCGGCGTCCCTGACCGAGAACGCCCAGGCTGTTTCGCGCGCCTTCTTCGATTTGCCGGTAGAGGTCAAAAAGAGCGTCGTCAGCAAAACCGCAAGCGCTTATCGCGGCTATCGCGGACTGGAGGCGAGTGTTCTCGCGTATAGCCGCGATGATAAGGACGCAGCGCCGGATCATCGGGAATTGTTCAGCATCGGGCCGATCGAGACCGATCCATCAGATCCTTATTATTCCACTGCTGAAGGGGCTCGCACCATCATTCCCAATATCTGGGCTGATGCGATCCCGGATTTCGAGCCGACTCTCCGCGACTATTATCGCGCCATGGACAGCCTCTCGTTCGCGCTGATGCGTTTGTTTGCGTTGGGACTGGACCTCGACGAGCATTGGTTTGATCGGAATGTCGACAAGGACATCTCGGTCCTCCAGCTCAGCCATTACCCGGATCAACACGAAGCGCCCAAGCAAGGGCAATTGCGTGCCAGCGCTCATTCGGACTGGGGGAGTTTGACGATCCTGAAGGCGGAAGATCGGCCGGGCGGGCTCGAAGTGTTCACCCGCGCGGGAGAGTGGCGACCGGTACCGATCATTCCCGGCACTTTTATCGTCAACATCGGCGACCTGATGGCGCGATGGACCAATGATCGATGGGTCTCGACGCTGCACCGGGTCGTCAATCCGCCGCGCGACAAGGCGGATAATTCCCGGCGCCTGTCGCTGGTTTTCTTTCATCAGCCGAACTACGACGCCGTGGTGGAATGTATTCCGACCTGCACCGAGACCGCGCCCAAGTATCCGCCAGTCGCGTCGGGCGACTATTTGCGAATGCGCGTGACGCAAACATTCAAGGCATGAGATTTTGATCGCGCCGGCAAAGCGCCGCCGCACTTATCTGGATGTCCGTTTCCCGGTGCACCCGCAAAGCTAGTGGGGCGCCGGCATCGCGGCACTCACCCAAACGAGGACCTTGCACCCCTTGAGGCCATTTGTAATGATGGACGGCAAACGTTTGCAAGCCTAGACCGGACCGGGCCTTGTTCGTTGGTGCGACGGCGCGCGGCTCTGCCCTCCGCGTCATCATTGGTTGTGGGATTTGGCCGCGTCAGCGCGTGCCATGAGCGGGGAAGCGGCGCTATGACATCGGTTGAGGCAAGCTCGGCTTCTCGAGATGTCTTTTCTTTCTTCACCCGCCTGGAGGTTTGGCTCGCCAAATTCTCCCGTCCTGTTGCCACAATCGGCGTCGTCGGGATGCTGGTGATCGCGGGTCTCACCGTGGTCGATGTCGTCATGCGATGGGTGCTGCATCAGGGCATCAATTCGCTGAACGAACTGACCTCGATGGCATTCGCTGTTGCCATCGCAGCGTGTCTTCCCGCGGGATTGGCCAGCGGCATCAATCTCAAGATCGATATTTTCGCGCGCTGGATCCCGGGCCGGATGGCGGCATGGCTCGATGTTTTCGGTGCGCTGGCGTTGCTGTTTTTGTTTGTATTGCTGGCGCAACAGGTCGGTGTCTACACCACCAGCCTGTGGCGTCAGGGACGAACCACGACAGTGCTGGCCATCCCGGTCGCGCCGTTCTTGTTCTCCGCGGTCGCGCTGATCGGCTTTGGTTGCCTCATCCAGGCGGTCATCGCCATCAATACCATCCGCCGCGCCTGGGCTTACGACAAGGTCGATACCGAGTCGTACGGCATCGTAACGGTGATTGCCGTGGTGCTCGGTGCATTCGTCGTCGTGATCGCCGCCTATGCGATCTACGATTTTTCCGGGATGTCGCGCTGGGCCCGGTCGAATCCCGGCGGCGCGGTGAGCATCGGCTTCGCGCTGATGTGGATCTTCATGTTCGGCCTCATGCCGCTGGCCGCGCTGACCGGGGTGGTCGGCGTATTCGGCACCTCGCTGCTGATCGGCTGGTCGCCGGCGATGAATGCGTTTGCGACTGAAGCGACGGGCCTGTTCACCAACAGCCAGATCGCCACGCTGCCGCTCTTCTTGATGATGGGAAGCTTTGCCGCCGTGTCCGGCATGGCGGATGATTTGTACCGGCTCGCCCATATCGTCTTCAGCCGATACCGCGGCGGCCTGGCCTACGCGACGATCGGAAGCTGCGCAGGCTTTGGCGCTCTGACCGGCTCGTCGCTCGCGACCGCGGCGACGATCGGCCGGGTCGCAATTCCGGAAATGCGCCAGCGCGGATATTCACCCGCCCTGGCGACCGGCGTCTGCGCGGCCGGAGGGACGCTTGGTCCGTTGGTGCCGCCGGGCTCCGGACCCATCATCGTGTTCGCGCTCTTGACCGAGGCGTCGATTGGCAAGCTTTTCATCGCATCGGTCGGCCCTGCCATCCTCGCCGTCTTGCTCTACTTTTTCACAATCTGGCTCTATGTCCGGGTTGCTCCGAAGGCAGCCCCGAAGAAGAGCGGAACGGTCGAAGTGGGGGAATTGCGCGCGGCGCTCGTGGCCTGCATCCCGGTGGCTATTCTGGTTTTCGGCGTGATGGGCGGCCTGTATTTCGGGTTCTTCACCGACACCGAATCGGCCGCAGTGGGCGCGATCGGAGCGTTTCTCTATGCCGTCGGACGCGGCAAGCTGAATCGCGGCTCGTTTTTCGAAGTGATGGGAGAGACGACGTCCACCACGGCGATGATCTACGGCCTGATCATCGGGGCGCAGATCTTTTCCTTCTTCATCGCGGCGAGCGCGCTGACCGAGTCGATCGGCGCGTAATCGGTCGCCGGTGTCAGGAACGGCAAGCGATTGCCGCACGGAGCAAGCTTGTGAAAGTCGGATTTGCCGGACTCGGAGATATGGGGTCCTTGATTGTGCCGCGTCTGATGGAGGCGGGGCACGAAGTGACCGGGTGGAATCGGACGCAGTCCAAGGCCGCCGATTTGATCAAAGCCGGGATGCGCTGGGCTGACAGCCCTGCCGAAGCCGCCAAAGACTGCGAGATCATGTTCTCGATCGTCACCGATGGCGCGGCGGTGCGTGACATCGCGCTTGGCAGCAACGGCATCAAGTCGACCTTGCGCAAAGGCGGCATCTACATCGACATGAGTACGATCGCGCCGGACGTCAGTCGATCGGTCTCGTCCGAGTTCGACGCCGCCGGATTGAGCATGCTCGACGCACCGCTCTCCGGGAGCCCGATCACGGTGAAAGCAGGGCAGGCGTCCGTCATGGTCGGAGGCGACGAGGCCGCCTATGAAAAGGCGAAGCCGGTGCTTCTGGCGATTGGTCCAAAAGTCACGCGCATCGGTACCAGCGGACTCGGCTGCCAGATGAAGATCGCCGTCAACCTGTTGTTGATGGTGGAGGTCATCGCGTTTGGCGAGGCCGTCGCGCTTGCCGAAATCGGCGGAGTCTCGCGCGAAGCTGCCGTCGATGCGATCTTGAAGAGCGTCGCTGCGTCGCCGGTTCTGAGCTACCGCGGTCCCTTCATCCTGGACGGCAAGATGCCGGAGAAGCCGCTCGCTGATGTGACGCTTCAACAGAAAGACATGGTGCTCGCGCTCGACCTGGGCCGAAGGCTGGGGAGCCCGGTGCCGCTGGCCGCGGCCGCCAACGAAATGATGAATGCCTGCCGCGGTCTGGGCATCGATCATCGGGACTTCGTGACCGCGCATGAAGTCTATCGTCGTCTTGGAGGACAGAAGTGAAGATTTACCGCACCAACATTCGCGATGTTCCCCTGGAGCGCGGCCTTCGCGAAGACGAAGGTTGGGTCGATATGCAGGTCCAGTTCCTGGTCGACAAGAAAACCGCGGGCGCCAACCATGTCGTCGGTTGGACCGTGCTCAAGCCGGGCGCCCGGCATGAGCGTCACCTGCACACCAATTGCGATGAATTCTTCATCGTCTTGAAGGGGAAGGGCCACATCTATAGCGGCGACGGCGACCAGCCCTCGGGTGAGGGCGATGTGGTCTATTCGCCGCGCGGCGCCTGGCACGGCTTCAACAACACCTCCGACGAGGACGTCGTGTTGGTCTGGGGATGGATGGGCGCAGGATCGATCGAGGATTCCGGATATCAGATCCCTGACGACAAAGAGAAATAGCGTTGGATCGTCCTGCGACAGCCGTTCACCGACACAGTATAGCAGGCGGATAAGACATGGACGCGGCTACAGTCGATCACTCCGCCTTTGGGCGCGAACAATTGCTGCGCAAAGCCGAAGCCATGATCCCGGTCGTGGCCGAACGGGCGGAGCAAGCCAGCCGGGATCGGACGGTTCCGATCCAGACCGTCAACGAGATCAAGGATGCCGGATTCTTCCGGGCATTCCAGCCGAAGCGGCTCGGCGGCCTCGAACTTGATCCCAACACTTACTTCGACATCGTCACCCTTGTCGGACAAGGATGCATGTCGAGCGCGTGGAGCGTCGCCGTTCAGGGGTCGACGCCGTTTCTGATCGCCCAGTTCAGCGATCAGGCGCAAGAGGATTTTCCGGGAACATAGTCCATGGCTGCACCGATCATCGACGTTCACGCGCATTATTTTCCGCCGGCCTTCACCGAGGCCTTCGAGCGCCTGAGCGGCGGCCGCAAGGCTTGGCCGCAGCATCCGGTCAGCCTCGACGATCGCGCGGCTTCGCTCACTGCCGCCGGTGTCGATGTCCAGGTGAACGGCCTCGGTCACAATCAGCCGTATTTTGCCGATGCCGCGGCGTCGGTGGAATGCGCCCGCATTGCTAATGACGTCTACGCCAAGGCCTTCGCCCCTTATGGAGGACGGCTTGCGGCGTTCGGCGCGATCCCGCTGCCGCATCCACAGCAGGCAATTGACGAGGCGAGCCGTTGCCTAGACGAACTCGGTTTCGCCGGCATCGGCGTCGGTACTTCGGCGGTCGGCC
>CANKHJ010000078.1 GCA_947481635.1 Bradyrhizobiaceae bacterium
CCGTGGTGCGGGCGAAGGATTACGAGGAGGCCCTGGCCCTGCCCTCGACGCACCAGTACGGCAACGGCGTCGCCATCTTCACCCAGGACGGCGATGCCGCCCGCGACTTCACCACCCGCGTCAACACCGGCATGGTCGGCGTGAACGTGCCGATCCCGGTTCCGATCGCCTACCACACCTTCGGCGGCTGGAAGCGCTCCGGCTTCGGCG
This sequence comes from Bradyrhizobiaceae bacterium, assembly GCA_947481635.1. Taxonomy (GTDB): domain Bacteria; phylum Pseudomonadota; class Alphaproteobacteria; order Rhizobiales; family Xanthobacteraceae; genus CANKHJ01. Next base: position 211 of record CANKHJ010000078.1, read on the forward strand.
ACCTGAACCAGCACGGACCGGATTCGATCCGCTTCTACACCAAGACCAAGACCGTGACCGCGCGCTGGCCCTCCGGCACCAAGGAAGGCGCGGAGTTCGTCATCCCGACGATGAAGTAGTCCTCGCGATCGGCAATCATTGCCGTCCTTCGGACGGCTTTGTCCGGCCATGACACCTGAGAGAAACCAGCATGTCCGAGTACCAGCTCCATTGCTTCGCGCAGTCCGGCAATTCATATCGCGTCGCGCTGATGCTCAATCTGATCGGCGCCGACTGGGAGCCGATCTTCGTCGATTTCTTCAAGGGCGGCGTGCAGCGCACGCCGGAATTTCGCATCCGGGTGAACGAGATGGGCGAAGCGCCGGTGCTGGTGCATGACGCCAGGACGCTCAGTCAGTCGGGCGTGATCCTTACGTATCTCGCCAAGCGTTCCGGCAAATTCGCGCCGCAAGGCGAGGATGAAGAGCTCGAGACGTTGCGCTGGCTTCTGTTCGACAACCAGAAGGTCAACGGCTTTCTCGGCCCTTATCGCTTTCTGCGTAATTTCGCGAAGCCTGCGGGCGATCCCGGCGCGATGGCCTTCCTCAAGGTGCGCATCGACGGCAATCTCGCGATTGTCGACAAGCGCCTTGGCAAGGCGCCGTTCATGCTCGGCGACCGGCCGACTATCGCCGACCTCTCGCTATGCGCCTATCTCTATTATCCTGTCGAAGAGTTCGGGTTCGACATCGCGGCCGAGCACAAGAATATCGGCGCCTGGCTCGACCGCCTGCGCGCCTTGCCCGGCTGGGCGCATCCGTATGATTTGATGCCCGGATATCCGCTTACGGCGTGAGGATGATTGGCACGACCTAGTGCCGCGTCCGGCGCTCTTCTTCGCTCAAAGCAGCGGAAACAGTCTGGCCCGGCACATCGTCAGCCTCACCGCCACCGGCCTGGACGGCAGCACGCCGCGCGGCTTCGTCGGCCTGCTGATGATTACGGTACGACACGAAGCCGAGCGGCAGCAACGCGAGATAGGCGATCGTCCCGACCGCCAGGACCTGCCACGGATATGTGGTCAGCAACGCTGCGGATACCGCGACCAGCACGAAGATCGGCACCACCATGTCAGGCGCCACGCGCTTGCCGACACGCTTTCCCGACAGCACCGGCAGCCGCGAGATCATCAGCGCCGCCATGGCGATCGTGAACAGGAAGCTGAACCACAGCAACACGCCGTTGCGCGGCACGCCGAGGAAAAACAGATAGATCGGCAGCAGCACGGTGATCGCGCCCATCGGCGCCGGCATGCCGACGAAGAAATTGCTGGCCCAGGCCGGCTTGTCCGGATCGTCGATCATGACGTTGAAACGCGCGAGCCGCAGGCTGGCGCAGACAGCGAATATCAACGCCGCAATCCATCCGCCCTGCCCGATGTCGTGCAGGCCCCAAAAATACAGGATCAGCGCCGGCGCGACACCGAAATTGAAAAAGTCCGCCAGGCTGTCGAGTTCGGCGCCGAAGCGCGAGGTGCCCTTGAGATAGCGCGCGACGCGTCCATCGACGCCGTCGAGGATCGCCGCGAACACGATCGCCGCAAGCGCCCATTCGAGCCGCCCCTCCATCGCGAGCCGCACCCCGGTGAGCCCGGCGCAGAGCGCCAGCAACGTGATCATATTCGGGATCAGCATCCGCACCGGCACCGGCCGGAACAGCGGACGCTTCAAGCGCCGGGGGCGTTCGGGTTCGAAGGGGGACGAGTCCATGGCGCGATTATAACGCGACAATCCCGGCATCACCAAGGCGAGCGCCGTTAACCTTTGGCAGCAGGGCTAACCAACCCGGTAGATCCGCTCCGGATCGCCGTCCGAGCGAAGGTCAGCGATCACGGTCTCGCCGGCGACCGAGGTCTGGCCTTCAGCCACCAGCGGTCGGGTGCCCTCGGGCAGATAGACGTCCACACGCGACCCGAAGCGGATCAGCCCGATCCGCTCGCCGGCGCCGACGCTGGCACCCTCATGGGTGAAGCACACGATCCGCCGCGCGATCAGCCCTGCGATCTGCACCACGCCGATTTTTCCGGATGGCGTCGCGATCAGGAATTCGTTGCGCTCATTGTCCTCGCTCGCCTTGTCGAGGTCGGCGTTGAGGAACAGGCCCTTGCGATAGACGATGCGTTCGATCCGGCCATCCACCGGGCTGCGATTCACGTGGCAGTTGAACACGCTCATGAAGATCGAGACGCGCGGCAGCGGCCGCTCGCCGAGGCCAAGGTCGCGCGGCGGCACCGCGCTGATAACGCGGCTGATCAGACCATCGGCGGGCGCGACCACCAGACCGTCTCGCACCGGCGTCGCGCGCGGCGGATCGCGAAAGAATAATATGCACCACACGGTCATCACCACGCCGAGCCAGCCGAGCGGCTGCCAGACGAAGAACAACACTACCGCCAGCAGCGCGAAAATCCCGATGAAGGGGTATCCCTCGCGATGAATCGGAACCAGTTGCGAACGGATCGAGTCGGCGATTGACATGGATTACTCCGCGGCGTCGACTGAGGGCACGGGGGCCGGAACGCGGTCAGGCCCGGCCGACGCGACGCCCGGCGGATTGCGGTTCGGGGCCTCGACGGAATCGCCGACCAGCGCAAGCTTCTCGCGTGCTTCCTGCGCCTCGCGTTGACGGTTCCACATGCTGGCGTAGAGCCCGCCCTTGAGCAGCAATTGATGATGCGTGCCGCGCTCGGCGATCACGCCCTCATTCAACACGATGATCTCGTCGGCGCCGACGATGGTCGAGAGACGATGCGCGATCACCAGGGTGGTGCGGTTCTTCGACACTTTTTCCAGAGCATCCTGGATCTCGCGCTCGGTGTGGCTGTCGAGCGCCGAGGTGGCCTCGTCGAGCACCAGGATCGGTGGCCCCTTGAGTATGGTGCGCGCGATCGCGACGCGCTGCTTCTCGCCGCCAGAGAGCTTCAGCCCGCGCTCGCCGACCTCGGTCTCGTAGCCTTTCGGCGACATGCGGATGAAACCGTCGATCTGCGCAAGCTGCGCCGCCGCCTCGACTTCCGCATCGCTGGCTTCCCAGCGTCCATAGCGGATGTTGTAGCGGATCGTGTCGTTGAACAGCACGGTATCTTGCGGAACCATGCCAATCTGGCTGCGCAAGGTGGTCTGCTTCACCTCGCGGATATCCTGCCCGTCGATCAGGATGCGGCCGCCGGACACGTCATAAAACCGGAACAGCAGCCGCGAGATCGTCGACTTGCCGGCGCCTGACGGGCCGACGATCGCCACCGTATGGCCGGCCGGCACCTCGAAGCTCAATCCCTTGAGGATCGGGCGATCCGGATCATAGGAGAAGGTCACGTCCTCGAACTTCACCGCACCGCGGCGTATCTCTAGCGGCGGCGCATGCGGCCGGTCTTCGATTTCCGGCTTGCGTCCGAGGATCAGGAACATCGACTCGATGTCGATCACCGCCTGCTTGATCTCGCGATACAGCATGCCCATCAAGTTCAGCGGCTGATAGAGCTGGATCATCATGGCGTTGATCATGACGAAATTGCCGACCGTCTGCGTGCCGTTCTGAATGCCCTGCACGCACATCGCCATGGTGATGACCATGCCGATGGTGAAGATCACCGCCTGCCCCGAGTTGAGGATGGTCAGCGAATTATAGGACTTCACGCTCGCGGTCTCATAACGCGCCATGGCGCGGTCGTAGCGTTGCGCCTCGCGCTCCTCGGCCGAGAAATATTTCACCGTCTCGTAATTGAGCAGAGAATCGATCGCCTTGACGTTTGCATCGGTATCGCTGTCGTTCATCTGGCGGCGGATATTGATGCGCCACTCGGTCGCGACATAGGTGAAGGCGAGATAGAGGCCGATCGTCACCATCATCACCGCGACATAGCGCCAGTCGAATTCGTAGAGCAGCACGCCCATGATCAGCAGGAATTCGACCACGGTCGGCAGCGCCTGCACCAGCACGAGACGCACGATGGTCTCGATGCCGTTGCGGCCGCGCTCCAGCACGCGGGTGAGGCCGCCGGTCTTGCGTTCGAGATGGAAGCGCAGCGACAGCGCGTGCATGTGCTCGAAGGTCCGGTAGGCCAACCGGCGCACCGCGTTCATCGCGACCTTGGAGAAAAAGCCGTCGCGCGCCTGGGTCAGCAACGCCATCAGGATGCGCATGCCACCATAGGCGATGGTCAGCGCGATCGGCGCCGCAATCGCCCAGCCGATCCAGTTCGGAGCGGCCGGCGCGCTCCCCTGCCCGGCCAGCGCGTCCACCGCCCACTTGAAGGTGAACGGCACCGCGATGGTCGCGAGCTTGGCGAGCACCATGAGGAACAGCGTGGCGAGGACCCGCATGCGCAGATCGAAGCGCTCGTGCGGCCAGATATAGGGCCAGAGATGGACGAGCGTCGGAAACAGCGCGCCGTTGTCGGCGCGCTTGTCGCGCGACGAAGCGGGGCTCGCCGACCGTCGTCCGTACATATCGCTCATTGAGGGTGCCCGGGACACGAGGGCCCGCCGAAGCAGGCCGTTTAGACCCTTCATATAGATTTTTTTTGCCGTCCGGCCATCCCGGATGGAAGGATATCGTTGGTTTTCCAGCCGAACTATTCGTGACCCCGGCGGTTGTCCGGGCTCGGGGCCTGCCTTGACGGTCGGGCCAGCGGAATGCACATCCAAGGTTATGAGCGAAATCAAATCGATCTGCGTCTATTGCGGCTCAGGCCCCGGCGCAAAGCCGGCTTTCATGGAAGCCGCGGAAGAATTTGGCCGAATCCTGGCCGAAAACCGAATCAGGCTGGTCTATGGCGGCGGCTCGGTCGGCCTGATGGGCGCCCTGGCCGAATCAGTGCTCGACCATGGCGGCCAGGTCACCGGCATCATTCCGAAATTCCTGACCGAACGGGAACACGTGCTACGCGAAGCGCAGGAGATTATCGTTACGCGCGACATGCACGAGCGCAAACAGCTGATGTTCGACCGCGCCGATGCCTTCGTGGCACTCCCCGGAGGGGTCGGAACGCTGGAAGAGCTGGTCGAGCAGCTCACCTGGGCGCAGCTCGGCCGCCACAAAAAGCCGATCCTGGTCGCCAATGTCGAGCGCTTCTGGGACCCACTCTGCGTGCTGCTCGATCACATGGAAGAGATGCAGTTCATCCGCGCGGGGCTCTCGATCAACCTGCTGGTCGCCGAGACCATCGAGGAGGTGCTGCCGAAGGTCACCGCCGCGGCACGCGCCGTCGCCGAGGCCGACAAGAAGATGAAGGACGCCAAAGCCGAGCAGATGTAGTGCCGGCTAGGACCGCGGCGCGCCGGCGTCCATGCCGTCCAAACCGACATACATGCGCGCGACTTTCGCTTCAGCGGCCGCGCGCTCGCAGGCCGCGCAGGGCCGCGAGGTCGAATACATCATGCACCCAGAAAGGTCCGCTTTGCCCAGGTGCGCTTGTGCGTGGCGCACGGCCTCACGCTCCGCGTGTGCCGTCCAGTCTGCTCGCAGGACAACCCGGCTCGGCCCGAAGCCGATGATGCGTCCGTCTTTGACGACAACGGCGCCATAAGGCTCGTCGCCAGAGCGCACGGCCTCATCTTTCATCCGAAACGCGGCGGCGATGAAGTCGCGATCCAGGCTCGTTGCCGCCCTGGCACGGGAAGCGACCGCAGCCAATGCGGAGACCAGGATCGCGAGCGCGGAGCGGCGCGTGGCAAGAGCCATAACGGGAGCTTTCAGCGGTTCAGGCGGCGACCCCGGACTTCACCAGCTTGTAGATGATCGAATCCATCAGCGCCTGGAACGAGGCATCGATGATGTTCGGCGAGACGCCGATCGTCGTCCATTTGTCGCCGTTCTCGTCCTCGCTCTCGATCAGCACGCGAGTCACGGCCTCGGTGCCGCCATTGAGGATACGCACGCGGTAATCCGTGAGCTTGAGGCCTTGAATATAGCCTTGGTATTTGCCGAGATCCTTGCGCAAGGCGAGGTCGAGCGCATTCACCGGCCCGATGCCCTCCGCGGCCGAGATCATGCTCTGGCCCTCGACCTTCACCTTCACCACCGCCATCGACACCGTGACGCGCTGGCCGAGCGCGTTGTCGCGCTGCTCGACATTGACGTCGAATTGCTCGACCGAGAAATAATCCGGCACCTTGCCGAGCATGCGCCGCGCCAGCAGATCGAAGGATGCATCGGCCCCTTCATAGGCATATCCGAGCGACTCGCGGCGTTTGACCTCTTCGAGCAGGCGCGACACGCCGGGGTCATCCTTGTCGACCTTGAGGCCGATGCGATCGAGCTCGGCGACGATATTCGATTTTCCGGCCTGCTCGGACACCAGAACCTTGCGCTTGTTGCCGACAGATTCCGGCGTCACGTGTTCATAAGTCGCCGGATCCTTCACGATGGCCGACGCATGAATGCCGGCCTTGGTGGCGAAGGCGCTCTCGCCGACATAAGGCGCGTGCCGGTCCGGCGCGCGATTGAGCATCTCATCCAGCTTGTGCGACACGCGCGGCAATTGGCGTAGTTGCTGGTCGGACACGCCGATCTCGAACCGGTCTGAGAATTGCGGCTTGAGTTTCAGCGTCGGGATGATCGAGACCAGATTGGCATTGCCGCAGCGCTCGCCGAGGCCGTTGAGCGTGCCCTGGACCTGACGCACGCCCGCCATCACCGCGGCGAGCGAATTCGCCACCGCCTGCTCGGTGTCGTTATGCGCATGGATGCCCAGATGATCGCCCGGCACCAGCCGGATCACGTCGGCGACGATGTCCTGCACCTCATGCGGCATGGTTCCGCCATTGGTGTCGCAGAGGACGACCCAGCGGGCGCCGGAATCATACGCCGCTTTCGCGCAGGACAGCGCGTAGTCCTTGTTGGCCTTGTAGCCGTCGAAGAAATGCTCGCAGTCGACCAGCACTTCGCGCCCCTTGGCCTTCGCCGCGACGACGCTGTCGCACAGCGAGGCAAGATTTTCCTCCAATGTGATCCCGAGCGCGACGCGCACCTGATAATCCGAAGACTTGGCGACAAAACAGATCGCGTCGGCTTTCGCGTCGAGCAGCGCGGCAAGGCCCGGATCGTTCGATGTCGAGCGGCCCGGCCGCCGGGTCATGCCGAAGGCGGTGAAGGTCGCGGATTTGAGCTTCCGATCCTGCGCGAAGAAGTCCGTATCGGTGGCGTTGGCGCCCGGATAGCCACCCTCGACATAGTCGATGCCGAGGCCGTCGAGCATCTCCGCGATCGCGATCTTGTCGCTCAGCGTGAAGTCGACGCCGTTGGTCTGCGCGCCGTCGCGCAGCGTCGTGTCGAACAGATAGAGGCGCTCGCGGGACATTTGTTTCTCACATCATCCTGAAGCCGACATACAGGGCAATCAGTACGGCCACGGTAATCACCGCGTATTTGAGCACGATGTAGTAAATCCAATGGCGCGGGAACGGAGTGTCTGGCTTGGTCATGACGCTTTCCCTTGGCTGCCCAGTTGTTTCGCCATCGTGGTGTTGTAAAGCCATTCGGCGCCGCGCAGGACGCTATTGCGCTGCTGCGCGACATAACCGCGCTTTTCAAAGAACGGCACCGCGGTGTCGCTTGCATCGGTCGTCACGCGCTTGGTGCCGCGCGCATTGGCCAGCCGCTCGAGCGCCTCGGCCAGCATCGTCCCGACACCCTGCCCGGCTACCGCCGGATGGACATAGAGCAGATCGACCAGCGCATTGTCGGTCAGCGTGGCAAATCCGACCGGAGAGCCTTCCAGCGTCGCGATCAAGGTCAAGCCGCCCGTGAGCTTCGCTGTAAAGCCTTCCTCGTCTGCGGTCGCCGCCCAGGCATCCTGCTGCGCCTCCGTATAATCATCCGAGGTCAGTTCCTCGATGCTGGAGCGGAAGATGTCGGCCAGCATCTGCGCGTCGGACGGCAGAAACGGCCGCAGCGCGAATGTCGGTTTCGCCCGGGCCATCATCGCGCGACCTCCCAGGTCGTCCCGTCTTTCGAATCCTTCAGCACCACGCCCATCGCCGCGAGTTCGTCGCGGATCCTATCGGACTCGGCGAAGTTCTTCGCCTTGCGCGCGGACGCCCGCGCCTCGATCAGCGCCTCGACCTGCGCCGCATCGACATGATGCGTCACCTGCCGCCGCGCCGCCCAGATCGCGGCCGTGTCGGTCAGGAACCCAAGAAAGCGCAGCGACGCCGCCAATTCGTTGCGCGCGAGTATATCCCCACCCTGCGCGAGGCTACGCAAACCATGCACCGCGGTGATCACCTGCGGCGTATTGAGATCGTCGGTCAGCGCCTCGATGACCTGCCCGGATATCGCTTCAGCCGGCGCGTCGGCGGCGGCGGCGTAGAACTCGTCGAGAACCTTGGCGCTCTCCTCGAGGTTGCGCAGCGTCCAGTCGATCGGCTGGCGGTAATGCGTGCGCAGCATGTTGAGCCGCAGCACCTCGCCCGGCCAGTCGTCAAGCAATTCACGGATGGTGATGAAATTGCCGGTGGACTTGGCCATCTTCTCGCCTTCCACCTGCAGGAAGCCGTTATGCAGCCAGTAATTCGCCATCACGTCGGTGCCATGCGCGCAACGCGACTGCGCGATCTCGTTTTCGTGGTGCGGGAAGACCAGATCAATTCCGCCGCCGTGAATGTCGAAGGTTTCGCCGAGATGCTTCCACGACATCGCCGAGCATTCGATATGCCAGCCGGGCCGGCCTTCCGCCTTGATCCCCGCCGGCGACGGCCATGACGGCTCACCGGGCTTTGACGGCTTCCACAGCACGAAATCCATCGCGTCGCGCTTGTAGGGCGCAACGTCGACGCGCGCACCGGCCATCATCTCGTCGAGCGAGCGCTTCGATAATTTTCCGTAGTCTGGCATCAAGGGCACGCTGAACAGCACGTGATCCTCGGCGACGTAAGCATTGCCCGACGCGACGAGGCGCTCGATCAAAATGCGCATCTCGATGATGTGATCGGTGGCGCGCGGCTCCACATCCGGCGGCAGGCATCCGAGTGCCGCCACGTCGGCTTTGAAATTCGCGTAGGTCTGCTCGGTCAACTCACGGATACCGATGCCACGCTCGGCGGCGCGCGCGTTGATCTTGTCGTCCACGTCGGTGATGTTGCGCACATAGGTCACGTTCGGCGCGCCATAGAGATGGCGCAGCAACCGGTAAAGCACGTCGAACACGATCACCGGCCGCGCATTGCCGATATGGGCGAGGTCGTAGACGGTCGGGCCGCAGACATACATCCGTACGCGTGCGGGATCGATCGGACGAAATGCCCGTTTGCCGCGCGTCAGCGTGTCGTAGAGCTTGAGTTCCATATGCCACAGATCGTCGGTTACAGATCGATAGTTACGGGTCAACCTGGCCATGCTGGCCGGGGCGTCTATCGGTCTCGATCGTGAGAAAAGACGGCCGCCGCCAGCGAAGGTCGCTAGCGAATAATCTCCGGGCCAAGGCCGCAGATCGGGTGAAAGCCGTTCATGGGCCATAGAATGGGCAAGATCGTAAGGAAGGTCAAGGGGTTGATCCTGATTTTGGACGGGTACGCGGCATCCCTGGTCCACAGGAAAGATCGGCGCGGTGATACACCGGCCGCCCAGACTCGGTTAACGAGCCGTTAACGGTTTGCGCGCATTGTTCCATTCGGCGCCAGCCTCAGCCCTGAGACTCCTGCCGGGGGATTCCGATGCGTCACGTTGCTTTTGCCATCAGCTTCGCCGTCGCGATCTGTGTCGCGGGCTCGGCGCTCGCCGAAAAGCGCCTGTTCATCATCGCCAATGACTCGGGCGGCTACGGCGTCGACCGTTGTCTCGCCTCCGGCGCAGCCTGCGGGGCCGCGGTGGCGACCGCCTATTGCAAGTCACGCGACTTCGCCCAGGCCGCGTCGTTCCGCAAGGTCGACCGCGACGACATCACCGGCGCGGTTCCGACCGGCAATTCTCAGACCTGCCGTGGCGGCGCCTGCGACGAATTCGTCGCCATCGAGTGCACGCGCTGAACGGAACTTGCTCCGCGCCGCTTTTTTGACGTGGTCCGAAGCTTTCGGCGGTTGAGTTCCCGCCGGCTTGCCGCTAGCAATTGCTGACAGGTTTCGCGGTCTCTCCGCGAATAGCGCGGCGCTTCCCTCCAATGCGATGGCTTCTACAGATCTGGTCGGCCTCTGCTTCTCCGACGGATGCTGGCGAAAGTGCCGAGCGGCCGTTGCGCGCACTGCTGGTTATTTCGATCGCCCTGCCGCTGGCGATCTTCGCCGTCGCATCCTGGATCTCCTATTTTGAGCACTTCCGTGAGGCGGAGGACCGGCTCCAGCGCACGCTGTCGACGATCTACGAACATGCCAGCAAGGTGTTCGACACGTTCGAATTGAGCACGGAATATCTTGAGGAGGTGCTGACCAGCGCTTCGATCGAGCAGATCCGGGCGAATGAAGCAGCCTATAGCGACCGCCTTCGCCGCGTGATCGAGCGGCTGCCGCAATTGCGCGACCTGTGGATCATCGACGCGGCGGGCTTTCCGGTGGTGTCTGGCACCGTCCACCCGATGCCGCAGATCGACCTGTCGGACCGCAGGTATTTCAGCTTCCACAAAGACAGCGATACCGCCAGCACCTATATCAGCGAAGTGCTCGAAGCGCGGGCGGCGAATACCAAATTCTTCGCGATCACGCGCGCGCGCCGGGACGCGCAAGGCCGCTTCAATGGCGTGATCCTGGTCTCGATCGCTCCGGAATATTTCAGCGAGTATTACCAGAGCCTCCCAGACGACCTCGCCGCCGCTTACGCACTGGTGCGCACCGATGGCGCGTTCCTGGCGCGCGATCCGCCGGCGCCGCTCGCACGCATTCCGGCGCAGGCCGTGCTGTTCAAGGCGATGCAGGCGGCCGAGGCCGGGACGGTGCGTGGCCCCGGCATCATCGACAATGTCGAACGCATCTATGCCTACAAGAAGCTGCCGCGCTACGACGTTTTCGTCCTGTCCCAGATCGAAGTCAGGGGCGTGGTCGGCGTCTGGCTGCGCGCGATGTCGTATCACCTGATCTTCGGCATTCCGGCGACTCTGGCGATGGTTGCCTTCGTTAGCCTGGCGTTGCGGCGTACGAAGCGCGAGGCGCTCGCCTTTGCCAATCTGCAGCGCGAGGTGGCGCGCCGCGAGACCACGGAACAGGCGCTGCGGCAAGCCCAGAAAATGGAAGCGGTGGGCCGCCTGACCGGCGGCGTCGCGCACGACTTCAACAACCTGCTGACCGTCATTCTCGGCAATGTCGATCTGGCGCTGCGTCGTCTCGACAATGCCGACGAGCGGATCAACCGTCTGCTGAGTTCCGCGCGGCAAGGCTGCCTGCGCGCAGCCACGCTGGTGCAGCGGCTGCTCGCGTTCTCGCGCCAGCATCCGCAAGAGGTGCACACCGTCGATATCAATCGGCTGGTCAGCGGGATGTCGGAGATTTTGCACCGGACCATCGGCGAGACCATCACTGTGGAAACCGTGCTGGCGAGTGGATTGTGGAAGGGCGCGATCGATCCGAACCAGCTCGAGAACGCGATCATCAACATGGCGGTGAATGCGCGTGACGCCATGCCGGATGGCGGCCGCCTGACCATCGAGACCGCGAACGCGTTTCTCGACGAGGCCTATGTTGCGAAGGAAGGCGGCGGTCTCAAGCACGGCCAATATGTGATGCTGGCGATCAGCGATACCGGCGCTGGCATGAGCAGCGAGGTGATAGAGAACGCGTTCGAGCCATTCTACACCACCAAGCCGACCGGTGCGGGTTCAGGCCTCGGCCTCAGCATGGTTTATGGCTTCGTCAAGCAGTCCAACGGACACATCAAGATCTACAGCGAGGTCGGACACGGCACCGCGGTGAAACTCTATTTCCCGCGGCTGGCCGAGAAGAACGAGCTGCCGACCTGGACCGGCAGCGACGCGCCCAGCCCCACGCGCCCGGCGATCGACGGCGCCAGCAAGAGCATTCTGGTGCTGGAGGACGACGAGGAAGTGCGCGGCTTCGCATCCGAGGTCTTGCGCGATCTCGGCTATCGCGTTGAGACCGCATCCAATGGATCGCGCGCCCTGGACCTGATCCGGAAACATCCGGAATTCGTGCTGCTGTTTACCGACGTGGTCCTGCCGGGCGGCATGAATGGACGGCAGGTGGCCGAAGCGGCGCAGGCCTTGCGGCCCGACCTCAAGGTATTGTTCGCGACCGGCTATACCCGCAACGCCATCATCCATCACGGCCGGCTCGACGCCGATGTCGAACTTCTGACCAAGCCGTTCACCGCCGACGCGCTTGCGCGAAAGGTCGCGCAAATCCTCGGCGATCTGCCGACCGGCTCCGGCGTCCCATCGCGGGGATAATCCGCGGCAACACCATGCACGGCACGGTGCCGGCATTGCTAGACCGGTTCCAGACTCCGTTGCATGGCCCAGCATCTTCGGCCATGGTTCCGGCGATGCGGCTGACGGCCGTCCCTCGTTCGGGCAGGATTCCATGACGTCGATCGCGGCCGAGGACGACGCGCCACCCCCGGTAGAAGACACCGCGCCGCTCCTCATCCTGGAAGACTTCCTCCCGCACCGGCTCAACGTCTTATCGAGCCTGGTGTCGCAAGCGCTGTCGCGCGTCTATGCGGAGCGCTATGGCATCGGCATCCCCGAATGGCGCGTGTTGGTGACGCTCGGCCAGCATGGCACCCTGACCGGCAAGATGGCCGGCGCTGAGACCCATATGCACAAGACCAAGGTCTCGCGCGCAGTCGCGCAACTCGAGAAGCGCAAATTCATCAGCCGGCGTGCCAACCGCAACGACTTGCGCGAGGCCTTTCTGTCGCTCACGCCGGCCGGTCGCACGGTCTACGAAGAGGCCGCCCCGATCGCGGCGGAATTCATGCGCCAGCTTGCCGCGGTGGTTTCGCCCGCCGACCGCGAGGCTTTCGATCGCGCGGTGCGCAACCTGACCGAACGCTCCGCGACGCTGGTGGCGGAATTCGACCGCAATAACGGTTAATGTCCGATCCTGACTTCGGCCAACAGACATCAAGCGAGGACGTGTGAAGCACTACTCCTTTTTCCGCTCTTCCGCCGCCTATCGTGTTCGCATCGCACTCAACCTCAAGGGGCTGACCGCCGACATGACGTCGGTGAAATTCGCGACCGGCGATCACCGCAAGCCCGAATACCGCGCGGTCAATCCGCAGATGCGCGTGCCGACGCTGATCCTCGACAGCGGCGACAAGCTCACCCAGTCGCTTGCGATCATCGAATATCTCGACGAGACCCATCCGCAGCCGCCGCTGCTGCCGTCCGATCCCTATGTCCGCGCGCAGTCGCGCGCGGTCGCGCAGGTGGTCTCATGCGACATTCATCCGCTCAACAATATCGGCGCGCTCAATTACATCCGCGGAGAATTCAAGCAGGACGAGACCGCGGTGAATGCCTGGTATCATCACTGGGTGCTCGAAGGCTTCGACGCGATCGAGACGATGCTGCGGCCGGGCCCTTACGCGTTTGGCGCGAGCGTCAGCATTGCCGATCTCTGCCTGGTGCCGCAAGTCTATAACGCACGGCGCTTCAAGGTTCCGCTCGACCAGTTTCCGAAGATCGTTGCGGTCGACGCCGCCTGCGCAAAGCTTCCGGCATTTATCGCGGCGGCTCCGGAGCAGCAGCCGGACGCGGCGTGACCCGCCGCGTCATGTGATCCGTCCCGAAAACCGCTCCCACTTTTCGGGATGATGCTCTAGGTTCGTTGCGCCGGCCCCGGAGCCGGCACCGGGAATGATCTTCGTGCAAACTCGCCAATTGGGCCGCGTCGTCTTCTGGATGACCGGCGCCCTCCTGTCCTTTAGCGTCATGGCCGTGTCGGTGCGCGGCCTCGCGCCCGTGCTCAATACGTTCGAAATCCTCACCGTGCGCAGCACCATCGCGCTGGCGGTGATTCTGGTGCTGTTGAGCGTCAGTCCCGCTTTGCGGGCCGGCTTGCGCACCCAGAAGTTTGGAATTCATTTCGCGCGCAGCGCGGTGCATCTCGCCGCGCAATATGGCTGGACGCTGGGCCTGACTTTGCTGCCACTCGCGATGGTGTTCGCGCTCGAATTCACGATGCCGGCCTGGACTGCGCTGCTTGCGGCGCTGTTTCTCGGCGAGCGGCTGACCGCGAGCCGGATCGGCGTGATCGTGTTCGGCATCCTCGGGGTGCTTGTGATCCTCCGACCCGGCTTTGGGGCGTTCAACCCCGCCACCCTGATCGTCCTTGCCGCCGCCGTTGGGTTCGCCAGCGTGATGGTGATCACCAAGAAGCTGACCGCGACCGAAACCACCATCGGCATCATTTTCTGGATGAACCTGATGCAGCTTCCGATGGGCCTGCTTGGCGCCGAATCGATCACCTTCTTCAACAAACTGGGCGTCGAGCATATCCCGGCCGCGCTCGGCATGGGGCTGGGCAACCTCTCCGCCCATTTCTCCTTGTCGAACGCGATGCGCTCCGGTGACGCGAGCGTGGTCGTGCCGCTGGACTTTCTGCGCATTCCATTGATTGCATTGATCGGCTGGTGGCTTTACAGCGAATCGCTCGACGGCTTCGTGTTTGCAGGCGCGGGCCTGATCATCGCCGGTGTCATCTGGAACTTGCGTGCGGAATCGCTCCGCGCGCCGGCTGAAACTGGGCGGCAAGGCCCGTGATTGGTGGATTCCCGCCTGATTGGTAGATTACCGCGCCGAACCCTTTCACACTTTGGCCGCCATCCCGGCGCTTGGTTGGGCGGGGCGCGTCGGGGCAAACAGCAGATGGTCGTAAGACGGATCGCCAAATTTGTGCTGCGCGCGGCTGCGCCGGCGCTGATGCTTGCGCTCCTGGTCGGCGGGGCCGCGGCGCAGGGCAATCGGCTATTTCCGCCGATGCAACCGCCGGGCTCGATCCCAGGGCCGCAGGGAAGCTATCCAAGTTATCCCGGCACCGGCAACCAACAGGCGGCACCGCCCGCACAACAGAACAGAAATCCGGTCTGCCTGCGGCTTGAGGGCCAGCTCGCTGCGCTCGACGGCAACGGCCTCGATCCCGCGCGCAACGAGCAGGTGCGCCGTTTCGAGGACGCCGCCGGCAAGCAACAGGTCGAACTCGATCGCATCGTGGCGCAGCATCGCCGGCTCGGCTGCGAAGGCGGCTTCTTCTCGCTGCTGACCGGCCAGAATCCGCAATGCACGCCGCTGACCAACCAGATTTCGCAAATGCGCGGCAATCTCGATCGTATCCTGTCGGATCTTGAGCGCCTGCGCGGCGGCTCCAACAGCGACCGTGAGGGCCAGCGCCGGGCGCTGGTGGCCGCGCTCGGACAGAATGATTGTGGCGCGCAATATGCGCGCGGCGGCGGCTTCCTCGAAACGCTGCTCAATCCCGGCGGCGCGGCAGCGCCGGACGTGCCGTCGTCGCAGTCCTCGACCTTCCGGACGCTCTGCGTGCGCACTTGCGACGGCTATTACTTCCCGATCTCGTTCGCCACCTCGCCCGGCCGTTTCACCGACGACGAGAATACCTGTCAGCGCCTGTGCCCCGCGTCGGAGGTCACACTCTACACCCATCGCAATCCGGGCGAGGAGATGAACCAGGCAGTCTCGCTCGCCGGCCGTCCCTATACCGAAATGCCGAATGCCTTTGCGTATCGCAAGGCGTTCAACAAGGCCTGCTCCTGCCGCGCCAGCGGCCAGTCCTGGGCCGACGCGCTGAAGCATCTCGATGACCGCACGGTCGAACGCGGCGATATCGTGGTGACCGAGGAGCGCGCCAAGCAGATGTCGCAGCCGACGCCGGCCGCCAAGGCCCGGCCGCCGGCCAAAGGCACCCCGGCGCAGAAGGCGGCCGTTGCGCCGCCGGCCGAACCGCTGCCGGCTCCACCTGCCCCACCGCTGCAGCCCGCAGCCAGCGAGCCCGCCGACGGCAAGCGTAATGTGCGTTCGGTCGGGCCGACCTTCATCCAGCCGGCGCGCTAGACTAGACCGCAGGCCGTCCTAGTCGTCGTAGGCGTCGGGCGGCTTGGCGCCGACGCCTTCCTTCAGCACCGAAGCGTCGGGTTGCGGCAGCGGCGTGCCGGGATCGCGGAACCGGTTGGTGATCGGATAGCGCCGGTCGCGGCCGAAATTGCGCAATGTCACCTTCACGCCGGGCGCGGCCTGACGACGCTTGTATTCGGCGAGGTTGAGCATGCGATCGACCTTCGCCACCAATTCGCGGTCGAAGCCATCCGCGACGATGTCGGCGATCGGCTGCTCGTGCTCGACCAGCCGTTCGAGAATCGCGTCGAGGATCTCATAAGGCGGCAGTGAATCCTGATCGGTCTGGTTCTCGCGCAATTCGGCGCTTGGCGGGCGCACAATGATCGCTTCGGGAATGACCACGCCATCGGGGCCGAGCGCGCCCGGCGGCTTCCAGCCGTTGCGCAGCCGCGACAGCCGGAACAGTTCGGTCTTGTAGAGATCCTTGACCGGATTATAGCCGCCATTCATGTCGCCATAGATCGTCGCATAGCCGACCGACATTTCCGACTTGTTGCCGGTGGTCACCACCATCGATCCGAATTTGTTCGACATCGCCATCAGGATGGTGCCGCGGGTGCGCGACTGCAAATTCTCTTCTGTGATGTCTCGGTTGGTGCCCACGAAAATCGGCGCCAGCGCGGTCTCGAACCCCGCCACCGCGCTCTCGATCGGCAAGATGTCGTAGCGCGTACCGAGCGCGGTCGCGACCGCGGCCGCATCGTCAAGCGATTGCTGCGCGGTGTAGCGATAAGGCAACATCACATTCCGCACGCGCGCGGCGCCGAGCGCGTCGACGCATATCGCCGCCACCAGTGCGGAGTCGATGCCGCCCGACAGGCCGAGCACGACACCGGGGAAACGATTCTTCTCGACGTAGTCGCGCAGGCCGAGCACGCAGGCCGCGTAGTCTGCCTGATCCGGCTCGAGCAGCGGCACCACAGGCCCCTGCGCGCAACGCCAGGGCCCGGTCGCGCTGCCGCCCTCGCGCGTCCAAAGCGTCACCGTCAACGCCTCGGAGAATTCCGCGAGTTGGAACGCCAGCGAGTGATCAGCGTTGAGCGCGAAGGACGCGCCGTCGAATACCAATTCGTCCTGTCCGCCGACCTGATTGACATACAGGAGCGGCAGCCCGCTCTCAGCGACGCGCTGGACCGCGATGTTGAGCCGCACCTCGCCCTTGGCGCGCCAATAGGGCGAGCCGTTCGGTACAATCAGCAGTTCTGCCCCGGTCTCGGCCAAGCACTCGACCACCGCATCGCTCCAGATATCCTCGCAGACCGGCAGGCCGAGGCGCACGCCGCGGAAACTCACCGGCCCCGGCAGCGGCCCCGGCACGAACACCCGTTTCTCGTCGAACACGCCGTAATTCGGCAGGTCGACCTTGTAGCGCAACGCGGTGACCAGCCCGCCGTCGAGCATGGCATAGGCATTGTAAAGTTTGCCGTCGGCTAGCCACGGGGTCCCGATCAGCAAGGCTGGACCGCCATCGGCGGTTTCGCGCGCCAGCGCCTCGATCGCGGCGCGGCAGGCCGCCTGGAACGCCGGCTTCAGCACCAGGTCTTCCGGCGGATAGCCGCAAATGAATAATTCGGGCAGCACGACGAGATCGGCGCCCTGCGCCCCGGCTTCGGCACGGGCGCGGCGCGCCTTGTCGGCATTGCCCGCGATATCACCGAGGGTCGGATTGAGTTGCGCGACGGCGATCGCGAGGCGATTGGAGGGCGTCATGGGGGAAGATGTACGCGGCAGCGGGCGGCCCCGCAATCCGCGCTAAACTATGCCGATGCGCTGGCACAGCGCGAACAGCCAGACCAGGCCGGCGACCGCCAGCGACAGCCCGACCGCGGCCGAGCCCATATCCTTGATGCGGCCGATCTCCGGCTCGAAAGCGGTGGAGACCCGGTCCGAGAGTTTCTCGATCGCGGTGTTCAGAAGCTCCACGATCATGACCAGCACGACCACCAGGATCAGCACCAGCCGCATCGCCGCGGTCGCGCCGAACACGAAGGCGAGCGGCACCGCCAGCACCAGGGCCACGAGCTCTTCGCGGAACGCGGCTTCGCTGCGCGCGGCGGCGCGCAGTCCATTCCAGGTATTCACTGTTGCGCGGAGGATACGGTCCAAGGTCAGCTACATCGGATAGGGGCCGAGGAGGAAATTCGCCTGCAGGAAGACGCCGAAATTGTCGCTCTTGAAGTCCGCGTGCTGCGCCACCGCATTCACCCCTACCACACGTCCGTCGAAATGGACCAAGGCCCCCGACTCCATGTGCCAGTAACGGCCGCCGACGCCAAGACTGAGCGCGTTGTTATAGCGATATGACAGGATGGCCTCGAGTTGATAGCCCCAGCCGGGCCCGGTCTCGGGGACCGGGCCGGTGAAGTCGCCGGGGGTCGTGCCGATGCGCAGCCAATGCGCGTCGGTGCCCGCGAAGAAGAGATAGGGGATCCACGCCGCATCCATCGACAACCGGAAGCGGCCGATATCGACCGCCGCATCGACGCCCAGTCTGACCGAATGCCAATGGCTGTCCTGCGTGATGACGCGAACGAAATCCGGAATCTGGGTCGCGCAGATCGGTGACGACGCAACCTGCTGGCAGCCGTATGCCGTGATCTCCTGGTTGAGGAAGTGATAGCCGGCGAAAAAGCCGACATGGAAGTCCTGCCCGCGGACCGCCTTGAGGCCGACGTCGACATTGGCGTAACGCAGCGAGCCGCTGCCCTGCCCGCTCTGAGTGCGCGAATAGACCGCGAGCGCCGGTGGAAAATCCTCGTCGATCATCGTGCCGCTCGCCAGCGCCCCGCCACCGACATAGCCCTTCAGGAACCAGCCGGTGTTGAAGTCGAAGCGGACGGCCCCTTCGCCCGAGTGAATTGTATGCGAACCATAGGTGAGACGTGACAGCGGGATCGCGCCGGTATTGTCAAACAGATCGAGCGAATTGCGGCCCACACCGAACCAGTAGCGAACGGCGGTTTCCACTGCGAAGGCCGATGGAATCGTCGGTGCACGGTAGGTCAATTGCGCCGACGCACTCGACACCGACGCCATCAGCAGGGCCGCGGCAAAGCCGGTTGCGAAGACCCAAGTCTGACGTGTCGACACCAAGCACCCCGGACAAATGCGGTGCCGGCAGTCTTTCGCCAATGGTTTTCACAATCCTTACAATTTGAGTGATCGTGTTAACCGCCCGTTGCCATCGTTAACGAGCGATGAGTGACTTATGACGGCTCGTGACGGCTGCCGTGCTTAATGGCTCGCTAACGATCAATCTCAATCTTTTCGCAATCCCACACACCCGTTTACCATTTGCCTCCGTCTCCGCGCCAAGCTGCATCGGCGACGGAGAGATGACATGCGACGCGTTCTGGTATTGGCGGTTTCGATCTGGCTCGCCGCGTGCGGCTGTGCCGGCGCGC
>CANKHJ010000079.1 GCA_947481635.1 Bradyrhizobiaceae bacterium
CATAGACCGGAACGTTCGGCCCCGTCGTCGCATAGTTGTAGACATTGAGCGTGTAACCAGCGGTACCAGCCTTGGCGGCATCCGAACCTGCGGGCGGCGCCAGCTGAAACTGCTTTACCAGCGCCATCTGCTGAACGCTCAGCTTGCCGGCATTCCACTCCGCGAGATTGATGGCGACTGTCTTGCCGTCGGGGGTAACCAGGATGAGCAGTGGAGGCGTTTCAACAACCGGCGCACCTCGCAAAATCGCCAGCAATGGCTCGATAGGAGGCGGCGTTTCCTTAGGTGGCGTGGCGGCTTCGCCAGTGTTGACCAGATAGGCGCCGCTTACATAGACGGCGCTACGCAGTTGCGTTCGAATCGGTCCCCGCATGCAGGCGTTATCGCCCGGCTGCTGAGAAACGTTGAACTTCTGCGCCACGAAGGCACAGGTGTATCCGCCGATCGTGCTGACCTGGTAGCCATTTGACCGATGCCAGTCGATGAGACTGCGGCAGGAATCTGTCGCCTGCGTACTGCTGCCAAAGCGGATCGCATTCACATTGAAATAGTAACACGGCATTGCCGGCTGGGTTTGATAGGAGAGGCTGAACTCGCCTTGGTCTCGTTCGGAAAATTCAATGAGATCGTGAACTGGAAAAACCAGAAATCGCCGTGCCTCGCCGGTTACGCGTTCGGCCTGCGCGGCGGCAGGCATCGTCGCAGCCAGAAGCAGTGCGAGCGCCTCAAAAACATGAACTACCGATCTTAGTGTCATATTGACCGCTGAGATGATGCGACCAATCAAATACGCATCTGCTTGAGAAGCGGGCCTTGATTTGTATCAATGCGTCAAAAGGCGGTGACTCCTATAATTTGATAGGAGTAATGCCCATGCCTGAGGCCTTCACAATCCGCGACCTGACCGTTGCCCTGCAGCAGAAGCTTGGTGCAGCGGGACTTGCCGTCCGCCATGACGCTCATCAGGCATTGACCGGCGAAGCGGAGAATATCCGTGCGAAGTGGTGGCTCGGCGGCCGTAAGGTCACTTATCGTATGAGCTGCAGACTAACGGACGCGGATCATACACTGCATTTCCGTGAAGCCGTTTCCGAACGAAGTTGGGGTATTCCCCCGCCAACCGTCGCTGTCGAGGCAACAACTCTGAGTGGGGGGCGGCTTTCCGGGAAGCGGCAAGACATATCCGTGGGCGGCGGCGGTCTGGTTGACTATGGTCGCATTCGTGAGATCGTCGAGAACACAGCCGTGGCGTCGGGCTGGATCTTTCACCTTGAGACCGGGCGCATGCCCTAGCGGCTGACTCGCAACCGACTCGGCAGCGGTCAGCACGCTCATCCCCGAGAATTACTCACAGAGCGCAGTGCCATCTGCGTCCAGACGCGGCGCAAATGATTGGGATACCCGCGTAACGATCGAATCGAAGAAGCCCCTTGAGGTATAGTCGTACTCGATCCGCAACGAAATCCATTTGCTCCCATCGCACGTCAATAGCTGCTTGTAGTAGACAATCCTGTTTTTCGTTTTTCCGGAAATGACAAAGAAGTTTTCCCCCTTCGCCTTGTAGCTGGGTGTGGCAACAATCTTCCGGTCTGCCAGGGCGCGCGTATAGGCGCCATTGACACCTTGATCCAGCGCGTTGATGAAATCAAGAATTGTGAGCGTCGCATTCCCTGTGTCGGTGCGATAGCTTCGGCCGTTGCGATCCGTGTTTACAAGGCGGAAGAGCCGCGTCGGAATATCGACGCTGAAGCCATCGGTTCGATGCACATAGGTCCGATACTGGTTCATGTCGCCCGCGGACAGCGCGGGCGCCTCGGGGCAAGACGAGATCAATTTCGACAGCGCGTCGGCACCGCTCGCATCAACCCCAATTCGCAAATTCTCAAGCTCAATCACTAATTCTTTCTCTGCCAGAACAGCCGCCAGATCGGACGTAAAAGGTGTTTCAAATCCAACGGCTTCCTCACCGGGCGCCAGTGTCCGGTGGATTGGGATGGCGGCTTTCGACTGTGCCCCGGTGAATTGAAGCGTCAAGGTGCCGGATTTCACGGCTGCGGCGGATGCCCTGCTTCGGTAGACGCCGGAGAGGGCGGCATTCAGATAATCGCAAGAGAAGATCAGAACGGGGTCGGCGATGGCCTTGTCAGAGTAGCTGACTTGAATGTCGCCATCATTGTCCTCGACGCGCCACTCTCCGGCCTGTGATTGAGCCAGTGCCCAAAACGGCGATACCAAGTTCATGAGCAGCGCACCGGCAAATGTCGCTCGCTGATAAAGAGATCGTGACACGAATGATTCCCACGGCTGCGAAGGCTTATGTGATGAACAAGTGGCGGCACGGACAGAACACGGCATTGCGATAGATCAAGTGCCGCCGTCAACACCGACAGTTCTTTGATGTGCATCAATGCGGCTCGCGGGGCCTCGGCAAACCATCCCAAGACTTGATATCGACCTAGGAGGAGCCATGAGCCGTCTGCTGCTTGCCGCGCTAGTGGCGCTTGCCTTGACGAGTGTGGCCAATGCCGAAATCGGCTGGACCCTGAAGAAGGGCGATAACCCTGCTCTATTTGCGGCCACCCAGACCATCAAGGGCAACTTGAACATAATAAGGGTTGGCTTTGCCTGCGAGGAATCGAATGGTGTTAAGGCGCTCCAGTTGCAGATCTACACCAAGGGCGGCGGGCCACTCGCCCCGTCCGGAGTGTCGCGAACACAATTGAAGGACGAACCGCGCGCTCAGCTGGTAGTTGACGGCCAGACGTTCCCGGTAACTCTCGATTTTGCCGGTGATTACGCGCTGCTGACCAGTGATATTGATGGCATCTTTCCGATGCTGTCGGATGATCTCATGGAGGCGGTCATGCTTGGAAAAGTGCTGACGCTACGCTTCGACCTGCGGAAAAAACCGTCGATCGGTTCGGGAGAGTTCGATAGCGAGATGACTGTGGATCTGACCGGTGGAAAGACCGCGATCAGCGCGGTCCGCCGCCGATGCGGCAAATAGATGCGACCGACGCTGTAACCGAGCAGCGTGCAACCGCCCATCAGTATCCTTCTCGACGCGCTGACTAGAGCGTAGGCAAGGCGCCCATTCGTAGCTGTGCCAATCGGACCGGCCAGGGCCGGGTTCCGTTGCTTTGGATTTCCTTGAAAGTCCCCACGCAGTTTTTTGTCTTGCGCAGACAGCGGGCTCTTGACCAGAATCTTCGAACGTTTGGCGGCCAGGCGGAAGAGCTCAGGTCGCCGTGCAACCGTGAAAATGATGGAAAGATGCGAGAAGTAGTTGCCGCAGGTTTGCGAAGGGCGACCAGCTTCTGGTGGTGATATCGCTGGATTTGTTGTTCTGCTGCCTGTCGATAGGATATTCCTTTTTGGTGCGAGATTGTCGTATTAAAGATGGTGGAATGGGTCAAAATGGGCTCGAAACAGCACACCATGAAACAACGGCGAGAGCCCAAAAGTGCCTGACAAGCCGGAAGACGTACATCAGAATCGGTCCCGTCGATTTTCCATCGCGCCGATGATGGAGTGGACCGACCGTCACTGCCGTGTCCTGCACCGGCTGCATTCGCGCCATGCGCTGCTCTACACCGAAATGCTCACCACCGGCGCGATCCTTCTCGGTGACCGCGCGCGCCTGCTGGGATACGACGCAGCCGAGCATCCGGTGGCGTTGCAGCTCGGCGGGTCGGACCCGCGCGCCCTGGCGGAATGCGCACGTATTGCTGAAGACCTCGGTTACGACGAGGTCAACATGAATGTCGGTTGCCCCTCGGATCGCGTGCAGGAAGGGCGTTTCGGCGCGTGCCTGATGGCTGAGCCGGCGCTGGTCGGCGCGTGCGTGGTGGCGATGAAGGCGGCGGTGAAAATTCCGGTGACGGTGAAGTGCCGCATCGGGATCGACGACCAGGATCCCGAAGCGTCGCTCGATGCGATGACGCAGACGGTGAAGGCCGCGGGTGTCGATGCACTGATCGTCCATGCGCGCAAGGCCTGGCTGAAGGGCCTGTCGCCGAAGGAAAACCGCGATATCCCGCCGCTCGACTACGGGCGCGTCTATCGGTTGAAGGCCGCGCATCCCGATCTCGACATCAGCATCAATGGCGGC
The DNA here is from genome assembly GCA_947481635.1 of Bradyrhizobiaceae bacterium. Lineage (GTDB taxonomy): Bacteria > Pseudomonadota > Alphaproteobacteria > Rhizobiales > Xanthobacteraceae > CANKHJ01. Next base: position 4,112 of record CANKHJ010000079.1, read on the forward strand.
GTCGCCGATCTGGCCCAGACGACAGCGCATCTGGATCATGTCGACGGCGTGATGATGGGGCGTGCGGCCTATCAGGATCCGTGGCAATTGTTGCAGGTCGATCCGCTGGTCTTCGGTGCGCCTGCGCCATATGCCTCGGCGCGCGAGGTCGCGGAAGCGTTCGTGCCTTACATCGCGCGCGAACTGGAACGCGGCACGCGGCTGCATTCGATGACGCGTCACATGCTGGGGCTGTTCCGCAGCGTGCCCGGCGCACGTGCGTTCCGCCGTCACCTGGCGAACGAGGCATTCAAGCACGGCGCAGGGCTCGACGTTTATCGTGGTGCGCTCGCGCATCTGTCTCACGACACCGCCTCGGCGGAAGCGGCCTGACGCCGCCCAATCGGACGGCGTTTCACGGAGATTGCGAGCGTGTTCGGCGTGCCTCTCACTGAGCTGGCGTTGCTGGTCGTCGCCATTCTGGCCGGCGGCCTGATCACCGGCGTATTGGCCGGCCTGTTCGGTATCGGCGGCGGCGCGGTCGTGGTGCCGGTGCTCTACGAGGTGTTCCGTATCATCGGCGTGCCGGAAGAGGTGCGCATGCAACTCTGCGTCGGGACCTCGCTTGCGATCATGGCGCCGACCACGTTCGGCTCCTATCGCGCGCATCTGGCAAGCGGCGCGGTGCTCAAGGGGGTGCTGCGGCTCTGGATCGTTCCGGTGGTGGTCGGCGTCGGCGCCGGCTCGTTGATCGCGGTCTTTGCCCCGTCCGCGCTGTTTCGGGGCGTCTTCGCGGTGGTCGGCTCGCTGATCGCGTTGAAGATGCTGCTGGGGCGCGATTCCTGGCGGCTCGGGTCCGACTTGCCGTCACGGCCGGTGCTTGCAGGTTACGGCTTCTTCACCGGGCTGGCTTCCTCGCTGATGGGGATCAGCGGCGGCTCGCTTTGCACCGTGGTGCTGACGCTCTACGGCAAGACGCTGCATCAGGCGGTCGCGACATCCGCCGGCGTGACGGTGCCGATCTCGATTGCCGGCACCATCGGTTACATGCTCGCGGGTCTGCCGCAGCAGGCGCTGATGCCGCCGCTCACGATCGGTTTCGTCTCACTGATCGGCTTCGCGTTGATGGCGCCGGTGTCGACGCTGGTCGCCGGATTCGGCGCGCGCCTGGCGCACGGCATGGCGAAGCGTCACCTGGAGATCGCGTTCGGGCTGTTCCTGCTGGCGATGGCGCTGCGCTTTGCGGTGTCGCTGATCTGGTAAAGCGGCTCAGGGATAGGCGCGCATCACCAGCTTGTCGCCGCGCACTTCCCAGCTTTCCAGCCGGTTCAGGAAGCTCATGCCGAGCAGGCTGGTCTTGAGCTGCCCCGGCTGGGCGATCAAGGCCTGCACCGAGCGCTCGGTGACGCTGCCGATGGCGAGACGGTCGAGCGTGACCGACGCCGCGCGGGTGCGCCCGTTCGCGGTATCCACCTGCAGCGAGTAGTTCAGCATCTCGAGCGGCAGCCCGGCGGCGCGCGCCGCCTCATAGGACAGCACCACCGCGCTTGCGCCAGTATCGAGCACCATCGGGATGCGTGCGCCATTGACCTGCGTCGTCACGCCGAAATCGCCGGCGCGTCCGCGCGCGATCTCGACCGAACGGCCCTGTCCCGCGGCGCGGCTAGGCATCAGCTCGGCCATGACGCGGTCGCCGACGTCGCGCAATTCGAAGCGGTAGGTGTAGGCGACGACGATCAGCAGGGCGAGCACCACCCAGATCAGCGCCGATTCCAGAGTGTGCGAGATACGCTCGCGGAACAGCGACAGCACCAGGGCGCCAACAAGGATGATCAGCCCGAGCTTCTCGGCCAACGACGTCAGGTTGGTATCGGCCATCCGCGCGAGCAGCGCGGAATCCTGCTGCCAGGCCAGCGCCAGCATCGCGGCGGCGGCCGCTGCCAGCAAAATCCAAAGGACGCGGCGGCGCAGCGCGATCACGTGCGCGGTCCCTCCGCGCGGGGCAGAGGCGTCGTCCGCAAGGCGAGCAGCCGCTGCGGCAGGTCGGCAATGACGCTCGCGCGCTGGCCTTCGCTGTAATCGGACCAGCCTGCGATCTCCACGAGGCTGCGGCCGCAGCCGATGCAGTGGTCACCGGCCGCATTGAGGATGCAGACTTTGATGCAGGGCGAATCGATCATGGGCACGCTCGGCGGCCGAAAATACGGATCGTGCGGTGTCTGGCAATCGAGACTTTCCGTCGTGGTCATGCCGGAACTCAATTGATGCTGAACAGCGCGCGCTTGCGCGTCTTCAACCGTTCGCCGGGATCGGCGGAGGGCTGGATCGACGGGCCCGGCTCGCTCAACGGCGCCAGCGCCGCCATCACGCGTTCGGGCGGGAAGGTGACGACGACCTCGGTGCCGATGCGCAGTTTCGATTTGAGCGTGAAGGTGCCGCCATGGAGATCGACCAGGCTCTTTGCGATCGGCAATCCCAGGCCGGCGCCCTGCTCGGCGGATTTGATCGAGTTCGAGCCTTGCCCGAACGAGGCCAGCACGATCGGGATTTCCTCTTCCGGAATGCCCGGGCCGGTATCCTTCACGCTGAGATATTGCCCGCCGGATGCCGTCCATCCAACCTTGATCCAGATCTCACCGCCCTGCGGGGTGAACTTGATCGCGTTGGAAAGCAGGTTGAGGAAAATCTGCCGGATGGCGCGCTCGTCGGCCCAGAGCCGCGGCATCTCGTGCTCGTACATCTCATGAACCGTGATGCCGCGATTTTTCGCGCGCATCTGGAGCAGATGGCGGCATTCCTCCGCGACATGCACCAGCGTGACCGGTTCTTCGTTCAGTTCGTAGCGCCCGGCTTCGATGCGTGACAGGTCGAGGATTTCGTTGATCAGGTTGAGCAGATGGACGCCGGAATTGTGAATGTCGGCGGCGTATTCCTTGTAGGCCGGCACGTGATGCGGGCCGAAAATCTCGCTTTTCATCACTTCGGAGAAACCGAGAATGGCGTTCAGCGGCGTGCGCAGCTCGTGGCTCATCTGCGCGAGAAAGCGCGACTTCGAGATATTGGCGGACTCGGCGCGGCCGCGCGCTTCGTCGGAGATCGCTTTGGATTGTTCGAGTTCGCCGATCAACGCATCCTTCTCGGCGTGCGCCTCGAGTGTCGCCAGCGTGCTCGAGTAGAGCCGGTAGGCGAGCAGCGAGAAATAGGCTTGCGCGGTCAGCGCCATCGTCGCCAGCACATAGTCGCGCAGCGTGCCGCGCAGCGCATAATCGAGCGCGATGGCGAGCGTCACCGGCATTGTCGCCGCGAACACCGCGATCGGAACGCTGGAGGCCAGCATGCTGGACACCGCAATCACCAGCAGCATCACGAACAGCATGAAGCTGCTCGAGCCTTCGTCCAATCCCACCGGGTTGGTCAGGATGAACATCCAGGCCAGCCCGAAGAACAGATCGAGCATGATGAAACGCAACCGCCAGGAGCGCAGATGCGGGCTGCTCGCCGGCTCGGCCAGGAACTGGCGGCATTTGGTGACGATGACCGCATGGATCATCAACACCGCGGCGGTCCAGGTGCCGGCGATCACCGGTCCGGTCCAGAGGCTCGACAGGAAGCCGACGGTGCCGACCAGCAGGAGGATGACCAGCGATGCGGAGAGGCGGTTTTGCGCGAACTGGCGCAGCAATTCGTAGTCGAAAGCCGGCCGCGTCCCGGTGGTCGAGGTGAGCCGGTCGCGCGCCTCTCGGACGCGCTGCGACGCAGCCCGGCGGCGTTTGGCCACGCCGTGCTCGGAGGTCGGGGGGATTTGTTCGTTGGAAACGGACATGAACGCAGACGCTACCGGGACAATCAGCCCAAAATCACCCAAATTCCTTAAGAGGCTGCTTAAGGGCCGGCTAAAAATGCTGGTTAAGGACTAGTATCCGCCGATAACGCCACCCGGGAGCCTCCATGAAACTCTACGACAATTCCCGCGCGCCAAATCCGCGCCGGGTGCGCATCTTCCTGGCCGAAAAACGGGCCAGCATCCCGACGGAATCGCTCGATCTCGGCGCGATGCAGCACAAAACCGATGCCTTTACCGCCCTGAATCCGCTGCAACGGCTGCCGACGTTGGTGCTCGATGACGGTACCGTGCTCACAGAATCCGTGGCCATCTGCCGTTATCTGGAGGCTTTGCACCCCGAGCCGCCGCTATTTGGGTCGGGCGCGTTGGAGAGCGCCAAGGTCGAGATGTGGAACCGGCGGGTGGAACACCACCTCTACATGCCGGTGTCCTATGTCTTCCGCCACCTGCACCCGGCCATGAAGGAATTGGAGGCGACGCAGGTTGCCGACTGGGGCGAGGTCAACAAGCCGCGCGTCGCGCAATTCCTGAGCTTGCTCGACCGCGAATTGAAGGACCAGCCGTTCATCGCCGGCGAGTCTTTCAGCATTGCCGACATCACCGGCCTGATCTCCGTCGACTTCATGAAGCCGGCGAAGCTGACCGTTGCCGAAGACCTCACGCATCTGCGCCGATGGCACGCCGAGGTGTCGGCACGGCCGAGCGCGAAGGCGTGACAGCGCGTGCGTGTGCCGTGCTGATCGCAACTCTCTCAATTGTCATGCCCCGCGAAAGCGGGGCATCCAGTATTCCGTGACCTATCGATAGAGCGCGGAATACTGGACCCTCCGCTTTCGCGGTGGGTGACACCTGATTGTGGAATCGGACCCGACCTATTTCGGCAACCTGGCGATCAGGCTTGAGGTATCCCAGCGCTTGCCGCCCATCTTCTGCACGTCGGCGTAGAACTGATCGACCAGCGCCGTGACCGGCAGGCTCGCGCCGTTCTTGCGTGCCTCGCCGAGGCAGATCGAGAGGTCCTTGCGCATCCAGTCCACCGCGAAGCCGAAATCGAATTTGCCGGCATTCATGGTCTTGAAGCGGTTCTCCATCTGCCAGGATTGCGCGGCGCCCTTCGAGATGGTCTCGATCACCGCGTCGACATCGAGGCCGGCGCGCTGCGCGAAATGGATGCCTTCCGACAACCCCTGCACCAGTCCGGCGATGCAGATCTGGTTGACCATCTTTGTGAGCTGGCCGGCGCCTGCGGGGCCGAGCAGCTTGCACATCTTCGCATAGGCCGCGATCACCGCCTCGGCGCGCGCATAGGGGCCGGTATCGCCGCCGCACATCACAGTGAGGGCGCCGTTTTCGGCGCCGGCTTGACCGCCGGATACCGGCGCATCGACGAAATCGAAGCCGCCTTTCTTCGCCGCCTCGTAGAGCTCGCGCGCGGCTTCCGCGGATGCGGTGGTGTGATCGACGAACACGATGCCCTTGCCGGCGCCGTGAAATGCGCCGTCCGGGCCGAGCGTCACAGAGCGCAGATCATCGTCATTGCCGACACAGGCGAACACGAAATCCTGGCCAAGCGCTGCTTCCTTCGGCGTCTTGGCGCTCTTGCCGCCATATTGCGCGACCCATTGCTGCGCCTTGGCGGCGGTGCGGTTATAAACCGTGACCTCGTGGCCGCCCTTGGTCTTGAGATGTCCGGCCATGGGATAGCCCATCACGCCCAAACCGATAAACGCCACCTTCGCCATCGTCGCTCTCCTCAAATACGTCGTCTGCATCGCAGGCCGTGGCCCGCATGATTATCGGGATTCCGCGATGGGTGCAGCGCTTTTTCCCGGCTCGTATCCCAGTTTTCGCGCCATCGTCGCAAGCTCGCAGCCCTCGCAATAGCGATGGTCCTTATAGTCGATCCAGTTATGCGCATAGATGCGATCGGACGCGATCCCGTAGCGCTCCTGCAGGAACGGTGCGAGCCGCAGCCAGGCTTGCACCTGCTGCGGTGTCGCCGGCCTGGTCAGGTCGGGATAATTGCCGGCGAATTCGATGCCGAGCGAGCGCTCCTTGGTGACCACGTGAAAGGTCTTGGAATTATCGACATATTTGTTGTCGTTGCGGTTCGCACCGTCGCCCTGGGTCGGGATAGTGGTTTCGGGAATTGCCCAATAGACCACCCCGTCGGTTTCGACCCAGATCGTCACGCCGCGCCGCGTCGGATTGGCGGCCTGCGCCTGCGCGCCACCGCGCGCCGATCCTGCCGGACCTTCGGTCTGATGCACCAGGATGTATTGCCAGTGGCTGGCTGAAGCGGGATTACCCAGCGGCGATAGATAGACGATCGTCAGGCCGGGGATTTGCGGCGTGCCGGCGAGCTTGGCGAGATCGCGCCAAGACGTTGTCGTCGGCGACGACTGGGCTGCCGCCTGAGGCGCCGCGAGCAAGCTGGCGGCGAGCGCCGCGCAGGCCCATATCCGGGCCATCATGCTCGATCTCATGGCGTTGACCCGGTCACGGCGGCCCCTATGGTGTCGGCCACTCTTGTACGGACCATCATGATGCCGGCGACCAAAGAACAAGTCATCGACAGTCTCACACGCGTCCCGGCGCCCGACGGGCGGCCGCTCACGGCCGCGGGGGTGCTGTCCGAGGTGGTGGTCAGCGATGGCAAGGTGTTCTTCTCGCTCACGGTGGATGCCGCCACGGTGCAGACTTGGGAGCCGGTGCGCAAGCGCGCCGAGGAGGCCGTGCGCGCGGTTCCGGGCGTCGTTTCCGCATTGGTTGCGTTGACCGCCGAGCGCAAGGCGGGCGGCGCGCCGGCCGCGCCACCTGCGTCGGCACCGGCGTCAGGGCAGCGCGGCACGCCGCAGCGCCAGGCACATCGGGCCGAAGCCGGGCAGGCGGTGCCAGGCGTCGGCGCGATCATCGCTGTTGCGTCGGGCAAGGGTGGGGTCGGCAAGTCGACCACTGCCGTCAATCTCGCGCTCGGCCTGCGCGATCTCGGCCTCAAGGTCGGCATCCTCGACGCCGACATCTATGGCCCGTCGCTGCCGAAGCTGCTTGCGATCAAGGAGAAACCGCAGACCGTCGGCGGCAACCGGCTGAAGCCGATCATGCGCTACGGACTGACGGTGATGTCGATCGGCTTCCTGATCGACGAAGAGACGCCGATGATCTGGCGTGGTCCGATGGTGATCTCTGCGCTGACCCAGATGCTGCGCGAGGTCGAATGGGGCGAGCTCGACATCATGGTGGTCGACATGCCGCCCGGCACCGGTGACGCGCAGCTCACCATGGCACAGCAGGTGCCGCTCAAGGGGGCGGTGATCGTGTCCACGCCGCAGGACCTTGCGCTGATCGATGCGCGGCGCGGCATCGCGATGTTCAAGCGTGTCAATGTCCCAGTGCTCGGCATCGTCGAGAATATGAGCTATTTCCTGTGCCCGGAATGCGGCACGCGCTCGGATATTTTCAGCCATGGCGGCGCGCGCCACGAGGCCGAACGGCTCGGCGTACCGTTCCTCGGCGAGGTGCCGCTGCACATGACGATCCGCGAGACCTCGGATGCCGGCCTGCCGGTGGCGGCGACCACGCCCGACGGGCCGCATGCCAAGATTTATCGTGACATCGCGGCGCGTGTTCAGGCCGAACTCAGCGGCGCGACGCGCGTCGCGCCGAAGATCGTGATCGAGTCCTAGTTCAGTCGTCGGCCCACATCCGCACCAGATTGGCGAGCGACTTCGACAGCAGGTCGAACTCGGCAGATTTTCCCTCACGGGCAAACAATGTCCGCCGCGCGGTGTCGAGGTCGAACAGCAATTCACGCTGCGACGGATCGCGGATGAAGCTGCGCACCCAGCCGACGGCGGCGAGGCGTTCGCCGCGCGTCACGTCGGCGACGCGGTGCAGGCTGGTTGCCGGATAGGCGATCAGCGATCCGGCCGGGAGCTTCACGCCATCGCCGCCGGCCGCGCTTTCGATGATCAACTCGCCGCCCCGGTAGCTGTCGGGGTCGGACAGGAACAGCGTGAAGGCGACATCGACGCGCATGCCCTGCATCAGCGCATCGTCGACATGGCTGCCGTAATGCATGCCTTTGTCGTAGCGCGAGAACATCAGTGGCATCAGCGCCTTTGGGCGCACCGCGAGCGCGAACACGTCGTGTGCCAGGATGCGTGCTCCGACGAGATTACGGATGGCCTCGAGTGATTTGTCGCTGCTCGCGGCCTGGAGGTTATTCTTCACGATCCGGGCGGCGAAGCCGGCCGTCGCACGCCCATCGACAAAGCGTGCGCCCTTCAGTGCACCGCGCACCAGCGTCAAGTCGTCGGCGGACAGGACATTGGCGACCGCGATCTGCATGGGTCAGTACTAAATTCGTCGCGCTGTTGAGTCCAATCCCGCCAGTCTTTGGAACGGTTCAAAACCATGTTGCTGGACGGCTTGCGTGGCAGGGGATAAGCAGCGGGCAAGGAGATTCACGATGAAGACGCGCAAAATCTGGGTCGGAATCGGCACCTTCATCATGGTCGGCGGGGCGGTCGGGACGACGGCCTCAGTCTCGGCCGGACCGAGTGTCAGCGTCGGCTCGCTGATGCGGGCAAGCCCCAGCTTTCCGGCGCCGCAGGCTCCCCCGGGCGGCTTCATCCTGGCGCAGCAGCACGGCGGCGGCGAAGCCGGCGAGAATGGCGGCGAGGCGGGGGTTGGCGATCTGCCGCCCGATCTCGCCTTTGCGGTGCGCATCGCGTTGATCCGTGGACATCTCCTGATCGGCGACGAACTGGTGCAGCTGAAACAATGGGCGGCAGCCTTGCCGCATTTCCTGCATCCGGGTGAGGAGATCTACAAGGATCTGGCCGAGCAGCTCGACGCCTACAAGGTTGCGCCGTTCGATCGTTCGCTCAAGGCGCTTGCTGATGTGGTGAAGGCGCGCAAGGGCGGGACCGACTACGCGCGCACGCGCGCATCGGTGAATTCGGTGCTGGCATCGGCGGATGCGCGGCTCAAGGAGAAGCAGTCGGCAGGCTGGGCCGGATTCCAGATCGAAGCCGCAGTGGAAATGCTCAAGATCGCTGGATCGGAATATGGCGCAGCGATCGACAAGGGCCGGATCGCCAAGCCGGTCGAGTATCAGGACGCGCGCGGCTTCATCACTCACGCCGACCAGATGATCGAAGCGGTTGCGGCCGATCTCGAGAAGAAAGATGCCGCGGCGCTCAAGCAGGTGCGCGCCTCGCTCGCCGAGCTCAAAAAGGCATTCCCCAAGGCGATGCCGCCGAAAACGCCGATCCGCGATCAGGCCAGCGTGCTGAGCGATATCGCCCGGGTCGAACTCGCCGCCGGCAGGCTGATGTAGGGATGGCAACGGGCAGGATGCGCCGCCCGCTGACGACGCGACTTCTCGCGCTGGTGTTTCTCGCCGGCGGCCTGTGCGGCGCTGCCGCCGCGTTGGCCGCAAGCGCGGGCGGCGAGGCGGCACTCGAAGTGGCGAAAGCCCGTTTCCGCCGCCCGGCGGCCATCCCGTTTCCGGCTGACAATCCTTATTCCGATCAGAAGCGCACGCTTGGCGACGCGCTGTTTCACGACACCCGGCTGTCGATCGACAATTCGCTGTCTTGTGCGAGCTGTCACGATCGCGACAAAGGCTTCGCCGACGGCAAGGCGCAAGGCCGTGGCGTCTCGGGCCAGGCCCTCAAACGTCACACCCCGGGCCTGTGGAATCTTGCCTGGGGTGCGCAGAGTTTCTGGGACGGCCGCGCGCGCAGCCTCGAAGAGCAGGCAACCGGGCCAATCACCAACCCCGATGAGATGGCGCAGCCGTTGGATGCTTTGGTGTCGCGCCTTTCCGGCGACGCCGAACTTGAGCGCAAATTCGCGGCCGCGTTTCCGCGCGAGCCGCAGGTCACGGTACTGAATATCGCCCGCGCCTTGGCCACCTATGAGCGGACGCTGGTGTCGCCGGAGACCCGCTTCGATCGCTGGATCGGCGGCGACGCCAAGGCGCTCACCGAGCAGGAGATCGCCGGCTTCCGCCTGTTTGCCGGAAAGGCCGGTTGCTCGAATTGTCATAGCGGCTTCGCGCTGACCGACAATGCCTTCCACGATATCGGCCTGCCGGGCGATGACCGCGGCCGCGGCGTGGTGTTGCGCCTCCCGGCGGCGGACCATGCCTTCAAGACGCCGGGCCTGCGCGAGATCGGCCGCTCGGCGCCGTATATGCATGACGGCTCGTTCGCGACGCTCGACGACGTGCTGCGCCATTACGAGAGCGGTGTGATCGATCGGCCGACTTTGTCGCGCGATCTGCCACGCCGGCTCCAACTCGCCGATCCGGAGCGTGCGGTGTTGCTGGCTTTCCTGCGTACGCTCACCACCGAAACCGAGCCGCGGCCGCCTGATCGGATCGTGGTGGCGGCGCCGGTCAAGCGCGCGCCGGCCGCTCGCGTCACCACGGTGTCGCAGTCCGACAAGGCGTTCAGCCCGACCCATATCGCATTGCGGCGTGGCGAACGGCTCTGGATCGTCAACAACGATACGCGCACCCACAATGTCCGGGTGTTCGATCAGGTGCTCGATTTCGATTCCGGCGCCCAGGAGCCGGGCGAGACGGTCGAAATCCCGTTTCCCAAAGCCGGCTCGTTTCTTCTGTTTTGCGGCATCCATCCCAACATGGAACTCCGGGTGGAAGTTGGGCAATGAAAAAAGCGTCGTTGCGATTTGTGACTTTGGTGCAAGGGCCGAGGACTAGATTTTAGGCCCGGCCTTGTCCATTCTCTGCCCAACGCACCGGCCAAGCGAGTCCAGCACGGGACCGGGCCGATGGTATATCTCGGGAGGAATTTTCCATGAAGCGTCGTGAATTCTTGAAAGCCGCAGGCGTCGTCGCCGCCACCAGCGCGGTCGCCGCGCCGGCCATCGCGCAATCCATGCCGGAGCTCAAGTGGCGTTGTACCTCGAGCTTCCCCAAGTCGCTCGACACCATCTATGGCGCCGCTGAAACCTTCTCGAAAGCGGTCGCGGAAGCCACCGACAACAAATTCCAGATCCAGGTCTTCGCGGGCGGCGAAATCGTCCCGGCGCTTCAGGCCGCCGACGCGGTGCAGAACGGCACCGTCGAGATGTGCCACACCGCGTCGTATTACTATTTCGGCAAGGATCCGACCTTTGCCTTCGGCACCAACGTGCCGTTCGGCCTGAATTCCCGCATGAATAATTCATGGCAGACCGTCGGTGGCGGCATCGATCTGCTGAACGAATTCTACAAGAAGTTCAACATCTACGCGATCCCGGCCGGCAACACCGGCTGCCAGATGGGCGGCTGGTTCCGTAAGGAGATCAAGGAAGTCTCCGATATGTCCGGCCTGAAGATTCGGATCGGCGGTTTCGCAGGCCAGATGATGGCAAAGCTCGGCGCGGTGCCGCAGCAGATCGCCGGCGGCGACATCTACCCGTCGCTCGAGAAGGGCACGATCGATGCCGCGGAATGGGTCGGACCTTACGACGACGAGAAGCTCGGCTTCCAGAAGGTGGCGCCGTTCTATTACTATCCCGGCTGGTGGGAGGGTGGCTCGACGATCCACAACTTCATCAATATCGAGAAGTGGGATTCATTATCGCCGGCGTACAAATCGATTGTACGCAGCGCCTCAGCGCTGGCCAACGAATGGATGATGGCCAAGTATGATGCCGGCAACCCCGCGGCGCTGAAACGCCTCGTGGCCGGCGGCGCCCAGCTTCGGGCCTATCCGCAGCCGGTCATGGATGCGTGCCTCAAGGCGGCGCTCGATGTCTACGCGGAGACCAATGCGAAGAACGCGGACTTCAAGAAGATTTATGACCACATGCTCGCGTTCCGCAACGACTCGTATCTGTGGTGGCAGGTCGCCGAGGCGACCTATGACTCCTTCATGATCCGCAATCGCACGCGTGTCTGATCGCGGCGCACTCGATATGAAACCGGGGCCTTAGCGGCCCCGGTTTTTTTGACTGTATTGTTCGGCTATCGGAAATCGAGCGGCGGCGGCGCGTCGGGTTGCGTGACCTCGAAATCGACCTTGCTCGGATCCCCCTGCATGCCCTTGTCGAGCCAATAGGTCACCGATCCCGGCCAGAAGATCAGGATGACGACCAGGATCACTTGCAGGAACACCCACGGGATGGCGCCCCAATAGATCTCGGTGGTCTTGATCTCCGGCGGCACGATCGCGCGCAAGTAGAACAGAGCGAAGCCGAAGGGCGGGTGCATAAAGCTCGTCTGCATGTTGGCGCAGAGCAACACGCCGAACCAGATCAGATCGATGTCGAGCTTGGTGGCTGCCGGTGCGAGCAGTGGCACGATGATGAAGGCGATCTCGAAAAAATCGAGGAAGAACGCGATGATGAAGACGAAGGCGTTCACGAATAACAGGAAGCCGACCTGACCGCCCGGAAGGGAGGTCAGCATGCCTTCGATCCATTCCTTGCCGCCGACGCCCTGGAACACCAGGCTGAAGGTGCGCGCGCCGATCAGGATGTAGACCACCATCGCGGTGATCCGCATCGTCGTCGCCATCGCCTGATAAATCAGCGTCCAGGACAAGGTGCGATTGAACGCAGCCAGCACGATCGAGCCGACCGCACCGAGGGCGCCCGCCTCGGTCGGCGTGGCGAGGCCCATGAAAATCGTGCCGAGGACGAGGAAGATCAACCCGAGTGACGGGATGATGCCGCGCAGGCATTTGGCGATCAGCGGCCAGCCATGCAGGGTGCGGAATTCCGTCGGCAGGGCAGGGACATCCTTCGGCCGGAAGATACTCAGCAGGAACACCCAGGCGCAGAACAGGGCGATCTGGATCATGCTCGGTCCGATCGCGCCCTTGTACATGTCGCCGACCGAGCGGCCGAGCTGGTCGGCGAGAATGACCAGAACCAGCGACGGCGGGACGAGTTGCGTGATGGTGCCGGAGGCAGCGATCACGCCGGTGCTGTGTCGGACCGAATAGCCGTAGCGCATCATCACCGGCAGCGCGATCACTGCCATCGCGATCACCGAGGCTGCGACGGTACCGGTGATGGCGCCGAGAATGGCGCCGACAATGATGACGGCATAGGACAGTCCGCCACGGAGCGGCCCGAATAACTGGCCGATGGAATCGAGCAGATCCTCCGCGAGGCCGCATCGTTCGAGAATCGCACCCATGAAGGTGAAGAACGGAATCGACAGCAGCAATTCGTTCGAGATCACGCCGTAGAGCTGGTAGGTGAGGTTGCCGAGGAAGTCCGCCCGGATCAGCCCAAGCTCAATGCCGATGAATCCGAAGAACAGGCCGACCGCGGCAAGCGAAAACGCCGCCGGATATCCGATCAGCATGAAGAGAATGAGCCCCAGGAACATCAGGGGCGCCATGTTCTCGGTGACCCAATGGATCATTGCAGCGGCTTCTCGTACTTGAATTCGACGTCGATGACGTGTTCGAGCGCGGCAATCCGCTTGATGATCTCGGAAATCCCTTGCGCCGCCATCAGCGCGAAGCCGACCGGCAGCAGCAGCTTCACCGGCCAGCGCAGCAGCCCGCCCGCGTTCGAGGATCCCTCATTGATCCGCCAGGACTCGGTGAACCAGGGCCAGGTGAAATAGACGAGGATCAGGCAGATCGGCAGCAGGAACAGGAAACCGCCGACGATGTCGATCCAGAGTCGCGTGCGCTCCGAGACCGATGAAAACAAGACGTCGACGCGGACATGCTCGTTCATCTTGAGCGTATAGGGGCCGCCGAGCAGCACCATCGCGGCGAACAGATACCACTGCACTTCGAGCCACGAGTTGGAGCTGGCGCTGAACAGGTAGCGGCTCGCGGCGTTGCCGGCGCTGATCAGGCAGGCGATCAGCACCGCCCAAGTCGCCAATTCGCCGAACCGGTCGTTGATCCAGTCGATACTGCGGCTCAGCTTGAGCAGCGCTTCCACTTGCTTCCCCTGCATCCAAATCTTGTCCGGACGCATCGTCGTCCGTTGCCGGCCAATGATGTCAGCTAAGCCGCACCGGCCTGCGGGCGTCAATTGAAAGTTTGATGCAAAAGGGGGGCGACTTTCGGCGTAGGCGGCCGGTTATTCAGCCGCCGGTTACGCTCATGTGCCGCGACAGGGCAGGGCGCTGGTGGCGCCGGTCGATGATGAAGTCGTGGCCCTTGGGCTTATGTGCGATCGCGTCGTCGATCGCGGCAAGCACGAGATCGTTGCTTTCGGATGCGCGCAGCGGCCGGCGCAGGTCCGCAGCGTCTTCCTGGCCCAGACACATATAAAGCGTGCCGGTGCAGGTGAGGCGGACGCGGTTGCAGGACTCGCAGAAATTGTGGGTCAGCGGCGTGATGAAGCCGATCTTGCCCCCGGTCTCGGCGACACGCACATAGCGCGCCGGGCCCCCGGTACGATGGTCGAGCTCGGTCAGCGTGAAGCGCTCCGACAGGCGCGCGCGCACCAGCGACAGCGGGAGGTATTGGTCGAGCCGGCCTTCGCCGACATCGCCGAGCGGCATCACCTCGATCAGGGTGAGGTCCATGCCGCGGCCATGCGCCCATTCGACCAGCGCGGGAATCTCGTCCTCATTCTCGCCCTTGAGCGCGACCACGTTGATCTTCACTTTCAGGCCGGCCGCTTGGGCAGCGTCGATGCCGGTCAGCACTTTGCCGAGATCGCCCCAGCGGGTGATCGCGCGGAACTTGTCGGGGTCGAGCGTGTCCATCGACACGTTGATGCGCTTGACGCCGTGGCCGGCCAGTTCCTGGGCGTATTTCGCGAGTTGTGAGCCGTTGGTCGTGAGCGTGAGTTCATCGAGCGCGCCGGAGCGCAGGTGCCGAGATAGCGAGGCCACCAGCGTCATGATCCCGCGCCGCACCAGCGGTTCGCCGCCGGTCAGCCGGAGCTTGCGCACGCCACGGTCGACGAAGGCGCTGCAGAGCCGGTCGAGCTCTTCCAGCGTGAGCAGATCGGCCTTGGGCAGGAAGGTCATGTCTTCCGACATGCAATAGACGCAGCGGAAGTCGCAGCGGTCTGTCACCGACACGCGCAGATAGCTGATCGAACGCCCAAACGGATCGATCAACGGCAGCGCAGAATCCGCTTTCGCGAATGGTTCAGTTCCGGAAATCGGCATTATCCTTCCCGGCGGGCCTGGAACGCCCGCTGATGTTCTTCAGGTAGGAACTCTTGCCGAGAATTGCGACGGCGTCCAGCGGGTGCCGGCTTTGGCTGTCGGAGCAAACCCCGGCAAAGCCTAGCGTGCCGGTGCGGGCGGGGGCGGGAATGCCGCAGCCGGCGCCGGCGGGAACGGAGAGTTTGAAGGCGGCGCGGCCCGGGTTGCAGGCGCGGCAGCGGGGGCTGGCGCAGCGCGTGGTGCGCGGGCTGCGGCCGGAGCCGCTGCCGGGCGTTTCGCCGGGGCGGCCTTCTTCGCAGGCTGGCGGCCAGTACGCGGCACCGTGCTGGCGGGCTCAAGTTCTGCGAAGACCGGGTTTGGATAAAGGCGGAACTCCGTCGAACCGCTATTGACGTCGTCAGGCGCCAGCAGTTTGACCGACTGCACCTGGGTCTCATGGCCTTGGAGCGAGAAGGTCACGGTCACGTCGCCGCTCGGCATGACCTGCAATTCACAGGGGGTCCGGCAGGCCTGCGTGGGGGAGACGCGTGCTTCGGCATTGGACGGCTCGGATTCGAAA
>CANKHJ010000080.1 GCA_947481635.1 Bradyrhizobiaceae bacterium
TATTGTCGTTTGCTCGGAATCTTTTGACGCGTCGCGCATCGACCGACGCTGGTTCTAGGAACGAAGTGAACTCATCGGCGTTGCGTCAGCAGCGTTGGCAGATGAGGCACCCATGTACGACAGCAATCCGACTCTCTCCCAACTGGAACGCGAGGCCGAGCAGACGCGCGCCGAGCTCGCCAGCACCATTGGCCAGCTTCACGAGCGGCTGACGCCGCAGGCGATGAAGGCCGAAGTGGAAGATTATGTGAGGAGCACCGGGCAGGACGTCTATCAAAAGATAGAGCAGCGCGTGCGCGAGAACCCGCTGCAGACCGTCGCGATCGCGGCCGGCCTGGCCTTTCCGTTATTCCGGCTGCTCAGCGCGATTCCGGCACCTGTTCTCATGGTCGGCGCCGGACTCGCGATGGCCAAAGTGAACAGCGCCAATGGTGCGGCAGCCGGCAATGCCGTGAGAGACGCCGCGGCCAGCGCACTCAATACCGTGCAGGATCAGCTCGCCGACACGACCGAGAAGGCCCGGCGCGGGATGAATGACGCGACCGACGCGATCCGGCAACAAACCTCTGCCGCGCAGGCGACCGTCGCCGATCTGAAGGGACAAGCCACGGCCGCGGTGTCGAAAGCCGGCGAGACCATCAGCCAGGCGGTCAACGATGCCGGCGCCGCGGTGCGCCAAAGCGCTGCGTCGGCGGCATCGAGCGCGTCGCAGGCCGGGCAGGATGCTTTGCAATCGGGCCATCAGAGTTTCGTCAAAGCCGTCGAGCAGCATCCGCTGGTGGTCGGCGGGATCGGCCTAGCGATCGGCGCGATCCTCGCGGCGGCGTTCCCCGCGACGCGCGCGGAGGGCCAGGTGCTCGGCGCCGCCAGCCGGGACCTCCAACAGCGTGCTCAGCACATCGCGACCGATACGGTGGCCTATGCGCAGGAGCAGGGCCTCGGCACGGAGAGCCTGCGCGAGGGGGTCAAGGGCCTCGGCGACAAGCTGCGCAACGTCGCGACACAAGCGGCTGATGCACCGAGCGTCGCCCCGCAACACAGCTTCAACGATTAACACTCACTTCAGCTCCGGAGAATCACAATGCAGAACGCAGCAGACGGCCAGACTGCCGCCTCCACACTGACGGACAAGGCGAGTGAGCTCGCGCGCACCGCGCGCTCGCAGACGATGGATTTCGCCAGCAAGGCTGCCGACCAAATCAAGGAACATTCCGGTAGCCTGGGGGAAGGCGCCAAGGAGGTTGCCTCGGAAGCAGCCGGCAAGCTGATCTCCGCCGTCGATGACCAGAAAAGCGTCGGTGCCGATTACATCTCCGGCTGGGCCGGCGCGGTGCGCAAGGCGGCAGACGGTTTCGATACCGAGATTCCTCAGGCGGCGCATTACATCCGAAGCGCGGCCGAGCAGATCGACACGGTGGCCGGCGCGATACGCGAGCGGAAACTGGGCGACCTCGTCCAGGAGGTCCAGCAATTCGCGCGCAACCAGCCGACCGCGTTCCTCGGCATGTCGCTGCTCGCAGGCTTCGCTGCGGTGCGTTTCCTGAAGAGTTCATCGACGGCACCGGCGATGCAGACCGCGTTGTCATCAGCTCCCGGTGGAAACGGCATGAGCGGCGACGGTCATCATCCGGCGAGCGGCGCCGGCAATGGCTTCAACGCGCCACGCACGAATTGAGGCCGTCATGACGATTCATACCGACCCAAGAACGATACCCGAGCTGTTTTCCGACGCGCTGGCGCAGTTTTCCAAACTGCTGCGTAACGAAATCCAGCTGGCACGTACCGAAATGAGCGGCAAGCTCAAGGAGACGATGAACGGCGTCGCCTTCCTGATCGCAGGCGCGCTGTTTGTCGGACCGGCCATCGTGCTGCTGCTGATCGCGCTCGCGACCTTCCTGGCCGAACGCGGCTTGCCCGATTCGGTTGCGTATCTGCTGTCTGGGCTCGTCGGTCTGGCGATCGCCGGTGTGCTCGCGTCGATCGGAATGAAGCGCGTCCAGAACACCAGCATGACGCCGGATCGTACCATGCGTCAGATCAACCGCGACGTCGCCGCCGTGAAGGAGCAGGTTTGATGACCTCGACCAGTGATTTTGCACGCGGCGGCAGCGCCGCGCCGGGCAACGATTTCATGACCGGCCTGACCGACGCGGTGCGCGAGAATCCGATTCCGGCCGCGCTGATCGGCATGGGCATTCTCTGGCTGTTCACCGGTGGCAGCAAGACCTCGATCTTTGGCGGCGCGGCCGCGGTGCTCAGCGGCGTGAAATCGGGTGTCGGGTCCGCCGCAGCCGGCGGTTATCACGGCGCCGAACGTGTCGGCTCGATGCTCACCGGTGGCGTCAGCGATGCAGCCGGCCGGATCGCAAGCGGTGGCGCTCACGCGGCCGATGCGATGCGCTCGGCAGGCGAGGGTCTCGCCTCCGGCAGCGCCGACCTCGCGGCCTCCGCACGCAGCATGGCCGGCGATGCGTCCGTCGCGACCCAATCGATGGGCCGCGAATGGGCCTCGAGCGCGCAGAGCTCGCTGACCAACGCGTTCACGCAACAGCCGCTGCTGCTCGGCGCGCTCGGGCTCGGCATCGGCGCGGCGATCGCGGCGGCCGCTCCAGTGACCGAGACCGAAAACCGGCTGATGGGCGATGCGGCCAACACGTTCAAGGAACAGGCCCAGACGCTGATGAATGAAAAGGCCGGTGACGCCAAGGCGATGGCGGACCGAGCGTTGCGCGAGGTTCAGTCGCAGGGATTGACGGCGACCGGCGCGGGACAGGCGTTGCGCAGCATTGCGGAGACCGCCGTCGATGTTGCGGAGAAGGCGATCAGCGGCAAGGCCGTGCCGTTGAGTCCGCGCTGAGCGCCAACACACACCGCCGTCATGCCCGGCCTGTGCCGGGCATCCGCGCGGTCAGGCGACGAGTGTCAGCCTTTTCTCAGCCGTCGGCTGAGGCTCGACCCGGTTTCGGCCCTGCCGCTTCGCTTCGTAAAGCGCACGGTCAGCGGCGGCCACCAGGCTGTCGGACTCTTCCATGTCGCCCGGGCAATGACTGGCGACGCCGATGCTGACCGTTGGAAGCGTCAAATGGTCCGAAGTGCCTTGGTAGGCCACGCTCGCGCGTATTCGTTCACCAACCCGCACCGCTAGGTCCGTTGTTGTGTTTGGAAGCAACACAGCAAATTCTTCACCGCCATAGCGCGCGGCAAGATCGGTATCTTCGCAGCTGCTCGCGATGACACAAGCAGCAATCGAGGCAAGCGCTTTGTCGCCAGCCTGATGGCCATGTTGATCGTTGTATGCCTTGAAGTGGTCGGCGTCGATCATGAGGAGCGCGAGGGGCGTTCCTTCGCGCTTTGCACGTTTCCACTCCTTCTCAATCGTTGCGTCAAAGGAACGGCGGTTGAAAAGTCCCGTCAGCGAGTCGGTGGTCGCGAGGGTTGTCAGCCGGCGTTCTGCCTCCGCGCGACGGCGTAATTCGCGGGCGGCGAACACGGCCAGGCTGACGGTGGCGAGCGCCAGCATGAGAATAATCGCGCCGAAATAAAGTGCCTCGCCGCGCCAGTGAGAAAAAACCTGATCGGTTGAAAGTCCGATCATCAAAAGGAGCGGAAGAGCCTCGACGCGCTGGAACGCATAGAGACGCTTCAACCCGTCAATCCCAGCCAAGGCATCGAAGTTGCCGGCTTTTCCGAGCAAAGCCTGTTGATGGATCGCGGAGCCGCCAAAGTTCTTTCCGATGACGCCGGCGATGTACGGCGAACGCGCCAGCATCGTCCCGTCGCTGAGCGCCAGCGTCAGGGCGCTGCCCGCGTCAAGATTGACCCGGTTGAACAGCTCTTGAACGTAGTCGAGGCGCAGCATCCCGGCGGCCACGCCCCCGAAGGATCCATCCGGCTTGGCGAGACGGCGGCTGATGCTGATGACGGTGTAGTGCTGACTGGTGATGAATGGCTGCCCGATATACAGACCGAGATCGAGGTTGCTCTTGTGGGCCTGAAAATAGTCCCGGTCTGAAACATCGAGCGGATCGGCCGTCGCTGTCCGGGAATCGAAGATCACGCGGCCCTGTTCGTTGGCAACGTGAATTCGGCCGAGATGCTTCGCGGTGGCGGAACGGTCGAACAGAATGAGTTGCCGTGTCTCATCACTGACACGATCAAGGTCAGGATTTTTAAGATTGTCGATGGCCGCCTGTACCGACAGGTCGAAAAGCTCGATATTGCGCGCAAGATCGGCGCTTATGGTCGAGATAATGTTTTCCGCAGATCGTAACGCAGTGGCGCGGTCCGTCTGTCTCATCTGGACGAGGACGGCGGTTCCGAGAGCTAATAGTCCAAACGCGACGACAAGGCTCGCACCGAGAAGTGAAGCGCCGGAAATTTGCAGCAGCCGCATTCGCGCGCGCAAGCGGCGCTGAAATGTAAGAAATGACACTAACGTCCCCACGTCTTCGAACTGTCATAGTCATTAAGGCCCGAGTGTTGCGAAGCTTGTCAAACTTTTCGCGGATGTCCTCACGATTCCGGTAAAGATTCGGTAACCATCGTTGAGCACGATCCTGAAGCCATTTCGCGGACGATGACAATCGAGAGAGCGGAGTCCCTCCGGCCCGGACCGCGTCAGAACATCTCGAAATATTCCTTATGCTCCCAGTCGGTGACCTCCGACATGAAGCGCGCGACCTCGGCATCCTTGATCTTGCAGAAATAGTCGACGAACTGCGCGCCGAGCGCGTTGCGATAGAATTCATTGCCGCGGAACGCGTCGAGCGATTCCCACAGGCTCTTCGGCAGCTTCTCGGCCTGCGCTTCATACGGCGTGTCGGAGGGTGTGACCGGGCGCAGGTCGCGCTCGATGCCGTCGAGGCCCGACAGCACCTGCGACGCCATGTAGAGGTAGGGGTTCGCGGCCGGCTCGCCGACGCGGTTCTCGATGCGCGTGCCCGGGTCGCCTACGCCGCCCGACACCACGCGCAGCATCGCGCCCTTGTGGTCGCGGCCCCAGATCGCGCGGTCGGGCGCGAGCGAGTGCGAGCGATAGCGCTTGTAGCCGTTGATGGTCGGCGTCGAGAACACGCAGGAGGCGCGCGCGTGTTTGAGGATTCCGGCAATGAAGGCGAGTCCGGTCGGCGAGATGATCTCGCCCGGTTGCTCCGGCGCGAAGGCGCTGGCGCCATCCGAGCGGCGGCGCAGCGATTGATGCAGGTGCCAGCCGCTCGCGAACAGGTTCGGCAGCCCGGGCCGGCACATGAAGGTCGCGTGATAACCGTGGCGGCGGCAGATCTGCTTCACCGCGCTGCGGAACAGCGTCATGTTGTCGGCGGCGGTGAGCCCATGCGCCGGATTGAACGTGACTTCGAGCTGGCTCGGCCCGAACTCGCCTTCGAACGAGCGCAACGGCAGGCCGAGCGCCTTCAGCTGCGCGCCGAGCAACTGGATCACCGGGTCGAGCTGATCGACGCGGATCTCGGTGAGATAGTGGTAGCCGTTGGCGAGCAGGCTGACCTTGGGCGGCGTCGGCGGCTGCGTTGCGCCCTCCGGCGGGATGCGGTCTTGCTCGAGCTTGAGCACATAGAACTCGACTTCGAGGCCGGCGACATAATCGAAGCCGGCGGCGGCGAGGCGCTCAAGGGCTGTGCGATAGATGTGGCGCGTCGAGAACGGCACCGGCTTGCCGTCCTGCAGATAGATGTCGCACAGCATCCAGCCGGTATTCGGCACCCAGGGCAGCACCCGAAACGATGCCGGCCGCGGCGCCATGATGATGTCGCCGGCGCCGCCCATGCCGGCGACGCCGAAGCCGCCATCGGCGCCGGTGAACACCGGGTAGAGCGTGTTGCCGGCGGTGTCCTTGCCGATCAGCGTCGAGGGCATCGCGCAGCCATTGCGGAACACCGACTCGATCTCAGCCTCCAACAGCGTCTTGCCGCGCAGGATGCCATGCTGATCCGCGAAGGAGAGACGGACGTAGTCGACCTTCGCTTCCTTGATGCGCGCGAGCGCGACCTTCGCGGCGTCGCGATCCTCGGCGCTCCACAACTCATGCGTGACGATAAAGCCGGAGCGCCCAACCGCGCCGTCAGAGAGATTCATGCCGCGCCCCAACCCTTAATCCGCCACCCTGAGGTGCTCGGCGTCTTCGCCGAGCCTCGAACGGCGACGGCCCCAGTGTGCCCGCTCATCCTTCGAGGCTCGCAGGAGCTCGCACCTCAGGATGACGGAGCAAGATTCACGCCGCGGCCGAATCCGCCCACGGCGCGGCGTCGCGGCGTTTGCGGTAGGCGCCCTCCCAATAATGGTCGAGGTTGTCCGCCGGCGCGACGCCGTCGATGGTCGCGGGGCCGGTGATGCCGCGCGCGCCCGGCGCGTCCAGCACCATCGGCAAGGTCTCGCCGCGCTCGGCCTTGTCGATCGCGTCGAGCAGCATGCGCCGGTAGGTCGCGATGGCGCGGTCGGCCTGGCCGAGATGCTCGCGCGTGCGGTCGTGGATCGCGCCCTGCGACTCCACCGCGAACTGATCATGCACGTTGATGTCATGCCCCATGCCGGTGAAGGTCTCGTGCTCCTGCTCGTGCGGATCGAAGCCGTAATCGTTGTGGCGGCCGACTTTCGATTTGTAGAGCGGCGGCTCGACCACGGTGACGCGCTGGGCGCGCATCGCGGCCTTGTCCACCGGTTGTCCGAAGCTCGTGAACATCGAATACCAGTAGCAGGTGGTGTCATCGACCGGCACGTGGAACTGGGTCAGCACCATGTCCTGCGACAGCGGCAGGTTGACGATGTGCGGAAACACCAGGTTGGTGACGCGCACATGGGTCTGCACCGGCGAGATCGTGCGCTGCGTCACCATGCGGAAACCGAAATCGGCCGGCACCACATCGATGCGCGGGCGATCGAACTCGCGCAGCACCTTGGTCATCGGAATGTCGGAATCCGCCGAATTGTCGCGGAACTGGCGGCCGTATTTTTCCTCCTCCGATTCATCGTCGAAATAGCGGTGCAGGAACGACGCATGCGAGGGATCGATGCCGACCTCCAACGCCTGCAGCCAGTTGCAGTCCCACAATCCCTTGAAGGCGAAGGTGTAGGCATCCGGCGCGACGAAACAGTCGAGGTCGGGCAAAGCTGGCGGCTCGCCGTCGCCGAGATACGCGAACACCACGCCGTTGCGCTCGATCGCCGGATAGGCCTTGTGCTTGACGCGTGCGGCGAGCTTGCTGTCCTCGGGCTCGGCCGGCGTCTGCAGGCATTGGCCTTTGACGTCGAACAGCCAGCCGTGAAACACGCAGCGCAGCCCGCCATGTTCGCGCCGCCCATAGGCGAGGTCGGCGCCACGATGCGGACAATGCCGGTCGAGCAGGCCGAGCCTGCCCTTGTCGTCGCGAAACAGCACCAGGTCCTCGCCGAGCAGCCGCACTGGAACCACCGGGCGCTTGCCGGCCAGCTCTTCGCTGAGCGCCGCTGGCTGCCAGTAACGGCGCATCAGGTTGCCGCACGGCGTGCCTGGACCGACACGCGTCACCCGTTCGTTCTGTTGCGCCGTGAGCATTACGTTTTCGCCTTCACGTCCCTGGTCCAGTGCTGATAGGCCAGCGTGAGATCGGCATGATATCCCAGCGCCTCGCGCGCATTGGCGAGCGAATTGTGAACCAGGACCGTGCCCGGCGCCAGCACGCCGAGCTCATTGGCCATGTCGGCGGCGATCTTCACGTCCTTGGCCATCAGGCCGAGCGCGAAGCCGAGGCTGAATTTGCCGGTGAGCACCTGGCGCGGCACCAGGCCTTCCGAGGCGGTGTTCTTGCCACTCGATGCGTTGATCGCGTCGGTGAGCAAGGCCGGGTCGAGCCCGAAGGCCGTGCCGATGCCGAGCACTTCCGACATCGCGCGGAAATTCGACGCCGCGAGATAATTATTCAGCGCCTTGGTGGCATGGCCCGAACCGGAGCCGCCGGTGCGGAACAGCTTGCCGCCGATACTTTGCAGCACCGGCCAGGCCTGCGCGATCGCGGCCTCATCGTCGCCGCCGATCATCAAGGCGAGCGTGCCGGCCTGCGCGCCGGTGATGCCGCCCGACACCGGCGCGTCGAGCAGCGTCACGCCATGCGCCTTGAGCGTCGCGGCGAGCGCCTTGGTGCCGCCGGGCTCGGACGACGACATGTCGATGCAGATGGTGCCCGGCGTGAACGCCTTCGCCTCGGCGATGCCGGTCAGCACCTCGCGCACGATCGCGCCGGTCGGCAGCATGGTGATGATGAGGTTCGAGGCCTGCGCCAATCCCGCCGCGCCGTTGACCTTGCGGGTGTTCGGGGCCTCGGCGAGGAAGCGCGCGACGCGATCGGCATCGGTATCGTGAACCGCGAGCGCGTGACCCGCCTTGACGATATTCTTCGCCATCGGCCAGCCCATGTTGCCGATGCCGATCAGTCCAACCTGCGCGTCTGCCATCGGGTCTTGCTCACTCCGCCTTGATGCCTCGATCCTTCACCACCTTGCTGAGGCGCGCGAGGTCGGAGCGGAATGCTTCTTTCAAAGCCTCCGGCGGCGTCGCGCGGATCACCAGCGCGAGGTCGGCCATCTTCTTGACCAGCTCCGGATCGCGCGAGGCTTTGGTGAATTCCTCATTCAGCCGCGCGATCACCGCTTTCGGCGTGCCCTTCGGCGCGACCACGCCGAACAGGCTGTCGACGCCGGTGCCGCCGATGCCGGCTTCCTCGAAGGTCGGTACATCCGGCGTGCCGGCAAAGCGGTCGCCGACGATGGCAAGGAGCTTCACTTGCTTCTCTTTGCCTGGCTGGATCGCGATGGCGGAGGGCGGCAGGCCGTAATCGAGACGGCCGGCGATCAGGTCGAGCATCATCGGCCCGCCGCCCTTGTAGGCGATATGGGTCATCGCGACGCCGGTCTTCTCCGCCAGCAACTCACCCATCAGATGGCCGGGCGAGCCGACGCCGGAAGTGCCGAAGCTCAATCCGCCGGCTTTCTTCTTGCCGAGCTCGATCAACTCCTTCACCGAATTGACCGGGCTGTTGCCGGGCACCGCGAGGTAATTCGGCAGCGAATAAAGCAGCGACACCGGCTCGAAATCGTCGATCGGATGGAAAGTCAGTTGCTGCATCGCGGGCACGATGGTGTGCAGTCCGCCGAGCGCGACCATCAGGGTGTGGCCGTCGGGCGGCGCCTGGGTCAGGGCCAGCGCCGCGGTGACGCCGCCGCCGCCGGGCTTGTTGTCGATCACGACGCGCTGGCCGAGCGCCTTGCCGAGCAGTTCGGCATATTGGATGAACACCGCGTTGACCGAGCCTCCCGGCGGCACGCCGGCCAGGATGGTGATGGTCTTGGTGGGGAAATTCTGCGCCTGCGCGGCGCCCCCGATCACGGCCAGGATGGCGACGATTCCGCGTGCCAGTAATCTCATAGCGTCCTCCCCACTCTATATCTTGTTGGCCCAAGGTTCGTCCGGGCGGGAGGGACTGTCAATCGTGCGCGGGCTTTGTGGCGTTCCGGATTTCATGCTTTACAGGCCGGACCAAAAAAAACTGGGAGGATATCTCGTGGCCAATTATTCGCTGATCGTCGATTTCGAGGTGAAAGACGGGATGATGGAGCAGTTCCTGCCCGTCATGAAAGAGAACGCGCGCGCCTCGGTCGCGAACGAGCCGGGCTGCCTGCAATTCGACGTGCTGCAGGTCCAGGGCGAGCCGAACCGCCTGGTGCTGTTCGAGGTCTATCAGGACGAGGCCGCGTTCCAGGCGCATATGAAGATGCCGCATCTCGCCGTGTTTCTGGAAAAGGCGCGGCCGATGATGGGCAAGCCGACCATGATCAAGATGGATCGGCTCGGCGCCAACAAGCGCTGAATCCCGCATGGCCGGAGCTTCGCCGCGCATCGGCTTCATCGGCTTGGGCAACATGGGCCTGCCGATGGCGCAGCGCGTGCGACTGGCGAAGCTTCCGCTTGCGGTGTGGAATCGCTCGGCGAAGCCTGGACCGGACGGAGCGCAAGTTTTGGGCTCTCCGGCCGAGCTGCTGCAATGGTCCGACGTCGTTGGACTCTGCGTCACCGATACCAAGGCGGTGGAAGCGGTCTGCTTCGGCCCCGGCGGCCTTGCGAGCGTGGGGCGGAGCGCCGTCGGCAAGGTGGTGGTCGACTTCTCCAGCATTGCGCCCGAAGCCGCGGCGGCGATCGCACAGCGCATGAAAGCCGAATGCGGCATCGGCTGGATTGACGCGCCGGTGTCGGGCGGCGTGCCGGCCGCCGAAGCTGGCTCGCTGATCGTGTTCGCCGGCGGTGACGCCGCCGACATCGCGACCGCGCGTCCGCTATTCGAGGCGGTGTCGAGCAAGGTCACGCATATGGGTCCCTCGGGGGCCGGCCAGGCGACCAAGGTCTGCAATCAGATGATCGTCTCAGCGAACATGATGGTGCTCGCCGAGACCTTCGCGACCGCGCGCGCGGCCGGTGTCGACGTGGCACGGCTTACCGACGCGCTGGCCGGTGGCTTCGCGGATTCCAAGCCGTTGCAGATTTTCGGGCCTCGCATGGCGGCGCGCCACTACCAGCCGCGTCAAAGCTCGATCGCTATCATGGCGAAGGATGCAGGCCTGGCGCAAACGATGGCGCGCGAGGCCGGCGTCGAGACGCCGCTCGGCGCGCTGTCGGCTTCGCTTTATCAGGGCGCGCGCGACCGGCCGGAGGTGGATTTCGATGGCGACATCTCGGGCCTGGTCGAACTCTACGAGACCAAGAAGGGCTGACGTCAGTTGCGGGACTTGGCTGGCGCTTCGCGCGGCCTCTCCGACGCAGCGATCTCAACGGCCGATGTTACCGCCCGCCTCCTGGTTTCTGTACTGCTTGTGCACTTGATCAAAAATGGTCGGACCGGTCGCCTGCCCCGGAAGCATGCCAGATCCCGGATCGACGCCAAAGCGCTTCAGGTAGCTGCCGACCTCGGTATCGAGGACATTGTCCCTGCCTGGAGCCCCAAGGTCGCCTGTGTTGGTGCCGCCGGAGCTTTTGCCGCCGCTGGCCAGAAAATCGCGTAGCGGATCGTCGGGGTCGGACTGGCGCGGAACGGTTTCGGCGACTTGTGAGGATGTCTGTTTCTGCTGCTCTTCTTTCACCGCGGCGTCGACCTCTGCGTCGCTGACCGGTGTGTTGTCGCCCTTCGCCAGGCGCCCATTCTTAATTCGCTCGCGAATTTCGTCGCGCAGTGATTTTGCGGGAGCGCCGATTTGAGGCGCCTGGACCTTGCCGCCGACACAAGGATCTCCGTTCTTGTCGAACCAGCAATTGGTTCGATCCGTGATCGCAGCCTGGGCCGCGGCGACCTGATTGGCATAGGCTTCCAGCGCGCAATTGCTGCGGTCGACCCCCTCGCGTCGCACGCCGCAGAGCGCCTTGATGTCCGGATCGCGTTCCAGGATCAATCGCGCTTCCTCGAGCAGGAGACAACGTCGCCGCTCCATCACAACCTGCGAACAGATCCGCGTCGCTTCGCGCGCTAATGAATCCGGAGCGATTTTCATGCCAGGGGGAAGGGGCCGGGCGACCGGGATGGCGGCAGGGGACCGGATGTCCGCAGGGAATATGGTCCCGGCGAGCGTACCGCTCGCGCCGCTCGCGGTGGCAAAGGGATTGTCGCCTTCGAAGAAATTGTCCTTTCCGAACCGCCCCCGCGCGTCATCGACCCGGTTGTCGTTGGCGCAGCATGCGGCGTAGCGGCTTCGCGCTTCGGCCAGGTTGTTGTTGATCAGCGCGACAGTCTTGCTGTCGTTGCAGGCTGACACCAGCCCTTGGGCGCGCTGATAAAGCGCGATCGCCTCGCGCAAGTCGTCGGAGGCGAGCTTGGCCGTACCTTCATTATTGGCCTTGATTCCGGCGTTGCAGTTGGCGACGCGCCGTAACTCGGCTGGACTCGGGCCGGTGGGAGCCGTGCTACGCGAGCCGCCGGGCCGGGGGCATGGGATGATATTGTTCGGAATGGCGCCGGCCTGGAGCTGTCCCTGCGTGAGCGTCTGCGATCCGCAATCGTTGCTGAAAGTCGCGACGCCGGCGCGCTGATCGATGACGGTGTAAACCTGCGTGCCGTTGATGGTCTGATAGCCGCTTTGCGCGTCAGCCGGGATGATGCCGCCGACAAGCCCGTACAATGCCAGCGCGAGAGCGAAGATCGTCCGGTGATGCTGGGTCGATGACGGCGAAGCTTGGGTCATTGCAATCTTCCTGGTCGAAGGCTTTCTGGATCGAGGGTGCAGCCATGCCGACTGCTCACTCGGTCAACGCCGGCGTATCCGATCTCCTATCGGCGGCATCCTTTTCCTCGCTTCGGTACTTGCGGCGATCCTCGGCCGAAAATTGTGAGACGATGTCCGATGGACGTCGCGACGGCACACCGGTGCCGGCGGCCACGAGCCGGTCAAGGTCCTTGGTGGTCCAGGAGCGTGACGTGAGAAGTGAACCTTTCCATCCAGTTTCGATGAGCGCGCTCCGGTTGAACGGCACGACCTGCAATCCCGCGCTTTTGAGACGCGCCAGCGTATCCTGCTCGAGTTTGAAATTGGCCGCACTGCAAATCATGGCGGAGCTCTCCATCCAACGGGCCGCTGGTTTCCAGAGCTCCGGCGCTGCCTCTGAAATGGATGAGATTTGGCCGATGTAGACGGGCTGCACGGCGGTCGAGATGAGATTGAGGTATCGTGCATGACGATCGAGCCCGTTCTCGAATGCGCCGATGATCGGCGCGTCGACCAGATCGACCACACCGATGCGGAACTGCCGATCGAAGCTACTGCTCGGCCGGTAGTCATTGCCCATCTTCTCCGCAGCTTCTGCGATCGTATCGTCCTTGCCGAGGGATGGATTATACGGTGCGTTGGCGCCGAGATTGACATAAAGCCAGAATCCCGCCCGCGCACCGCCGATAGCGCGGTCCTTCAGGTGTCGGGCCTCGGTCACCGCCGCGTTCTTGCTGAAGAGCTGCGAGTACCCGCCATAGGCGACCGCGATCGGCCCGTAGGATTGATCGTAACTGCGCATCTCGCGGAAAGCGTTGCTCTGCAGATAGGCGATGAGATGCTGCGGGTCGCGGAACGCCAGCGGCGCCCCGATAATGTGCCCGCCGGAGGTTTTGGCCTCGACGTGAATGTCGAGATGCGGGGCGTCGGGGTTAAGATAGCCGGAACTGCTCGGGCTAGTGTCTGTTTTTGCAAGAACCTTGGTCTCTATGCGCATCCCGGCATCGAGGACGGCACGGTTGTCAGACAGCGCGATGGCGCAGTGTTTCGCGGTGATGTCGTGGGCATAATAGCTGATCGTGGCTGACCAGCGCGGTGCAGCGTGGACCGCCGATGAAGCCAGGATCATAGGGCCGATACAGCAAAGGCCTGCGGTCAGCCGACGGCCGATATCGACCCAGCCATGGCGTCCAGTTGCTGGCGCGCCGGCCTTGATGTCCGGTTGTCGCCGCTCGATCGAAGCCCGCATGTCACCCCCAGCGCCGTGCGCGACCGGTTGAGTATCCGGCGCTCATCATTGCCGCACAAGCCAAAAGCCGTCACGGAGCGGCGACCTGGACGCGATCGCGTGACTGTTCACACCCAGGAACATGAAGGCGCCGCAGCCGGTGTCAACCCGGTGCGTTTGCGCGACCCGTGTCGTAGAGTTGGCAGGCAATTCCACGCGCGGCGACCCAAAGCGCCGCCGTGTCAGATGAAGGACGGGGGAGGATGGTCGATCTGCGCTGGCCGTCATCGCGTGCCGATCTCGCCAAGCTGCAATCGGCGCGCAAGCGTCGTGCGGTCGAGCTTGCGTTGCGAGCGCCGTTCTTCCGTGACCGGCTCAAGGGGATCAATCTCGACCGGCTCGACGAGCCCGAGGTCTGGGCGAAGATTCCGGTGCTGACCAAGGACCAGCTGCGCGGGATCCCGGCCGAGCAGTTCCACGAGCAGTTCTGCACCGCGCCGCGCCGCGACGTGGTGGAGTATTGGCGCTCTGGCGGCGTCACCGGCCGGCCGCTTTTCTATCCGCGCTCGGCCGAGGACATGGACTGGAGCATTCTGTGTTTCCGCCGCGCCTTCGAGGTGATCGGCGCGACGCCGGACGACATGGCGCATGTGTCGTTCCCGCTCGGCATCCATCCGGTCGCGCATCTCTATGCGCGCGCCGGTGAGGATCTCGGCATCGGCACGATCTGGTGCGGCTCGGGCAGCAATACGCCGTCGCTGACGCAGCTCGAATTGATCCGCGACCTCAAGCCGTCGATCTGGTGCGGCATGGGCAGCTACGGCATCCACCTCGCCAACCTCGCGGAGGCGAACGGCTTCGACCTCGCCGGATCGAGCGTGCAAAAGATCATCGTCGCCGCGGAGCCGCTGTCGCCGGCCAAGCGCCAGAAGCTCGAACGCTCCTGGGGCGCGACGGTGTCCGATCAGTTCGGCATGACCGAGGGTGCGCTGGTTTCGGTGCAGGCACCGGGCGAGGACGGCCTGCGGATGTGGACCGATCTGTTCTTCTGCGAAGTAGTGGACGAGGCGACCGGCGCGCCGGTGCCGGACGGGGAGATCGGCGCGCTGGTGATCACGGCACTGACCAATAATAATGTCACGCCGTTCCTGCGCTGGTATTCCGGCGATCTGATCAGCATCCAGCCGGGCGAGGGCGGCGACAAGCCCTGTTCGCTCTTCCCGGTGATGCGCCACGCGCGGCGCACCGTCGGCTTCTTCAAGGTGCGCGGCGTGAACATCAATCACAACGAGCTCGAAGACCTGATGTTCTACAATGCGAGCATCACCGACTTCAAAGCCGAGGTTTATAATTCCGAGGGCGGGCTCGACGTGCTGCGGCTGCTGATCGAGCCGAAGCGCGGGCTCGATGTCGAAGACCTGCGCCGCAGCATCGGCGCCGGCGTGATGAGGACCTTCGAAGTGACGCCGGAAATCGCCTTCCTCGAATCCGGCACGCTCGGCAAGGAATTCGAGGCGAGCATCAAGGCCGCACGCTTCGTCGACAAGCGCGGTTGAAGGACGAGTATCTATCAATGACAAGCACGCCCCCGTTTCGCGCCGAGAACATCGGCAGCCTGCTGCGTCCCAAGGAGATGAGGGACGGGTTTCGCGATTTCCATCAGGGAAAGATCAGCCCGCAGCGATTCCGCGAAATCCAGGACAAGGCGATCCTCGATGCGATCAAGCTGCAGGAGGAGGCCGGGCTGCAGGTGATCACCGACGGCGAATTCCGCCGCGGTTCCTGGTTCTTCGGTTTCGTGCAGGCGGTCGAGGGCCTGACCACCCGGGACGCGCTGTTCGATTTCCACGACGGCACCGGCAGCACCGCGACATTCCAGGGCGCCTATGTCGAGGACAAGCTGCGCCGCACCGACGGCATCACGACCGATGAATTCTCCTTCGTCCGCGCCCATACCAAGCGCATGCCGAAGGTGACGATGCCGGCGCCGAGCCTGGTGCATTTCTTCCGCGCGCCCGATGCGGTGGCGCCGTCGGCCTATGCGGATCCGGACGACATGTGGCCGGACCTGATCCGGGTCTATCGCGAGGAACTGGCCGCGCTCGCCAAGCTCGGCTGCACCTACGTGCAGCTCGACGAGGTGCCCTGTGCGATGCTGTGCGATCCGGCGGTGCGCGCGGCGGTGCAGAAGATGGGCTTCGATCCGGGGCAACTGGTCGATCGCTATGTCGCCGCGATCAACGACGTGACGGCATCGCCGCCGCCGGGGATGACGATCGGGCTGCATCTGTGCCGCGGCAATTACAAAGGCCAATGGATGGCCGAAGGCGGCTATGACTGGGTGGCGCAGAAGCTGTTCAGCGCCAATGTCGATGCCTTCTTCCTCGAATTCGATACGCCGCGCGCCGGCGATTTCACGCCGCTGCGGCATGTGCCGCAAGGCAAGCGCGTGATCCTCGGCGTGGTGAGCAGCAAGACGCCGCAGCTCGAACCGCTCGATGCGCTCAAGCGTCGCGTTGAAGAGGCGACCAAAATCGTCCCGCTGGACCAGCTTGGCGTCAGCGCGCAATGCGGCTTCGCATCGAGCGTCGGCGGCAATCCGCTGAGCATCGACGACGAACGACGCAAGCTTGCGCGTGTGGTGGAACTGGCCGACGCGGTGTGGGGATGATTCGTTTCGACGATCGTGTCGCCATCGTCACCGGAGCGGGCTCAGGTCTGGGACGCTCGCATGCGCTGGCGCTGGCCGCGCGCGGCGCGAAAGTCGTGGTGAATGATCTCGGCGGCAGCGTCGCCGGCGTCGGTCAATCATCGGAGGCGGCGCAGCGTGTCGTGGCGGAGATCGAAGCCGCCGGCGGCACCGCAATGGCTGACGGCGCCAATGTTGCGGATTTTGCCGCGGTGCAGGCGATGGTCGCGCGCACGCTCGAGACCTATGGCCGCATCGACATCCTGATCAACAATGCCGGCATCCTGCGCGACAAGACCTTCGCCAAGATGGAGCTGGCGGATTTCCGCGCTGTGATCGACGTGCACCTGATGGGCGGGGTGCATTGCACCAAGGCGGTGTGGGACCACATGCGCGAGCGCAATTACGGCCGCATCGTCTTCACCTCATCGGCGTCGGGCCTCTACGGCAATTTCGGCCAGGCCAATTACGGCGCCGCCAAGATGGCGCTGGTCGGGCTGATGAACGTGTTGCGCGACGAGGGGCGCAAGCACGACATCCGCGTCAACGCGCTGGCGCCGGTGGCCGCGACGCGCATGACGCAAGGCATCCTGCCGCCGGCGGCGGCCGAATTGCTCAAGCCGGAAGAGGTCACGCCCGGCGTGCTGTTCCTGGTCAGCGACGACGCGCCGACCGGCACCATCCTCGGCGCCGGCGCGGGCTCCTTCGCGGTGACCAAAATTCTTGAGACCGAGGGCGGGTATTTCGCGCCGGACGAGCGTAATCCCGAGGCGATCGCGGCCCGCTTCGCAGAATTGTCCGATCCGGCGACGGCGCGGCCGATGGCGTCGGCCAGCGAGCAGACCCTGCGTTATGCCCAGCGCGCCATGACCGCCGCCGCGCAATCCGCTAAACAGAAGAAAATCTGAGGACCGAAAAGAATGGCCGCCAGCAAGATCACGCTCCGCACCACGCTCGACGACTATCCGCACACCGCGCCGATCAAGACCGGCGAGATCGCCTCCGAGCGGATCGATTTCGACTGGGTCCCGGTCAAGCCGATCGCGCAATCCTTCAAGGCGATGGTGCGCGAGCAGGCGCGCGACGTGAATGAGCTCGCGATCGTCACCTATCTGCAGGCCAAGGTTTACGGCAAGCCGATCGTGCTCTTACCGGTGACGATGCTCGGCCGATTCCAGCATCACACCATGCTCTATAATACTGAGCGCGGCGTGGTGCGGCCCGCCGACCTGCCGGGCCGCCGGCTCGGCATGCGCGCCTATACCCAGACCACCGGCGCCTGGGTGCGCGGCATCCTCGGGCGCGAATACGGCATCGACTTGAACAAGGCGCATTGGGTCACCTTCGAGGATGCGCATTGCGCGGAGTATTCCGATCCTCCGGGGATCGAGCGGGCGCCGGCCGGCAAGGAGATCACCAAGATGCTGATCGACGGCGAACTGGACGCCGCGATCTTCGGCGGCCAGATGCCGACCGATCCGCGCCTGCAGAGCGTCGTGCAGAATCCGCATGAGGAGGCACTGAAGTGGTACGCCAAGTATGGCGCGGTGCCGATCAACCACATGGTGGTGGTGACCGAGAAACTCGCGCGGGAGCATCCGGATGCGGTGCGTGAGCTTTACCGCATGCTCAAGGAAGGCAAACAGCGCCACGGCATGCCCAAGCCCGGCGAACCCGACCTGCGTCCCTTCGGCATCGACGCGGTGCGCCCCTCGCTGGAGATGATCATCGACTTCGCGCTGGAACAAAAGCTGATCCCGCGGCGCTTCTCGGTCGACGAATTATTCGACGACACCACCCGCAGCTTCAATTGATCAAGGATTGATCACGAACTTTGCCGTCGCCGCGTGGCCTTAAATCCGGCGATAATTCGTTTGCCAGTTGGTTCGCGGTCGGCGAGTGTTGCGCCGGTGGGGCGCGGTTGGTGGGTGGATGAGCGGGACGGAACCTGAGGCGGGCAAGACGGAAGCTAAGGCTGGGGCGCTGGCGGCATTTCGCGCGGCAGCCGCTGCCATCGACCGCTGGGTCGGGTGGCAGCGCATCGGGGTGATGGTCAGCGTCGGCATCATCGGCATTGCCGTCTATGTGCTGTGGCACATGCTGCACGACATCAAGCTCGATGAGGTGTGGAGGATCCTCCGCAACACCGATCCGCGGCATGTCGCGCTCGCTGCGCTGTTCGTCGTCGGCGGCTATTTCACGCTCACCTTCTACGACCTGTTCGCGCTGCACACGATCGGACGCCACGACGTGCCGTATCGGGTCGCAGCGCTTGCCGGATTCACCAGCTATTCGATCGGACATAATGTCGGCGCCAGCGTGGTGACCGGCGGCGCGGTGCGCTACCGGATCTATTCGGCCTGGGGCCTCAACGCCATCGAGGTCGCCAAAGTGTGTTTCGTGGCCGGGCTCACCTTCTGGCTCGGCAACGCAACGGTGCTCGGCCTCGGCATCTTTTACGAGCCGGAAGCCGCGAGCGCGATCAACCAGCTTCCGGCCTGGACCAACCGCATCATCGGCCTGATCGCGCTGACGGTGCTTGCGATCTATATCGGCTGGGTGTGGCAGCGGCCACGGGTCATCGGCCGCGACGGCTGGAAGGTGACGCTGCCGGGCGGCCCGCTGACGCTGCTCCAGGTCGGCATCGGCATCATCGATCTCGGCTTCTGCGCGCTGGCGATGTTTATGCTGGTCCCGGCGGAGCCGAATATCGGCTTCATCACGTTGGCGGTGATCTTCGTATCCGCGACCTTGCTCGGCTTCGCGAGCCATGCGCCCGGTGGGCTCGGCGTGTTCGACGCCGCCATGCTGGTCGCGCTGTGGCAATTCAACAAGGAAGAGCTGCTGGCCGGCCTGTTGTTGTTCCGGCTGCTCTATTATGTGGTGCCGTTCGCGCTTTCGCTGATGATCCACGCCGTCCGCGAAATCGTGCTCAGCGTTGCCGCTGCCCGCCGACGCAACGCTTTGCGTAAGCTGGTAACTCCGGTGATAAAAGAGACCGAGCCGGATTGACCGGCCGGAAGGCGCCATGGCGATAAGCCAGCAAACGGAAACAAGTCGTCCCGAGTGGTTGGTGCGCATGCTGCGCATCCGCTACGTCGTGGCCGTCACCGCCCTCATTTTCGTGGTCATGATCGCGATCGGGGCGTTGACCGGTCCGTCGGCGGTCGGCGCCTTCGCGCTGATCGTGATCGCCGCCGCGATCGCGGTCGGCGGTGAGGACGTTGCGCGCGCGATCGATCCGCCACCGCTTCCGGTGCGCGCCGGCGATGCCTCGATCGAAGCATTGGTCGCTGCGCTTCCCGACCCGATCGTGGCGATGGAGCGCGATGGCGTCGTCGTCGCGTTCAATACCCAGGCCGGCGCGCTTGCTCCCGGCCTGCGCATCGGCGAGCCGGTGTCGCTCGCTTTGCGCA
>CANKHJ010000081.1 GCA_947481635.1 Bradyrhizobiaceae bacterium
GGCCGCCGGCCAGCCGATGACAGGCTCCGCATCGAACCCGGATCCCGTCATGGCTGGGCTTGTCCCGGCCAAGACGCCTTTGAAAGCGCGAAGGAAGGCGTGGATGCCCCGGCACAAGGCGGGCGCTGCGCCCCGGAAATGACGGCGATGAGCGGCGCTCACTCCCATTCGACGAATACGCTTCTTTCAGTTGCAACTGCAAATTATTCTTAATAAGTTCAGGGAGGAGCAGGGGCATTTTGTGATCAGGTTTGGAACAGCCTTCAGCGTTTTTCTTGCGTTGGCATGTGGCGGGCCTGCCCTGGCCGCCGACGCCGTGACAAGAAAACCGGCCCGCGAAGCCGCCCCCCAACCGACCGCAATGGATGCGGCGCGAGCCCGCTGGGGCCTGGCGGGGATCACGTTCGGCGCCACCTACACCGGCGAAGTCCTGAGCAACGTCGCGGGCGGATTGCGGCGCGACTCGATCTACCAAGGCAAACTCGAACTATCGGTGCAGGCCGACCTGGAGCGCATCCTCGGCTGGCAGGATGTCACGCTGTTTGCGAATGTATTTCAGATTCATGGCACCGGCGGCGTCGGCCGCGATCTCACCGGGAGCCTGATCACGATCAGCAACATCGAAGCCCTCCCGACGACGCGGCTGTCCGAGCTCTGGCTTGAGAAGAAAATCAATAACGTGTTCAACATCCGCTTCGGTCAACTGGCGGCGGATGCCGAGTTCTTCATCAGCGACGTCAGTACCATGTTCATCAACTCCGACTGGCCGGCGATCACGGCCGAAAATCTGCCAAGCGGCGGCCCCGCTTATCCGTTTGCAACACCGGGCATCCGGTTGAAGGCCGACCTTCGCGACGACACATCGCTGCTGCTGGCGGTGTTCAACGGCGACCCAGCCGGCCCGGGCGCCGACGACGCCGAGCGACGCAACCGTTACGGCACCAATTTCCGCGTCAGCGATCCTCCGTTGGCAATGGCGGAAGGACAATTTTATTATAACCAAAGCGCGAGCGCACGCGGCCTCGCGGGCAAGATTCGGCTTGGCGCCTGGTATCACTTCGGCGGCTTCGACGATCAACGCTTCGGCACCGACGGGCTGTCGCTTGCTAACCCGGCGAGCAACGGCACCGCTGTGCCGCTGCGCGGTAATCGGGGCATTTATGGCGTGATCGATCAGCAGATTTATCGCCCGACCGGTGGCGATGCCCAGAGCGGGATCTCGATATTCAGCCGGGTCTCCGCCAGCCCGTCCGATCGCAATCTGATCAACGTGTATGCGGATGGCGGCGTCGTGTTCTCAGGGTTCGTCCCGACGCGGCCCAATGACAAATTTGGCGCGACAGTTCTTTATTCGAGCATTTCGGACCGGCTACGCGGTCTCGATCAGGACATCGTTGCGTTCGGCACGACCGGATATCCCGTCCGTCGATACGAAATGACCATGACCCTCGCGTATCAGGCGCAGATCGCACCCAACTGGACGCTGCAGCCCGAGGTGCAATACATCGTCTATCCAGGCGGCTACGTGCCGAACCCGTTCGCCGCTGTGCCGAATGCGCCGATCAACGACGCGCTGGTGATCGGGCTGCGCACGGTCGCGAAGTATTAAAGCGAGGTCAGCGAAGTTCAGGTCGGCGCGGGCGCAGCGGCTTCCAATTCGATTTCCGGAGCAGCATTCGAGTGTTTGATCTGCGGCATGAACATGCGCGCAAACACCGGGATCATCACAAGGCTGCAGATCGGCGACAGCAGCATTCCGCCGACGATGACGCAGGCCAGGGGTTGCTGGACCTGCGAGCCGATCCCGGTCGACAGCGCGGCTGGCACCAGGCCGATCGACGCCGACAATCCGGTCATGAAGATCTGGCGCATGCGGGTGCTGCCGGCGTGGATGATCGCTTCATCGGTGCCAAGGCCTTCCTCCATGTTGCGCCGGATATACGAGACCAGCAGGATCCCATCCATGGCCGAGACGCCGAACAGCGAGATGAAACCGACCGCCGCTGAAACGCTCGCGTTCAGCCCCGCGACGTAGAGACCAAGCACGCCGCCGGCGACCGCGAAGGGAATCGCCGACAAGGCGAGAAAGCTGTCGCGCAGTGAGTTGAACAGGCCGTAAAGCAGCATCAGGATCAGCAGCAGGCTCAACGGAACGATGAAGGCCAGCCGTTTCTTCGCCTCCTGCAGCGCTCCGAATTCGCCGGACCATTCCATGGTGTAGCCCGCCGGCACCGGGACGTTCTTGGCGACGCGCTCGCGGGCCTCGTCAACCGTGGATCCCAGATCGCGATCGCGAACGCTGTATTTCAATGGAATGAAGCGCTGGCTGTTCTCGCGATAGATATACGCCGCGCCGGTCTCCAGGCGCACATCGCCGAGATCGCCCAAGGCGATATAGGCCGGCAGCGACTTCGGGTCGTTGCTCGGCAGTGCGACGGGAATCGAACGGATAGCATCCACGCTGCGGCGATACTCCGGTGCAAGTCGCACCGTGAGCGCGAAGTTGCGCTCTCCCTCATAGACCCGCGTGACTTCCTGGCCCCCGATCGCGGCCTGGACCACGGAATTGATGTCGCCGATCGTGAAGCCGTATCGGGCGGCCTTGGCGCGATCGATCTTGATGATGAGATTCGGCTGTCCGAGCAGGCTGAAGGACGCAGGGTCGCGCACGCCGGACACGGCGCCGATCTCGGTCTTCACCGCCTTTGACAGCTTTTCGAGTTCGGCGAGATCGGGCCCGAAGATCTTGATCGAATTCTCGCCCTTCACGCCGGACATGGCCTCTTCGATATTGTCCTGGATGTATTGGGAGAAATTAAAGTCGATGCCGACGAATTCCCGGTTCAGGCGGGCGCTGAGGTCGTTGACCAGGATTTCCTTGGTCAGCCCCTTGGGCCACTCGTCGAACGGTTTCAGCGGTACGAAGAATTCCGCGAGGAATGCGCCGTCCGGATCGAGGCCTTCGTCGCCGCGTCCCTGCTCGGAAATGACGGTGCGCACCGGCGCATAGCTGGAGATGACGTTGCGGATGCGCGTGACTGTGTCGATTCCGGCCTCAAGCGCGATGGTCGGCGGCAGCGTCGCCCGGATCCACATGTTGCCCTCTTCGAGCTTGGGGAGGAACTCGGTTCCGAGGCGCGATGCGACCACACCCGCCAGCAGCAGAAACGTCAGGCCGGCCACCGCGGCCAATCGATAGCGGCGAACGGCAAGCGGCAGCACCATCTCATAGGCACGACGGATCCCCCGCACCGCGAAGGTCTCGACTTCCTTGATCTTGCTGGGAAGCAGGAGCGCCGCCATGACCGGCGTCACCGTGAACGTGGCGATGACGGCGCCGATCAGCGCATAGGCATAGGTGCGGGCCATCGGCCCGAAGATCTGGCCCTCGACGCCCTGCATCGCAAACAGCGGCAGGAACGCGGCCACCGTGATGATCACCGAAAAGAAGATCGCCTTGTCGACCTCGACGGCGGCGGTCAGCACGCGATGGAGCTTGGTCGACAGCAGCGATTGCGAGTCCTTGTCGTGCGGATCGTAATGCGCGAGATGGCGAAAAATATTCTCGACCATGATCACGGTGGCGTCGACAATGATGCCGAGATCAATGGCGCCGACCGAGAGCAGATTGGCCGATTCACCGCGCAGGATGGTGATCATCACGGCGAGGAACAGCGCGACCGGAATGGTCGCGGCGACGATCAGCGCGCAGCGCAAATTGCCCAGGAAGACCCACTGGATCAGAAAAATCAGCGCGACGCCGAACAGCAGATTGTGGATCACCGTATTGATCGTGATCGCGACCAGGTCGCCGCGGTCATAGAATGGCATGACCTGCACGCCGGCAGGCAGGCTGCCGTCGCTGTTGATCCTCTCCACCGCCGCCCGCACGCGCTGCACGACGTCCATCGTGCGTTCCATCTTCTGCATCAAGACAATGCCGGTGACGGTGTCGGTCTCGGTGTCACGCCCGGACATGCCGAGCCGCGGGCGGAAACCTTCCTGCACCTTGCCGACGTCTGAGATCAGGACCGGGATGCCGGCTTGCTGAGACAGAACGATGTTCTCGATATCCGCCAGCGACCCGACCGCGCCAATGCCGCGGACGTTGACCGACTGCTCGCCGATCGACACCGTCCTGCCACCGACATTCGCATTGCCGGAGGACAACGCCGTCATGATTTGCGGCAAGGTGACGCTGTAGGACATCATCCGATTCAGGTCGACTTCGACCTGATATTCCTTGGTGTTGCCGCCCATGGTCGCGACGTCGGCGACGCCGGGGACGAGCCGAAGCTTACGCTCCACGACCCAATCCTGAATCGTCTTCAACTCGGTGGGGCTCATGCCGGCCGGGCCTTTGAGCTGGTAGCGGAAGATCTCGCTGATGCCGCCAGCGGGCGAGATCACCGGCTCGACGCCGGTCGGCAGGCCGGCATCCTTCAGCCGGTTGATCGCCTGCTGGCGAACGAAATAGTAATCCTGTCCATATTCGAATTGCAGGCGGATGAAGCCGAGCGCGTAGACGGTATTCGACCGGATGAATTTGAGACCCGGCGTGCTGGAGACCGCGATCTCGATCGGCACCGTGACGTAGCGCTCGACTTCCTCGGGCGACTGCCCCGGCCACTGCGCGATGATCTCGACGATCGGCGGCGCGGGATCGGGATAGGCCTCGATGTTGAGGGTGCGAAACGCCGCGTAACCCAGCACCAGGAAGGCCGCGAACATCACGACGACAAGCGGGCGCCGCGACAGGCAGCCGGAAATGAGACTACGCAGCATTTTTGACCTGACGGATCGTGACGCTCACTGGCGCCATTCGTTGTCGACGAAGATGGCGCCCCGACCGATCACGAACTCGCCGGGCTTCACGCCGCTGCGAATCTGAATCCGGCCATCCTGTTCGAGACCCAATTCGACCTTCCGGCGCGCGAACACCATCGGCACCTGTTGCACCCAGACCGACGCCAGATCGCCCTGACGGATCACCGCCTCGACCGGCACCGCCGGCGCCGAGGTCGGGCTGCCGGTCGCGATGCGGAAGCTCGCGAACATCTCGGCGCGCAAGACCCGATCCGGGTTGGAAATCTCGGAGCGGACGACAATGCGCCGCGTCTGCGCATCGGAGGCTGCGCCGATGGCGATAATGCGCGCGCGGAACACGCGATCCGGCAGCGCCGTCACCCGCACTTCGAGCTCCTGGCCGGTCTGCACGAAGGGAATGTCGTTCTCCGGCACGAAGGCCTTCAACCACATGGTCGAGAGGTCCGAGATCGAAAACAGCGCCTCGCCGGCGTCGCTGCGGACGAACTGCCCCGGCCCGACCTTGCGCCCAACGACGGTGCCGTCGATCGGGGCGTTGACCGTGATCAGCGGATTGATCACGCGCTCGCGTTCGAGGCGCGCGACCTCGCTGTCGTCACGGCCGAGGATGACGCGGAGCTTGTTGCGTGAAGCGGACAACGCGCCCTGCGCGGTGACGAGATCCGACTCGGCAATGGCGGAATCGTTGCGCGCCTGATCGAGTTCGCGTTGCGACGTCGCCTTCTCAGCGAAGAGTCCGGTCTGCCGATCGAGCGACCGTTTGGCCAATGACGCTTGGGCGCGGGTCTTCTCGACGGCTTGCAGCGATGCGAGCAGATCGGTCTGCGCCTGGGCAACGTCGGGGCTGTCGATCTCGAAGAGCGGAGCGCCGCGTTTCACATCGTCGCCGACACGCGCCAGCAGCCGCGTGATGCGCCCCGAAAACGGGGTCAGCACCACCGTGCTCGCGTCTTCGTTGAAAGCGATCTGGCCGACCGCCTGCTTCAGCGTGCGGAACGCGCTGACCTCCGCCGCCACGACGTCGAGCTGCCACATCTGGTCCTTGTTGACTTCCACCTTCTCGGAGCCCGGCTTGGGCTCCGCCGCCAACGCGACCGTATGAGCGAATGCAACGGCCACGATTGCGGCCAGCATGGGAGCGGATCGGAACGTCATAGGTTTGCGTTTCCTGCTGGGTCTGTGACGGCCGGACGATTCCACCAGCCTCCACCAAGCGCCTGGAACAATGCGATCATGTCGGCGAGCTGAGCGGCTTCCGCCTGGACGCGCGCGAGCGAGGTCTGGAGATAGGCCTGCTGCGATGCGAGCAGCAGGCCGATGCTCACCTGCCCGCTTTCGACCTGGCGACGCACCAGATCGATACCGCGCGACGCTGCCCGCTCCGCATTCGCGGCATCGCGCACCATGCGGGCATCGGATTGCAGCGCGCGCAAGGCGTCGGCGACATTCTGGAACGCCACCAGCACGGCCTTGCGATAGAGCTGGGCGCTCTGGGCGAAGGTTTCTTCCGCCGCGACCTGGCGATTGGCGAGCGTGCCGGCATCGAACACCGTCTGCATCACATTGGCGCCGACGAACCAGAACCCGGTGCCCGGCGTGAAGAGCTGCGACAGCGCAGTCGCCGAGCTCCCGGCATTGGCCGTCAGCGAGATGGCGGGAAGACGATTGGCGATCGCGGCGCCGATCTGTGCATTGCTCGCTTCCAGCGCGGCCTCGGCGGCGCGGATGTCGGGCCGTTGCCGGATCAGATTGGCGGGAAGTGTCAGCGGTACGGTTCGCGGCAGCCGGAATGACGTGAGCTGGAATGTCTCGCGCGGCGCGTCACTCGGCAACCGGCCGGTCAGGACAGCGAGCAGGTTGCGCTGCTGTTCGAGTTGGCGCTGGAGCGGCGCCAGCAGCAGGCGCGATTGCGCGGTCACAGTCTCCTGCGCGATCACGTCGTTCTGGCCGATCTGCCCGGCATCGCTCTGGCGTTTCAGGATGTCAAAGAGCTGCCCCTGCAACGTGACCATCCGATTGGTCACCGCGAGCTGTTCGCGCAGCGAGGCTTCCTGGATCGCCGCAAGCGCGACATTGGCGGCAAGGGTGAGATAGATGCCTTCGCGCTGGAACGCCTGGAATTTGACTTGCGCGTCGGCCGCCTCGACCAGACGCCGGGTTCCTCCAAAGATGTCCGGCGCGAATGCGACCGACAGCTGTGCGGTGTGGACGCTGTAGAGGTTGTCTCCGGACGCCGCGCCCGAGGACAGCGTGCTGCCCGGCACGAGCTGGCGGTTGGCGCCGAAATTCCCGCCCAAGGCTGGAAACAACGCGCCGCGCTGGGCGAGCGCATTGGCCTGGGCCACACGCACGGCGGCCTCCGCCGCACGCAGATCGGGATTATTCTCGATCGCTTCGTCGACCAGGCTGGTCAGCGCGCGGGAGCGAAACAGCTCCCACCAGCGCTCGGGAAGATCGCCGCCGCGCACCACGCGGCCGCCCGGCAGGGCGTCGCCACGCGGAAGGAAGGAGGCTGTCTGCGGCGACTGCGGCATGACGAAGTCCGGACCGACGGCGCATGCTGCAACAGCCAAAGCACCGGCAAGCACCACGATCTTGGGTGCGATACGTCTCAGCGATTGCAGCACTCTCAACGACCCCAACTCAGCACGCCCGACGCACCCCCGCGCCTGTGAAGGCGCTCTCCCACCGTTTGACACTGCAAGCGCGATGCCACTACGGCCGTGGTGTAGCACTGCAATATTACTGTTTGTTATCAGCCATTTGTGACTGTAGAGCGGATTAGCTCAGCGAGCAGTTCGGCGGATTTCCGCCTACTGACCAGACTCGGGAGCGGAATTCCGCCGATCCGTATCGGCGATGCGCCGCCGATCGATGCCCAGCCGCGCCATCTTCTCGTTCAAGGTCCGCCGCGGAACCCCGAGCTTTTCGATGACAATATTCATCCGGCCGCCGGACTCGGCGAGACAGCGCTCGATGATCGCGCGCTCAAAGGCATCGAGCTGATTGGCAAGCGGCTCCTGAGCCCGCTCCTGTTCAGCGGGGCGCAACAGCGACGAGTCCGAGAGGCCCAGCGCATAGCGCTCCGCGGCATTGCGCAACTCGCGGATATTGCCCGGCCAATGGTGAGCCAGCAGCGCCGATACCGTCGCGCCTCCGACGTCACGGGGTTGACGGCCATGGGTGTCGGCCGCCAGCCGAACGAAGTATTCGAACAAGAGCGGGATATCTTCGCTCCGCTCACGCAAGGGCGGAATCACCAATTCCACCACGGACAGGCGGTAATAGAGATCGCGCCGGAAGCTTCCGCTCTCGCTGGCGGCGCGCAGATCGAGCTTGCTGGCGGCGATCGGCCGGATATCGACCGGCGTGCTGCGGTTCGATCCGAGCCGCTCGATCGATCGCTCCTGCAACGCGCGCAGCAGCTTGCCCTGTACTGCGATCGGCATGCTGTCGATCTCATCGAGGAACAGGGTGCCGCCGCTGGCATGCTCAAGCTTGCCCGTCCGCGACTTGGCGGCGTGGGTAAACGCGCCGGCTTCGTGGCCGAACAGCTCACTCTCCGCCAGTGTCTCCGGCAGCGCGGCACAGTTGATCGCGACGAAATTGCCCTTCTGCCGCAATCCGAAATCATGCAGGCAGCGCGCGACGAGATCCTTGCCGGTGCCGGTCTCTCCATAGATGACCAGGCTGACATCCATTCCGGCGAGATCGGCCACACTGTCGCGCAATTGCTGCGCAGCCGCCGAGGTGCCGATGATCCGTGAGCCGAGCGATTTCTCGCTCGCGCCGCGCCGCAGCCGGCGGTTCTCCATCACCAGCGCGCGCTTTTCGCAGGCACGGCGCATGACTTCGAGCAGCCGCTCCGGCACGAACGGCTTCTCGATGAAGTCGTAAGCGCCGAGCCGCA
Source organism: Bradyrhizobiaceae bacterium (assembly GCA_947481635.1). Taxonomy (GTDB): domain Bacteria; phylum Pseudomonadota; class Alphaproteobacteria; order Rhizobiales; family Xanthobacteraceae; genus CANKHJ01. The sequence goes on from CANKHJ010000081.1 coordinate 8,738, forward strand.
TCGCCTCGACGGCGGTTTCCACGTCCCCGTGGCCCGTGATCAACACGACCGGCAATTCGGGATCGATCTGCACCGCCCGGCGCAGCAACTCCATGCCGTCGATGCCGAACATCTTGAGATCCGTGACGATCGCGCCGCCGAAATTGGCGTCGATATGCTCCAGCGCCCGCTCCGCGCTGTCGAAAACATTCAAATCATAGCCGGCAAGGCCGAGCCATTGCGTGACGGCCTGGCGCATCGCCGCTTCGTCGTCGATGAAGATGATGCGCTCGGCGTTAGGCATGGGCCGCCGCCGATTGGGACGCAGGGCTTTGCTGGAACCGCGGCAACGTCAGCGTCAGGCGCGCGCCGCGCTCCGGCCGGTTTTCGGCATGAATTTCTCCGCCGAAGTCTTCGACAATCCCGTATGAGATCGACAGCCCCAGGCCGAGCCCCTTGCCGATGTCCTTGGTCGTGAAGAACGGGTCGAAGACCTGATTGATGTGTTCGGCGGCGATGCCGGTGCCGTTGTCCTGAACGGTGATCTCGACATTATCGTTCAACGCGCGGGCATCGATTTCGATCACCGGGTCGTCGACCTTTGCGACGGCATCCAATGCATTGAGCACCAGGTTGACGATCACCTGCTCAAGCTGGACCGGATAACCGCTCACCAGGAGATTGGGCGCGATGCGCTTCTCGACGCTCACCCGCGTGCCGCGGATCTGACCATCGATCAGGAACAACGCTCCATTGATCGCGCGCTCGACATCCACGGGCGCCGGCTTGCCGTGGTCGCTTTTCCTGGCAAAGGTCTTGAGATGCGAGGTGAGGCCGGCCATACGCTCGGCGAGATCGGAAATCAGGTCGAGATTGGTGCTGACCTGCACGTAGTTGTTGCGCTGGGCGAAGATCTTCGTGCTGGCGATGAAGGTCCGGATCGCCGCGAGCGGCTGGTTGATTTCATGGGCCAGAGCGGCCGACATCTGACCGACGGCGGCCAGCTTGCCCGCCTGCACCAGTTCATTCTGCGTCGAACGCAGTTGTGCGGCGGCGCGGCGGCGCTCCTCGATCTCGACCTGCAAGGAACGGTTGGTATCGCTCAGTTCTCGCGTGCGTTCGGTCACCTGCTCGGCCAGCACCCGTCCGGCCTCGCGCGCCTGAAGATAGGCGCGATGACGCGAGAGCAGATAGAGCAGCAGGAAGATGAACAGGGTCGAGATGGCGCCGCCGATAATGGCGCCGTCGCGTTGATCCGCGTGAATGCTGTCGAGATCGGTCAGGCGATGAACCGTCCAGTTGTATTGCGGCAGCGTCATGCGCTGGTAGAGATAGTCGGTCTCCTCGCCGTCGGATGATCGAATCCGAACGATGGCGCTGGACCCGCGCTGCTCGACCACGTTGAGGTTGAGCGGTTCCTTCAACCGGCCAGAGTAGCGCAACTCCGTTTCAGGCGTTGCAGCGGCCGGGCCGAGTTGCCGAAATCTGTAATCGGCGTCGCTCGCCAGAAAAATCGTATCGGTCGCGTCGGTCGCGAAGACGTGCTCGCCCGCGAGGCTCCAGGCTTCCTCGATCGAGTCGAATTCGATCCGGACCACCGAGATGCCGAGGATCACACCGCGGCCCTGGATGCTATGCGCCAAGAAATAGCGCACGCGATCGCTGTCCGGCGGGACGCCGAGAAAGCTGCTCTTTCCGGTCCGGATCGCCTCGGTGAAGTATGCCGCGCCCGAATAGTCGAGATTCAGCCGGCGTGTGGGCGATTCCCAGTCGTCGCTACCGACCACAATTCCCTGCGGGCTGATGATGTACAACGCCCGGGTATCGGCCTCGACACTGACGCGCGCCAGCTTCTGATTAAGGTTGCGGATCTGCTCGGGATCGTTGCGCGCCGCCAGCGCGTTTCCGACGTCAGCATCCAGCGACAACACGACCGGGAGATGATCCTGCCGGCTGACCTCGGCCTTGATGGCGTTGGCCACGAGTTGCACGCGCTGCTCATTCACCGCCTGAAGCGCATGCAGGCCGTTCTCGCGCCAGAACCGCTGTGAGACAAACGCCGAGAGCGCAATGAAACATATCCCGGCGAACAGCATGGCCATCCGCCTGACCGTCAGCCACTCAGGCGGCCAGCGGCGCGAGTCGATCGACGGAACGGTATCGGTCTTTGTTGGCACAGTGGTATCGGCCGTTTCGGACGATGGATCAGGTGTAGCTCAGGGCGTCCGGCAGTGTTTCTTTAACACAGAGTGGCGGCGCAAGAAGCCCGCGTAAATTCGATTGCGGTCACCTCTCCCTGCCTGCGGGGATCGGTGAGAATCTCCTATCGCGCGTCAGCGGCCTGCCGCCATGCTGGCGGCCAGCACGCGCGCGACGTGGATCGCCTCGCGGCCGGTGCCGTCGCTGATCTGCTGGCGGCATGAGGTGCCATCGGCGATAACGATCGCAGAAGCATCGGCGTTCCGGATCGCGGGCAGCAGCGACAGCTCGCCCATTGCGACCGACGTGTCGTAGGTCTCCGCGCCATAGCCGAAGCTGCCAGCCATGCCGCAGCAGCTCGATTCCACGGTGTCGACCGCCAGGCCGGGGATGAGCTTAAGCACTTGCGTGACCGGGTTCATCGCGTCGAAGGATTTCTGATGGCAATGGCCGTGCAGCACCGCGCGATCGGCGATTTCTCCCAGCGCGGGCGCGAAGCGGTTCGCCTGCGCTTCACGCGCGAGGAATTCCTCAAAGGTCAGCGCCTGCGCCGCGACGCGTTTCGCCGCATCGCTCTTGAGCAAAGCCGGGATCTCGTCGCGGAAGCCCAGCAGGCAGCTCGGCTCCAGGCCGACAACCGGAAGGCTTCGTTCGACATAGGGCGCAAGTGCCTCGACGGTGCGCTCGGCCTCGCGCCGCGCTTCGTCGACCATGCCGACCGAGAGGAAGGTGCGGCCGCAGCATAACGGCCTGCCGCCGTCCGACGGCTGCGGCAGGTGCGTGACGTAGCCGCTGCCGTTCAGCACCGAGAGCGCGGCTTCGAGGTTTTCGCGCTCGAAGTAGCGGTTGAAGGTGTCGGCGAACAGCACGACCTCTTTCTCGTCATGCCGGGGCGTGTGCCGCGACGGAGGGTCACGGAAAACGTCGCGGCGCCATTGCGGCAGTTTGCGGCGTGCGCTGAAGCCGGCAATTGCCTCGGACAGCTTTGCCGCGCCGGGCAGCACGTCACGCAGGTTCATGAGCGGCGCGAGCGTGGCGGCATAAGGCGCATAGCGCGGCAGATAGGCGACCAGGCGGTCATGCAGTGACGATCCGAATTTCTTGGCGCGAGCGGCCTGCACCTCGATCTTCATGCGCGCCATGTCGACGCCGGTCGGACATTCGCGACGGCAGGCCTTGCACGAGACGCAGAGCTTCATTGTCTCGGCCATCGCGTCCGAGGTTAAGGCGTCGGGGCCTAGTTGTCCGGTCACCGCGAGGCGCAAGGAATTCGCGCGGCCGCGCGTGACGTGCTTCTCGTCGCCGGTGACGCGGTAGCTCGGGCACATCACGCCGCCGGCGAGCGAGCGGCAGGCGCCATTGTTGTTGCACATCTCGACGGCGCCCTGGAAACCGCCGCCGCTACCGGAATAGGCCGACCAATCGAGTTGGGTCTGCATCGCCTCGCCGCCATAGCCGGGCGGATAGCGGAAGTTCGTGCGGTCATCGAATTTCGGTGCGCGTGTGATCTTGCCGGGATTGAACAGTCCGTTCGGATCGAAACGGTCCTTCACCTCCTCGAACGCGCGCACCAACCGCGCGCCGAACATCTTCTCGTGGAATTCGGAGCGCACCAGGCCATCGCCATGCTCGCCGGAATGCGAGCCCTTGTATTCGCGCACGAAGGCGAAGGCTTCCTCGGCGATGGCACGCATCGCCTTGACGTCTTTCTCCTGCCGCAGGTTCAACACCGGCCGCACATGCAGGCAGCCGACCGAGGCATGCGCATACCAGGTGCCGCGGGTGCCGTGTTTCTCGAATACCGCGGTCAGCCGCGCGGTGTAATCGGCGAGATGTTCGAGCGGCACGGCGCAGTCCTCGACGAAGGAGATCGGCTTTCCTTCCTCTTTCATCGACATCATGATGTTGAGGCCGGACGCGCGCATCTCGGCAATCGCCGTCTGCAATTTGCCGTCGAGCACGTCGACCACACTGCCGCCGAGGTCACCGACCATCTCGCCGAGCCGCTTCAGCCGGCGCAGGTTCTCATCCCAATCCTCTTCGGCAAACTCGACCAGCAGCAGCGCACCGGGCGCGCCGCGCACGAAAGCCTCCAGCGTCGGCCGAAACATCGCGATCTCGCGCGCCAGTCCGATCATGGTCGCGTCGACCAGTTCGACCGCGATCGGCCGCAACGTCACGATATGCTGCGCGGCTTCCATCGCGCCATGGAACGTCGGGAAGTGGCAGGCGCCGAGCGCGCGCCGGCCGAGCACCGGCGAGAGCTTGAGTTGGATTTTGGTCGAGAAGCCGAGCGTGCCCTCGGAGCCGACCAGGATATGCGCGAGATTGAGATCGTTCCGCCCGGGCACCAGCGCGTCGATGTTGTAGCCGCCGACCCGGCGCTGCACCTGCGGAAAGCGGGCCGCGATCTCGTTCGCCTCGCGCGCGCCGAGCGCGAGCAGGTCCTGCGCCAACGGACGCAACACCGCCGGCGCATCGGAGAGATCATTCATCACCGGACCGAAATGCGCGGCGGTGCCGTCCGCGAGAACCGCGTCGATGGCGATGACGTTCTCGCGCGTGTTGCCATAGCGCAGCGAGCGGCCGCCGCAGGAATTATTGGCCGTCATGCCGCCGATGGTGGCGCGTGACGCGGTCGAGACATCGACCGGGAACCAGAGCCCGTGCGGCCGCAGCTGGCGGTTCAGCTCGTCGAGCACGATCCCCGGCTCGACGGTGCAGGTCTTTCCGGACACGTCGACATCGAGCAACTGATTGAGGTGCCGGGAGCAGTCGATCACCAGCGACTCATTCACGGTCTGGCCGGCCTGCGAGGTCCCACCGCCGCGCGGCAGCACGCTGACGCCTTCGGCGCGCGCAATGGCAATCGCCCGATTGGCTTCCTCTATCGAGCGCGGCACCACCACGCCGAGCGGCATGATCTGGTAGTGCGAGGCATCGGTGGCGTAGCGGCCACGCGCAAAAACGTCGAACAGGACGTCGCCGGAAAGCTCGGCCCGCAGGCGCCGTTCGAGCCCCGGCAAGAGGCGTGAAGACAGGCGGACAGACATGCCCAGGTGATCTTCCGGTTGGGGCGACGCCCACGTTTCGGCGAATGACTTATCGCTACTTGACTGACTCTCGCATTCGTCATTCATGGCGGCAAGCCGCGCCCTTTCCAGCCATGAGCGGCGCTTCGCCAACCGGGGATTTTCTGATGTCGAGGAATACCGCGCGCGCCGCCGGGCGCCACTTCCTGCATATTCCGGGACCGACGCCGGTGCCGGACCGCATTCTGCGGGCCATGGACACGCCGATGATCGACCATCGCGGTCCGGAGTTCCAGCAGCTCGCGAAGCGCGTGCTCGAAGGTATCAAGGGTATTTTCAAGACCAAAAACCCGGTGATCATCTACACCGCGACCGGGACCGGCGCTTGGGAAGGCGCGCTCGTCAACACCATGTCCGCGGGCGACAAAGTGCTGATGGTCGAGACCGGCCAGTTCGCCACGCTGTGGAAGAACATGGCGCTGCGGCTCGGCCTGGTGCCCGAATTCATCAAGGGCGATTGGCGCAGCCCAGCCAACCCGGCGGAGATCGAAGAGCATCTGCGCAAGGACAAGGGCCACGAGATCAAAGCGGTGTGCGTGCTGCATAACGAGACCGCCACCGGCGTGCGCTCCGACATCGCCGCGATCCGCAAGGCGATCGACGCCGCCGGCCACCCGGCCCTGTTCTTCGTCGACACCATCTCGTCGCTCGCCTCGACCGACTACCGGCATGACGAATGGGGCGTGGACGTCGCCGTCGGCGGCGCGCAGAAGGGCCTGATGATGCCGCCCGGCATGTCGTTCAACGCGCTCAGCGACAAGGCGATCGCAGCCTCGAAGACCTCGAAATTGCCGAAGTCGTTCTTCGCCTGGGACGACATGCTGAAGCTGAACGCGACCGGCTTCTTCCCATACACGCCAGGCACGCTCTCGATCCATGGGCTCGCGACATCGATCGACATGCTGAATGAGGAAGGCCTCGACAACGTGTTCGCGCGTCACGACCGTCTCGCGGAAGCGACACGCCGGTGCGTGAAGGCCTGGGGACTGGAAATCCTTTGCCAGGACCCGAAGGCCTATTCGTCGACGCTCACCGCAGTGCTGCTGCCCGAGGGGCACAATGCCGATGCGTTCCGCGACCAGGCGCTGTCGAACTTCAATATCTCCTACGGCATGAGCTTCGGCCCGTTCCTCGGAAAATATTTCCGCATCGGGCATCTCGGCGACATCAACGAGGCGATGCTGATCGGCGGCCTCGGCGCGACCGAGATGCAGCTCGCGGTGTCCGGCATTCCGCACAAGAAGGGCGGCGTGCAGGCGGCGCTGGATTATCTCGCCGAGGACGCGAAGAAGCGCGCGGCTTAAGTACCGGCGCACACTCCGTTCAACGCACTGCTCTCTCAACGACGTCATGGCCGGGCTTGTCCCGGCCATCCACGTTTTTGGGGCCGCGAAGAAAGACGTGGATGCCCGGCACAAGGCCGGGCATGACGAATGTGGGAGCAATGGGGCTTATAGCGGCTACAGCACGCGCTTCACGAAGTCCGCGATCTCCTTGATCAACACGTCCGGCGCTTCGCGATGCGGGGAATGCCGCACGCCGGGGAGCAAGCGTGTCTCGACCGGGCAATAGCATTCCTGCGCCACCACCTCGACCTGCCGCGCGGTGCCATATTGATCTTCGGCACCCTGCACCACCAGCAGCGGCGCGCGGATATAGGCGAGGACATTCGTGATGTCCCATTTGCGGAAATCCGGATCGAGCCAGGCGTCGTTCCAGCCGCGGAAGGCGTTGTCGACATCGTCGTGCCAGCGCGCGAGTTTTCCACGCAGGTCGCCTGTGTCGTAGGCCTGTCTGGCGCGGGCGATCTCGGTGAGTCCGACCTCCTCGGTGAAGAAATGCGGCGCGATCAATACCCCGCCCTTGACGCGATGATCCGCGACGCTTCCCAAGTGGATCGCCGTGATCGACGCACCGTCGGAATGCCCGACCAGCAGGCCGCGCTGGAGCCCGATCGCAGCGAGCACGCGCGGCAGCACGTCCTGCGCCTCGTGATGCATGAAAGTCAGCGGACGCGGCAGCGTCACCAGCGATGAACGGCCATAGCCGGCGCGGGAATAGGCGAACACGCCGAGACCGGTGGCGGCGGCGAGCTTGTCAGGGAAGTCGCCCCACAGCCCGACCGAGCCGAGACCTTCGTGCAGCAGCACCAGCGTCGGAGCGGCGTCAGGGCGCGGTCCGACGAATTTGTACTCGAGCCTGTGCGGCGCGATGTCGAGATGGCCGGAATCGTTGCTCATGCCACGCGACCGGTGCGCTCCCCTCCCCCTCGCGGGGAGGGATCGGGGGTGGGGGGCTGCTTCAATGGCACCCGAGTGGTGAGAGCCCCCCACCCCGCTCGCTTCGCGAGCGACCCTCCCCGCGAGGGGGAGGGTAAGAGGAGAGCGGAGCCCGGGTTCCCCAGCGGCATCACGCCTTGGGGTCGCGGAGCTTGAAGCGTTGGATCTTGCCGGTCGCGGTCTTGGGCAGGTCGGCGCAGAATTCGATCCAGCGCGGATATTTATACGGCGCGAGCGCCGCCTTCACATGATCCTGCAAGGCGCGCGCGAGCGCATCGCCGGCCGCGCCGCCTTTCAGCACGATGAAGGCCTTCGGCTTCACCAATCCGTCCTGATCGCGCCACGCGACCACCGCGGCTTCGAGCACGTCGGAATGGGTCAGCAGTGCGCCCTCGACCTCGAACGGCGAGACATACATGCCCGAGACCTTCAGCATGTCGTCGCGCCGGCCGCAGTAGGTGAAAACGCCCTGCTCGTCCTCGATGTATTTGTCGCCGGTGCGGGTCCATTCGCCCTGGAACGTCGCACGCGATTGCGCACGGTTGTTCCAATACATGATCGCGCTGGTCGGACCGCGCACGCAAAGTTCGCCCATGTCGCCCGGCGGCGCGATCGCGCCGTCGTCGTCGACGATCTTGAGGTCGTAGCCCGGCACGCGCTTGCCGCTGGCCCCGTACTTCACATCGCCCGCGCGGTTCGAGAGGAAGATGTGCAGCATCTCGGTGGAGCCGAGACCGTCGAGGATATCGACGCCGAAGCGCGCGCTCCAGCGCCGGCCGACGTCAAGCGGCAAGGCCTCGCCGGCGGAGACGCAGCAGCGCAGCTTCAGGTCCTCGCGCGCGGGCAGCGCGGGACTGGCGAGAAAGCCTGCATAGAAAGTCGGCACGCCGTAGAACACCGTCACGTTGTGCTTGCGCAATATCTCGGCGACGGCATCCGGCGTCGGACGATCGGCGAGCAATATCGTGGTCGCGCCGGCTGACATCGGGAAGGTCAGCGCATTGCCGAGGCCATAGGCGAAGAACAGCTTTGCCACCGAGAAGCAGACGTCATGCTCGGTCAGCCCGACGATCGGTCCACCATAGAGTTCGTCGGTGAGCCGCGGGTTGGCATGGATATGCACCGCGCCCTTCGGCTTGCCGGTCGAGCCGGAGGTGTAGAGCCAGAAGGCGATATCGTCGCGCGTGGTCGCCGCGGTGATGCCGTCAGGGTGCGCCTGCTCCAGCGCGTCCTCGAAGGCATGATGGCCGATGCCGGGATGCCGGCTGGTGACTTTTCCAGAGACGATCACCTGCTTGAGATTCGGCGCGCCGCCGAGCAGGCCGGCGAATTTCGGATAGAGCGCCTCGGAGACCACCAGCGCCTGGGCGCGGCTGTCGGCCAGGATGAAACGATAGTCGTCCTCGGTCATCAGCGTGTTGACCGGCACTGCCACCGCGCCGGCCTTGATGGTGCCAAGGAACGCGGTCGGCCAGTCGATGGTGTCGAGCAGGCAGATCAGCACGCGTTGCTCGCGCTGCACGCCGAGCACGCGCAGCAGCGCGCCGAAGCGATCGACCCGTTCAGCGACCTGGCCATAGGTCCAGGCGCCGCGCGCGTCGATGAAAGCCGGTTTGCCGGCGCGCCCTGCCGTCAGGTTGCGCGCGAGGATATCCGCCGCAAAATTATAGTCGCGCGGAATGGTATCGGCCGCGGCGGCAGCGTGGTCGGTCCCGGCCGAAGCCATCAGGCATTCCTCCCGTTTGCGCCGATTATGGAGGGCAGCCACCCCGGCGGCAACGTGGCGTGGCAATTCCCGGCTCAGCGTGATATTGCGCCTTTTCCCTCACCTCCCCCCAATCCCCGGACATCGCATGCTCGACAAGCTCCAGGTTCAGACCAGCCACGAAACGCGCGTAGAGGACGATGCTCTCATTCGCGGCCACGGCCGGTTCGCCGCCGACGATCCGCTGCCGGGGCAGACTTTCGGGTATTTCGTGCGCTCACCGCACGCCTTCGCCAAGATCGCCGGGATCGATACCGCGGCGGCGCTGAAGGCGCCGGGCGTGCTGGCGGTGATCACCGCAGCCGACTTGGAAGCCGAGAATATCGGCAACCTCACGCGCCACCCGCCGGTAGTCGGCCGTGGCGGCACCAAGCTGGTGATTCCGCCGCGCCTGCCGCTCGCCAAGGAGCGGGTGATGCATATCGGTGAGCCGGTGGCGATGGTGATCGCCGAGACCGCGCTGGCGGCACAGGACGCGAGCGAACTGGTCACCGTCGACTACCAGGAATTGACCCCGGTCACCGACCTGCGCGAAGCCACCAAGGCGGGCGCGCCGCTGCTCTGGCCGGACATTCCGAACAACATCGCGCTCGACTGGACCGGCCCCGAGACCAACACCGATGCGAATGTCGCCGAGGTCGAGCGTATCATCGCGTCCGCGGCGCATGTAGCGCGGCTGTCGATGACCAGCCAGCGCATCGCCGGCGTGCCGATGGAGCCGCGCGGCGCGTCCGCGACCTACAACAAGACTGACGACAGCTACCTGATGCGGATCTGCTCGCAAGGTTCGGCGCCGGTGCGCGACGGCATGGCGGCGGTGCTCGGACACAGCCGCCTGCGCGTCATCACCGATGACGTCGGCGGCGGCTTCGGCCTCAAGGGCGGCACCTATCCAGAATATTTCGCACTGCTGGTCGGCGCCAAGAAAATCGGCCGGCCGGTGCATTGGATGGCGACGCGTTCGGAATCTTTCCTCAGCGACAACGAGGCGCGCGACTCCGTCGTCGATTTCGAATTGGCGCTGGACGAGAAGGGTAAATTCCTCGCGTTGCGCGTCCGGCTGATTTCCAACCTCGGCGCCTATCTTGCGCCCCCCGGCGCGCTGATCCAGACCGCGAGCATGACGCGCTGCCTGCCGAGCGTGTACGCGATCAAGCATGTCGATGTGCAGGGCACCTGCGTCCACACCAACACGCTGCCGGTCGGCGCCTATCGCGGCGCGGGCCGCCCCGAGGCGAATTACTTCCTCGAGCGGGTGGTCGAAGAGGCCGCGCGCATTACCGGCATCGACAGCGCCAAGCTGCGCCGGCGTAACCTGGTGAAGGCGAAGGCGTTCCCCTACAAGAACGCGATCGGTCTCACCATCGACAGCGGCGATTTCGAAGCGGTGCTCGATCACACCATGTCGCTCGCCGATTATGACGGCTTCAAGCAGCGCAAGAAGGACTCCGCC
>CANKHJ010000082.1 GCA_947481635.1 Bradyrhizobiaceae bacterium
ATCTGCTGCGGCTGTCGCGGCCGAACGACCAGCGCCCCCGTTATTGCCTGAACCAGGTCGGCGTGCCGAAGCGGCCCGAAATCAAGGCCGCGGATTTCGCCAAGGCGCTGGATGACGATCCGATCGCGGTGATTCCATTCGACCCGCAATTATTCGGCACCGCCGCCAATAACGGCCAGATGATCGCCGAGTTGTCGGCGAACCATCGCACCGCCGAGATGTTCCGTGGGTTGGCGCAACAGCTCACCGGTCGCGCGGAAGCGAAGAAGCAAAGGTCGAGCCTGCTGAGTCCAATCCTGAGCAAACTGCGGCGGCAGGCGTAACGCCCGCTTGGAGAAGAAGACGTGTTTGGAAGGCGTAGCACTTCAGGTAACGAGGCCCGTGTCCTCACTCCGGCCCCCTCCGCGCCTCCGGCCGGGGGGCGGCCGAACGCTGCGCCGCCGGTCGCGCCGCAGCCGCAGCAGAACCTGACCGAGGGACGCGCACCGATTCCCGCCCAGGGGCTCGGCGCGCAGCTTCTGTCGGCGCCAAGTCAGGCGAGCCGGAACTCGCCCTCCTCCGCGATGGTCCCGACGGCGACCGACACGCGCCGCTCGGAAGCCTATTACGAAACCAAGGGCACGATTTTCGGCGCGCTGATCGAGGCGATCGATCTCGCACAGCTCGCCAAGCTCGACGCCGATTCCGCACGCGAGGAAATCCGCGACATCGTCAACGAGATCATCGCGATCAAGAATATCGTGATGTCGATCTCGGAGCAGGAAGAGCTGCTCGACGACATCTGCAACGACGTGCTGGGCTACGGACCGCTCGAGCCGCTGCTGGCGCGTGACGACATCGCCGACATCATGGTGAACGGGTCAGGTACGACCTACATCGAAGTGGCGGGCAAGATCCAGCGCACCGGCATCCGGTTCCGTGACAATCAGCAACTGCTCAATATCTGCCAGCGCATCGTCAGCCAGATCGGCCGTCGCGTCGACGAATCCTCGCCGATCTGCGACGCGCGTCTTCCGGACGGCTCCCGCGTCAACGTCTTCGTGCCGCCGCTCTCGATCGATGGGCCGGCGCTCACCATCCGCAAGTTCAAGAAGGACAAGCTCACCCTCGACCAATTGGTGAAGTTTGGAACCATCACGCATGATGGCGGCGAGATCCTCAAGGTCATCGGGCGATCGCGCGTCAATACGCTGGTGTCCGGCGGCACCGGCTCCGGCAAGACCACGCTGCTCAATTGCCTGACCCAGTTCATCGAGGACGACGAACGCATCATCACCTGCGAAGACGCGGCCGAATTGCAACTGCAGCAACCGCATGTGGTGCGGCTCGAGACGCGGCCGCCGAATCTCGAAGGCGAGGGGCAGATCTCGATGCGTGACCTGGTGCGCAACTGCCTGCGTATGCGGCCGGAACGCATCATCGTCGGCGAAGTCCGCGGACCCGAAGCATTCGACCTGCTTCAGGCGATGAACACCGGCCATGACGGCTCGATGGGAACGCTGCACGCCAACAATCCGCGTGAGGCGCTCGGCCGGCTGGAATCGATGATCACGATGGGCGGCTTCTCGCTGCCCTCGAAGACCATCCGCGAGATGATCGTCGCGTCGGTCGACGTCGTGGTTCAGGCGGCGCGTCTGCGCGATGGCTCGCGCAAGATCACTCACATCACGGAAGTGATGGGGATGGAAGGCGACGTCATCATCACGCAGGATTTGTTCGTCTACGACATGGAAGGCGAGGACGCGAAGGGGAATATCCTTGGCCGTCATCGCTCGACCGGCATCGGTCGGCCGCGCTTCTGGGATCGCGCCCGCTATTATGGCGAGGAAAAGCGGCTCGCCGCCGCGCTCGACTCCGCCGAGTCTGAGCGCGAGCCGCAGCGAGCCTGAGCGTCATGAATATCCAGTCACTCGCGATTGCGTTGGCCGTTTCGGTCGCCATTGGCGGCGTCGCCTGGGTGTTCCTGTATCCTTTGCTGTCCGGCGAGCGCAAGGCGGAGAAGCGCAAGGAAATCGTGGTCCGGTCGGGTCCGGTCGCGCGCGCTGCCACGGCCGCTCGCACCACCCAGCGATCGCGGCGCGAGCAGGTCGAGGAAACGCTCAAGGGGATCGAAAAGAAGGGAGCGCCGCAACGCTTCGTTCCGATCCAGACCCAGATCGTGCAGGCCGGACTGACGATCAGCAAACGCCAGTTCTTCGTCGGCTCCGGGGTCCTCGGGGTCGTGGTATTCCTGCTTGGCTTGTTCATGAGCGTGGGGTTGCTACCGGCGCTGGCCGCGGGGTTTGCGGCCGCCTTCGGACTGCCGCGCTGGATCCTCGGCTTCCTCAAGAAGCGGCGCGAGAAGCAATTCCTGGCGCACTTTCCCGACGCGGTGGACATCGTCGTGCGCGGCATCAAGGCTGGCCTCCCGCTGCTCGACGGCCTACGCATCATCACCACGGAATCGCCCGAGCCGGTGCGCAGCGAAATCCGCACCATTCTCGAGACCCAGACGGTCGGCATTCCGCTCGGCGAGGCATGCACCAAGCTCTACGAGCGCATTCCACTGCCGGAGGCGAATTTCTTCGGCATCGTGATCGCGATCCAGCAAAAGGCCGGCGGCAATCTATCGGAGGCGCTCGGGAATCTGTCGCGCGTGCTGCGCGAACGCAAGAAGATGCAGGCCAAGATCCAGGCCATGTCGATGGAAGCGAAAGCCTCTGCCTCGATCATTGCCGCGCTGCCGATCTGTGTGATGCTGCTCGTCTATCTGTCGAGCCCGGACTACATCTCGCTGCTCTGGACCGAGCCAGTCGGCCGCATGATGCTGGTCATGTGCGCGACTTGGATGGCGATCGGCGTGTTCGTGATGAAGAGAATGATCAACTTCGACTTCTGATGGCAGCATGTTCGAATTCCTGATCGCCAAACTGCACGACAAGACCTTCATGGTGATGATGTTCTCCGCCGTGGCCGCGGCCGCGACCATCATCACGCTGACGATGCCGCTGCTGTCGCCGGATACATTGTCGCGCCGCATGAAGTCGGTGGCGACCGAGCGCGAGAAGATCCGCCAGCGCGAGCGTGAGCGGATGTCGCGCGGCGAGAAGGTGTCGCTGCGCGCGTCGCCCAAGCAATACATGCAGAAGATCGTCGAGCAGTTCAACCTGAACAAATGGGTCGGACAGGAAGAGGCGCGCCTCAAGCTGATGCAGGCCGGTTACCGCGGCCAGGCGCCCTATGTGACGTTCCTGTTCTTCCGCCTGGTGATGCCCCTGGTGCTGTTCATCGTGGCGATCCTCTATATGTTCGTACTGCTCGAATGGCAGCAGCCGCCGATGGTGCGGTTCGGCGTCTGTATCTTCGCCGCTTATTTCGGCATGTATGTTCCGCAGCTCTTCCTGAAGAACAAGATCCAGCGCCGTCAGGTCTCGATCAAGCGCGCGTTCCCCGATGCGCTCGACCTGCTGCTGATCTGCGTCGAGTCCGGCATGTCGATCGAGATGTCGTTCCGCAAGGTCAGCGAGGAGATCGGCACCCAGTCCGTCGCGCTGGCCGAGGAACTGACGCTGACCACGGCGGAGCTTTCGTATCTGCCGGACCGCCGCCAGGCTTACGACAATCTCGCCAAGCGAACCGATCTCGACGGCGTCAAATCAGTCTGCATGGCGCTGCAGCAGGCCGAGCGTTACGGCACGCCGTTGTCCCAGACGCTGCGCATGATGGCGCAGGAAAATCGCGACATGCGCATGTCCGAGGCCGAAAAGAAGGCCGCCGGGCTGCCGCCGAAGCTCACCGTGCCGATGATCCTGTTCTTCCTGCCGGTGCTGTTCGTCGTGATCCTGGGCCCCGCCGCGATCCGCGTGATCGGCATGGGGCTGGATAAGTAACGTTCCTCGGAAAGTGCCTCAATCACAGGTGGTCGCCCCCCGCTTTCGCGGGGTTGACGAGTTGTGGGTTGGGACGAGCGGCGCGTCGTCAGCGCGGAACGTCGCTCACCTTGATTCTGGGCTGGACGCGCTGCACCGTTCCGGGGCTGAGCTTCTTCAGCGTGTCCGGCCGCGCCAGCATCTGCTTCAGATAGGCCACGTTGGCGGCGGCCTCGTCGGGCGGCAAGTCGGCGCGCGCGATGGTTTCCGCTTCGGCAAAACGTCCGCGCAGGCCGACGACCAGAGCGAGGTTCTGGCGCACGCGGGCATCGACCGGCGGCTTGGCGGCGGCGCGCTTCAGCGTCGCTTCGGCCTTCGCGAGGTCTTTCGACAGCGCGTAGGACAAGCCGAGATTCGACAGGACCGATGATTCTTCCGGTACGATCTTGAGCGCGGTGAGGTAATAGCGCTGGGCTTCGGGGTGGCGGCCGAGCTGGTCCATCACGGCGCCCTGGACCGAGAGGATGCGCCAATCCGGCTGGTCGGGCGAATGGGCGCGGCCCAGCACGTCGAGCGCCTGCTTGTAATTGCCGACGTCGGCCAGCGCGCGGCCGAAGGCGCCGAGAACGGCATTGTTGTCCGGGTTCATCATCGCCGATTGCTCCAGGACGGCCACTGCTTGGGCGCGCTGATCCTGGGTGCGCAAGACCTGCGCATAGGCGATGGCAATGTCCGGGTCTTTCGGATTCGCTTTGTAACGCTCGGCCAGGCCGCTCAGATCGCTCGAAGACGCTGCGGAAGAGGGGATCGAGCCGGTGGTTTCCGCGGTGGTCTTGCATCCTGCCGTGGTCGCAGCGATCAGCGCGGCAAGCGCGATCGAGGACATCAGGCGTGCGGGATTTGCGAATGGCATACGCATGGCTTTCACGTCGGGCGGCACCCGCGCTGCCCGGAACATTCAGCAATAGAGCGTTAACCCTAATGCTTGGTTAACCAGCTGTGGCCGTGCTAGCAGGACACACCATCGAGACTGGTTATCGAGACTCTGCCATGCACCCGATATTCCTCGCATCCCAAGCCTCACCATCGGTCCCGATCACCTTCGTGACGGCCGCAACCTGGCCGGGCGTCCGTGACGGCCTTGAAGGTCCCGCGCGCGCCTTTGCCGCCGCCTCCGGCTTCGAGCCGAAGGGTGGCCGCCATCTGCTGGTGCCGGATGCGGCAGGCCGCCTGGCGAGCGTGCTGTTCGGCCTGGAAGGTGCTGACGATCCACATCGCGACCCGTTTCAGGCGGGGCGGCTGCCGGGCGTCCTGCCGGCGGGCGACTATCATTTCGCCAATGCGCCGCATGACGCGCGGCTGGCCGCTTTGGCCTTTGCGTTCGCAACCTATCGCTTCGGGCGCTACCGCAAGGGCGAGGACAAGGCCTTGCGGCTCGCCGTACCGCATGGCGCCGACGGCGAGGACCTGTCGCGGATTGTCGAAGGCGTATTCCTTGCGCGCGACCTGATCAACACCCCCGCCAACGACATGGGTCCGCCGGACCTCGAGGCGGCGGCGCGCGCGCTGGCGCAGCGTCATGGCGCGGCTTGCAGCGTCATCGTCGGCGACGACCTGCTCAAGCAGAATTTCCCCCTGGTGCATGCGGTCGGCCGCGCGGCGGATCGCGCGCCGCGGTTGATCGATATCACTTGGGGCGATGACAGCGCGCCCAAGGTGACGCTGGTCGGGAAGGGCGTGTGCTTCGATACCGGCGGCCTGGACATCAAGTCCGACGCCGGCATGCTGAACATGAAGAAGGATATGGGCGGCGCCGCGACCCAGCTTGCGCTCGCGCATATGATCATGTCGCGCGGGTTGAAGCTGCGACTGCGCGTGCTGATCCCGGCGGTCGAGAATTCGGTTTCCGGCAATGCATTCCGGCCGCGCGATATTTATCCGTCGCGCAATGGGATCACGGTCGAGATCGGCAACACCGATGCCGAGGGCCGGCTGATCCTCGCCGATGCGCTGACGCTGGCGCAGGAAGAGAATCCGGCGCTGATCGTCGACATGGCGACGCTGACCGGCGCCGCGCGCGTCGCGCTCGGGCCGGACCTGCCGCCATTCTTCACCGACGACGAGGCGCTGGCTGCCGAACTGATGACCAACGCCGTGGCCGAGAATGATCCGCTGTGGCGCCTGCCCTTGTGGCGCGGCTACGACGCGCTGCTCGACTCCAAGGTCGCGGATACCAACAATATCTCGGCCGGCGGCTTTGCCGGCGCGATTACCGCGGCGTTGTTCATGCGCAAATTCGTCGAGCCGGCGAAATCCTGGCTGCATCTCGACATCTTTGCCTGGACGCCGTCGGCCAAGCCGGCGCGGCCGGAGGGCGGCGAGTGCCAGTCGGCGCGCGCGCTCTACGCGCTGCTGTGCAAGCGCTACGGCTGATGGACACGCGCGAGGTCATCGCGCCCAGCGCGCCGCTGCGCGCAGCGCCATCGCCGGATGCATCGCTCGATACCGAAGCGCTGAAGGGCGAGCGCGTCGCCGTCAGCGAGGACGATGGCGAGGGCTGGTGCCGGGTGCTGCTCGCGTCTGACGGCTATCAAGGCTGGATGCCCGCGAGCGCGTTGGCGATGCCGGGCGCTGAGCCGACACACAAGGTCGGCGTGCTGCGGACGCTGGCCTTCCCCGGTCCATCGATCAAGCTGCCGCCGCTTGAGACGCTCTCATTTGGCTGCCGCATCGCGGTGGCGCGTATCGCGCTGCCATTCGCGATCACGGATGCTGGATTGCATTTTCCGGCGCGCCACCTCGTGCCGGTCGATGCCATGGAACGCGATCCGGTTGCAATCGCCGAACAATTCGCCGGAACGCCATATTTGTGGGGCGGCAAGACCAGCCTCGGCCTCGATTGTTCAGGTCTGGTGCAGGTCGCGCTGACCGCCTGTGGCATCGCGTGCCCGCGCGATAGCCATCAGCAGGAGGTCGCGCTCGGCGCGCCGGTCCCGCCTGGCGCGGACCTGAAACGCGGCGATCTGATCTTCTGGAAGGGCCATGTCGCCATGGCGCGTGACGCGCGCACGATGATCCACGCCAATGCATGGCACATGGCGGTTGCGGTCGAGCAGGCCGAAGCCGCCATCGCACGCATCCGCGCAGCGGGCAGCGACGTCACCAGCATCAGGCGGCTTTAGACCGGCGCAAATCTTCGCGCGTCAGGGCTTGACTGCACCATTGCGAAACACAACGAACTAGCTCCACAATGGGCTTGGCGCTCATCGGGGGAGATCCGGCCATGATCGTGAGAGTGTTCAGCCTTCTGATCGCGGCCTGCGTCATGTCGGTCTCCGCGTCGGCGCAAAGCGGTGACAATTATCCGAACCGCACCATCACCATGGTGCTGCCGTATCCCGCCGGCGGCAGCTCCTTTGTGATCGCGCAATTGATCGGCGAGCAGTTGCGCGCGAAATTCGGGCAGCCGGTGGTGGTCGACACGCGCGGCGGGGCGGGCGGCTCGATCGGCACCACTGCGGTGGCCCGGGCCGATCCGGATGGCTACACCCTGCTGATCACGCCACTGGCGCCGATCATCTACAATCCGTTCACCCGCAAGAATCTCGGTTATGACGCGACCGCCTTGGAGCGGGTGGCCGACATTGCGGTGACGCCCTATGTGCTGGCGGTGCGCAGCGATTTCCCGGCGACCAATGTCCGCGAGTTCATTGCCTATGCCAAGGCTCAGCCCGGCAAGCTGAATTACGGCAGCAACGGCGGCGTCGGGAGCGGGGGACATCTCGCCACGCTGCTGTTCGAACAGGCGAGCGGCATCAAGCAGGTGCACGTGCCGTATGCGGGCTCGGCCCCGGCCGTCACCGCCATGACCGGCGGCCAGATCGATTTCCTGATCGACAATATCGGTCCGCTGCTGGCGCTGCATCGGGATGGCCGGGTGAAGATCATCGCGGTCGCCGACAACAAACGCGCGCCGGAATTGCCCGATGTCCCGACCTTCAGCGAATTCGGCATGACCGACTTCGCGATCTACAGCGCCTTCGGAATTTTCGCGCCGCCGAAGACGCCGAAGCCGATCCTCGACAAGCTCAACGCGGCGGTGAACGAGGCGATCACGGTCGAGAGCGTGCGCGCCAAGTTCACCGATTTGAACCTGCGCATCCGCGGCGGCTCGCGCGAGGCCTTCGCCGACTTCGTCGCCGGTGAATACCAGCGCTGGGGCAGGATCATCCGCGAAGCTAATGTGGTGGTTGATTAGCGCGCAAAAGACACCGGTGCGCCCGCAAGGGGGAGGGTAAGAAAAAGCAGCGCGCTTAAACTCTCACCGAACCATTCGCGACAATCGCCTTGAGGCGGTGGCGGTTCAGCGCCAGCCAGTTCAGCGCATGCAGCAGATATCCGTTGGTGAGGCGGCCGCTGCTGATCGCGGCAATGGCCTCGTCGACGCTGAAGCGCATCGGTATGGTCTGCTCCTGCTCGACATCGAGGCCGGCTCGCTCGGGCACCGTGTCGGCATCGACAATCGCAAGATACAGGGTCGCGTATTCGTCGGTGAAGCCCGGTGCCGGCATGAAGGTCAACAGCTCGATCACTTGACTCGGGGCGGCTCCGATCTCTTCGAGGCATTCGCGCGCCGCGGCGGTTGCCGTGTCCTCGTCGCGTTCGACCAGACCCGCCACGATCTCGATCATCTCGCCACGGCCGGTCGAGAGATGCGAACCCAGGCGGAACTGGCGCATCAGCACGACTTCGTCTCGCACCGGATCGAACGGAAGTGCCGCGACCACCATCCCGACACGCAGCATGTCGCGGCCATAGGTCGCCGGCTCGCGGCCGGGACTGCGCAGGGTGAGTGGATAGCGCTCGAAAGCGATAAACGAGCGCGCCAACAATTCAGGTGGCGATACCGTCACGTCGGCGGGCAGGTCCGTCAGGTCGTCAGGGCCGAAACGCTTCGCCATGCTATTGGGCCGTGACGCCGGTCGGCACGGTCTCGATGTTGAACGCAGCCGCAAACAGCGCGCGCGTGTAGTCGGATTTCGGCCGGGCGAAGATCTCCGCCGCCGGACCTTCCTCCACGATCTTGCCGTAACGCATCACCACCAGCCGGCTCGCCAGCGCGGCGACGACCTTGAGATCGTGTGAGATGAACAGATAGGTGAGGTTGCGCCGGATCTGGAGATCACGCAGCAGGTCGACGATCTGTGCCTGGATCAGCATGTCGAGCGCGCTGGTCGGCTCGTCGAGCACGACGAAAGTCGGCTCCAGCACGATCGCACGTGCGACCGCGATGCGCTGGCGCTGGCCGCCGGAGAATTCATGCGGGTAGCGGAAGCGGGTTTCGGGATCGAGCCCGACGTCTACCAGCGCGTCGACCACGAGTTTTTCGCGCGCGTCGTCGGTCAGCTTGGGCTGATGAATCTTCAGGCCTTCGCCGACAATGTCGGCGACCGACATGCGCGGCGACAGTGAGCCAAAGGGGTCCTGGAACACGATCTGCATGTGGCGCCGGTGCGGGCGCATCGCCTTGAAGCGCAAGCCCTGCAGGTCGCTGCCCATGAACACGATCGGCCCCTGCGACGAGATCAGGCGCAGGATCGCAAGTCCCAGCGTGGTCTTGCCGGAGCCGGATTCGCCGACCACGCCGAGCGTCTCGCCGCGGCGCAGTTCGACGCTGATGCCGTCCACCGCCTTGATATGTCCGACCACCTTGCGCAGCACGCCGCGCCGCACCGGAAACCAGACTTTCAGGTCGTCGACGCGGATCATCACGTCGCCATCCGGGTTAAGCGGCGCCGGATTGACCCTGGGCTCGGCCGCCAGCAGCGCGCGCGTATAAGGATGTTCCGGCGCGGTGAAGATGCGCTCGATCGGGCCATGCTCGACGATCTCGCCGTTGCGCATCACGCAGGCCCGATCGGCGATCTTGCGCACGATGCCGAGGTCATGGGTGATGAACAGCATCGCCATGCCGAGCCGGCCCTGGAGCTCCTTGAGCAAAGCGAGGATCTGCGCCTGCACCGTGACGTCGAGCGCGGTGGTCGGCTCGTCCGCGATGAGGAGGTCCGGCTCGTTGGCGAGCGCCATCGCGATCATCACGCGCTGGCGCTGGCCGCCGGACAATTGATGCGGATAGCTCAGCAGCCGGCTTGCCGGATCGGGGATGCCGACCTGGTCGAGCAGTTCCAGGATACGCTTGCGCGCCGCGGTACCGGTGACGCCCTTGTGCAGCAGCAGGATTTCCGCGATCTGCTTCTCGATCGTGTGAAGCGGATTGAGCGAAGTCGTCGGCTCCTGGAAGATGATCGAAATGTCGTTGCCGCGCACTTTCCGGATTTCGGAATTGCGCAATGTCATCATGTCGCGGCCCTTGAACAGGACCTGGCCGGACGGGTGGCGCGCCGCCGGATAGGGCAGCAGCTTGAGGATCGACAGCGCGGTGACCGATTTACCCGAACCGGATTCGCCGACCAGCGCGACGGTTTCGCCCGGACCGATATCGAACGACACCTTGTTCACCGCCACGGTCTCGACGCCGCGGCTGCGGAACGCGACGGAGAGGTCTTTCACTTCGAGCAGCTTGCCGTTCGCCGATGCGTCGTTCACGCGAAAGTCTTTCTTGGATCGAACGCGTCGCGCACCGATTCGCCGATGAAGATCAGCAGCGAGAGCATCAATGCGATGGTGAAGAAGCCAGTGATGCCGAGCCACGGCGCCTGCACGTTGGCCTTGCCTTGCGACAGCAGCTCGCCGAGCGAGGCGGAGCCCGGCGGCAGTCCGAAGCCGAGGAAGTCGAGCGCGGTCAGCGTCATCACCGACGACGAGAGGATGAATGGCAGCATGGTCATGGTCGCGACCATCGCGTTCGGCAGCAGATGGCGGAACATGATCGCAAGGTTTGACATGCCGAGCGCGCGCGCCGCCTGGACATACTCGAAATTACGGCCGCGCAGGAATTCCGCGCGCACCAGGCCGACCAGCGCCACCCAGGAGAACAGCAGCAGGATGCCGAGCAGCACGAAGAAGCCGGGCACCAGCACCGACGAGATGATCAGCAGCAGGTAAAGCGACGGGATCGAGGTCCAGATCTCGATGAAGCGCTGGAACAGCAGGTCGGTCCAGCCGCCGAAATATCCCTGCATCGCGCCGGCCATGACGCCGATCGTGGATGAGATGATGGTGAGGATCAGGCCGAACAGCACCGAGATTCGGAAGCCGTAGAGGATGCGCGCCACGACATCGCGGCCCTGATCGTCGGTGCCGAGCCAGTTATATTCGAGGTCGCGGCAACCGCTGAGGCCCTTCTTCTCGACCACCGTCTTGCATTGGGCCTCGGTCAGCAGCCAGGTCGGCTTGGACGGCGCCGGTGTCGGCAGGTCGAGGTTATGCGTGTGGTAGGAATAGCGGATCGGCGGCCACAGCATGAAGCCGTCCTTTTCGGCGATCAGCTTCTGCAGGAACGGATCGCGATAATCGGCGGTGGTTTCAAAGTCGCCGCCGAACGCGGTCTCAGGATAGTCCTTGAGCACCGGGACATAATAGGCGCCGTCATATTTGATCAGGAACGGCTTGTCGTTGGCGATGAATTCGGAGAACAGCGTGACGAAAAACAGCACCAGGAACACCCAGAAGGCGCGATAGCCGCGTTTGTTCGCCTTGAAGTTCTCCCAGCGCCGCTGGTTGATCGGCGACAGCCTGATGCGCCGCTGTTCCGGAGGCGCCACGAGGCCCATCGGCGAGACAATGGTCGTGTCCGGCATCTTGCCGGAAATGCGGGCGTCCACCTAGACCTCCCGCGTTTCGAAGTCGATGCGCGGATCGACCCAGGTATAGGTGAGGTCCGAGATCAGGTTCACCACCAGGCCGATCAACGAGAAGATGAACAGCGTCGCGAACACCACCGGATAGTCGCGGTTGAGCAGGCTCTCGAAGCCGAGCAGGCCGAGCCCGTCGAGCGAGAAGATCGTCTCGATCAGCAGCGCTCCGGTGAAGAATGCGTGCACGAAAGCGCTGGGGAAGCCGGCGATGATGATCAGCATCGCGTTGCGGAACACATGGCCGTAGAGCACCTGGTGCTCGCCGTTACCCTTGGCGCGCGCGGTGAGCACATATTGCTTGCGGACCTCGTCGAGGAACGAGTTCTTGGTGAGCAGCGTCATGGTCGCAAAGGACGACAGGCCCATCGCGAGCAGCGGCAGCACCAGATGCCAGAAATAGTCGAGCGTCTTGGCGTACCAGGACAGCTGGCTCCAGTTGTCCGAGGAGAGGCCGCGCAGCGGAAACCAGTCGAAGAAAGAGCCGCCGGCAAACAGGATGATCAGCAGGATTGCAACCAAAAATCCGGGGAGGGCATAGCCGACGATGATCAGGCCGGAGGTCCATACGTCGAAGCGCGAGCCGTCTTCCATCGCCTTGCGGATGCCGAGCGGGATCGAGATCAGATACGTGAGCAGCGTGAGCCAGATGCCGAGCGAGATCGAGACCGGCAGCTTCTCCTTGATCAGTTGCAGCACCGAGACGTCGCGGAAATAGCTCTTGCCCAAATCGAACGTCGCGTAATTTTTCAGCATCAGGAAGAACCGCTCATGCGCCGGACGGTCAAAGCCGTATTGCTTTTCCAGGCTCTTGATGAATTCCGGAGGGAGGCCCTGGGCGCCGCGGTATTTCGAATTGATAGAATCGAGCTGCGAAGCGCCCTGCGGCTGGCCGCGCGATCCGAAGTCGCCACCTTGCGACCCCGAGATGCGCGAGGTCGCGCCGGTGTCGGATCCGGAGAGCTGCGCGATCACGCGTTCGATCGGACCGCCAGGCGCGAACTGAACCACAACAAACGATACGACCATGATGCCGAGCAAAGTCGGGATCATGAACATCAGACGGCGAAGGATATAGGCGGCCATCGGTGCGGGTTATCCTGCCATCAGCCGGTGCGCCCCAGCTTGGCGGCCTTCTCGGCATCATACCACCAGGTGGCGGGTACGCCGCGATTGTAGCGCGGCTTCTCCGGCGGGCGGCCGAACACGTCCCAATAGGCGAACCAGTGCGAGGCCTTGTTCCACTGCGGAATCCAGTAGCGGCCGGCGCGGAACACGCGGTCGAGCGCCTTGCAGGCCGCGGTGAGTTCGACGCGCGTCTGCGCGCCGATGATCTTGTCGATCAGCGCGTCGATCGCGGGGTCGGCGATGCCGGCCAGATTGTTCGAACCCTTGATTGCAGCCGCCTGGCTCGCAAAATACGAGCGCATGCCGTCGCCCGGAGTCGAGGAGAACGAGAATCGCTCGATCATGATGTCAAAGTCGAAATCATCGCGCCGCGCCCGCATCTGCACCGGATCGACGACCCGCAAGGTCGCATCGATGCCGAGCGTCGCGAGGTTCTTGATGAACGGCATGTGATGCGGTTGGAACGACGGCTCGTCGTTCAGGAATTCGATCGTCAATGGACGTCCGGAGGCATCGCGCAGGACCCGTCTCGTGATTTGCGCCTTGAGCCCGACCGTCATCAGCATGCGGTCCCAAAGGCCGGGGGATACGGCTGGATCGACTTCGTCGCGCACGGTGTAGCCTGCCTCGCGCAGCAACTGCACGGCAGCGCGGAGCAGGTTTCGGTCGTTGCCCGATCCGTCGGATACGGGCGGTACGAAGGGGTCGCCGAACACTTCGTCCGGCACCTTGCCGCGGAACGGCTCGAGCAGCGCGATCTCCTCGGGGCTGGGCTTGCCGACCGCCATCATGTCGGAATTCTGGAACACCGAATGGGTCCGGTCGTAGGACCCATACATGATGGTCTTGTTGGTCCATTCGAAGTCGAAGGCGCTGATCAGTGCCTCGCGGAGCTTCGGATTCTTGAATTTGTCGCGCCGCGTGTTGAAGAACCAGCCCTGCGCGCCCGACGGGGTATGGTCGGGCAGCACATCGCGCTTCACGCGGCCATCGCGGATCGCGGGGAAGTCGTAACGCGTCGCCCAGATGCGCGAGGTGAATTCCTCGCGGAACAGATAATTGCGGCCGGTGAAGCCTTCGAACGCGACGTCGCGGTCGCGGTAATATTCGTAACGAAGGGTGTCGAAATTATACATGCCGCGGGTGACCGGCAGGTCCGCGCCCCACCAGTCCTTCACCCGGTCATATTCGATATAACGGTTCGACTCGAAGCGGCCGACCTTGTAGCCGCCTGAGCCGAGCGGCACATCGAGCGTCGATTCCTCGAAATTCTTCACCGAGTAATAGGCCTTGGAGAAGATCGGCATGCCGGCGACGAACAGCGGCACGTCGCGACCGCGCTTCTCAGCGAAGCGCACCGTGAGGGTCATCGCGTCATCCGCCTCGGCGCTGGTCACGTCGCGCATCAACTGGCGGATGATCGGATGGCCCTTCTCCTTCAGCAGATTGAGCGTGAAGGCAACGTCATGCGCGGTCAGCGGCGTGCCGTCGTGAAACTTGGCCTCCAGCCGCATCAGGAAGCGATAGGTAAGGCCATCGGGCGAGATCCGCACCGCGCGCGCCGCAAGACCATACATGGCGTCGGGCTCATCGCCCGACGACACCATTAGCGTCGCGAAGGTTGTTTCCATGCCCTGCGCGGCGTCGCCCTTGAGGATGTAGCTGTTGAGCGAATTGAAGGTGAGGAAGGACTGGTTGAATTGCCGGGTCGGGCTGATGTGGGAGAACAGGCCGCCTTTCGGCGCATTCGGATCGACATACGAAAAATGCTTGAAGTCCGCCGGATATTTCAGGTCGCCGAACGCGGAAATGCCGTGGCTTTCGACGGCTCCGCCTGCGCCGTGGTCCTGCGGGGCTTGCGCAAACCCGGCGCGGAGCGGAAGCGCCGCTCCCAGCGCGACGCCGAGGCCGATGCGAAGCGTATCGCGCCGGTTGATGCCGCTCACGTACGCGACCTCGTCTTCGCTGCCTTGGCTTCGTCCCACCACCAGACCTGCGGGAATCCGGACATGCCGTATTTCGGCAGCGTCTCCGGCTTGCCATAGAGATCCCAGCGTGCGGTCCGCGTCTTGGAATAGGTCCATTGCGGCACGACGTAGTGGTTCCACAGCAGCACGCGATCGAGCGCCCTGGTGGCGGCTTCGAGGTCGGGCCGGCTGGTCGCGAAGATCACCCTCTCGATCAAGGCGTCGATGGCCGGATTCTTGATGCCGGCAAAGTTGCGCGATCCAGCAGTATCTGCCTCCGCCGAGCCCCAGTAATGGCGCTGCTCGTTGCCGGGCGACAGTGACTGCGGCCAGCTCGACACAATGATGTCATAGTCCCAGCTGCGCAGCCGGTTCTCATATTGGATCGAATCGACGGTGCGCGCGGTCACGGTGATCCCGAGCCGTTCGAGCGACGGCTTGTAGAATAATACGACGCGCTCCATCGCCGGGTCGGCCACCAGCAGCTCGATCGTCATCGGCTCGGAGGTTTTGGCATTGACCAGTTTCTGGTTGCGCACCTCGTAGCCTGCTTCGCGCAGCAGCCTGGTCGCTTCGCGCAGGTTGTTGCGAACATTCTCCGCGCTGCCGCCGACCGGATTGGCATAGGGCTTGGTGAACAGGTCGGCCGGCACCTGCGCGCGCACGCCGTCGAGGATTTCCAGCTCGCGACCCTGCGGCAGGCCCGACGAGGCGAGCTCGGTGCCTTCGAAATAGCTGCCGACGCGAGAATACTGGCCGAAGAAGATCTGCTTGTTCATCTCCTCGAAGTCGAATGCGAAATTTAGCGCGCGGCGCACGCGCGGATCGGCGAATTTCTCGCGCCGGCCGTTCGGGACGAAGGCCTGCATGATGCCCATGCTGCGGACCGGGAATTCGTCCAGCACCACGCGCTTCTCCTGCACAGCCGCGAAGACGTATTCGGTCGCCCAGTTCTTGGCGCTGGATTCGGTTCGGAAATCGATCTCCCCGCGTTTAAAGGCCTCCAGCGCCACCGTGGTTTCGCGGAAATATTCGAAGCGCAGCTCGTCGAAATTATTGCGCCCGATATTGATTGGCAGGTCCTTGCCCCAATAATCCGGCACCCGCTCATAGACGATGCTGCGGCCGGGGCTGAAGGTCTTCACGCGATAGGCGCCGTTGCCGAGCGGCGCTTCGGTGGTGGTGAGACTGATGTCGCGTTTGCGTCCGGCCTCGTCGGTGCCCTCCCACCAATGCTTCGGCAGGATGTTGAGCTGGCCCATGATCTGCGGCAATTCGCGATTGCCCGGGGCATCGAAGGTGAAGGTGACGTCGCGCTCGCCGGTCTGCTCCGCCTTGATGACGTGGCGGTAATAGGCCGCGTATTGCGGATGGTGCTTCTTGAACATTTCGAGCGAGAAGATCACGTCGTCGATGGTTACCGGCTTGCCGTCATGCCATTTCGCAATCGCGCGCAGCCGATAGGTCGCGCTGGCGAAATCGGCCGGATGCCGCACCGCTTCAGCCAGCAGGCCATACTCGGTCGAGATCTCGTCCTGCGCGCCTTCCATCAGGCTATCGAATATCAGGGTCACGCCGGCCGCGAGCGAGCCGCGCACGCCCCCGATCACCATGTTGAAATTGTCGAAGGTGCCGATCGCGGTGGTGCGCACCACGCCGCCTTTGGGCGCGGCCGGATTGACGTATTCGAAATTCTTGAAGCCTTGAGGATATTTCACGTCGCCGAACAGCGACAGTGCATGGCGCCAGTCGTCAGAGGTCTGGGCGAGGGCGCGTCCGCCGGGGGCGAAGGCGGTCAAGGCGGGCGCCACCAGGGCGGAGGCACCGGCACGCAGGATATTTCGGCGGGTCAGTCTCACGATCGGCTCCGATGGTCGGAAGGACACGCTTGGGGCCGATTATGACCGATTTGGGATGCCGCGCCACACACTAGCGTGTTCTCGCCGGCCGGATAGCAAAACGGCCGGGATAAGCCCGGCCGCTTTCGAATTTAGCTGTGAGACGTTCACTAATGCTTGGGCGCAGCAGCCGCTGGAGCAGCGGCCGGTGTCTCGGCCGCCTTGGTCGGCAGCGGCGCGGGATTGTCGGCCAGGCCGTTGAGATAGGTGATCACGTCGGCGCGCTCGCGGTCGCGCAGACCGGCAAAGGCCATCGCAGTGCCCGGAACCATCGCCTTCGGATTGGTCAGGTACGTGTTGAGCTCCTGGATCGTCCACTTGCCGTTCATTTTCTTCATCGCGGCGGAATAGTTGAAGCTTGCGACCGAGGCATGATCGCGGCCGACAATGCCATAGAGGTTCGGGCCGACCCGGTTCGGGCCGCCCTTCTCGAAGGTGTGGCAGGCTTGGCACTTCTTGGCGCCGGTGATGCCGCGCTCGGCCGATGCGTTGGCGAGCAGCACCTCGATCGGCTGGGACGGCTCGGCCGGAGCCGCCGGTCCGCCGGCCTCGGGATGGTCAGGCACCGCGATCTCGTAGCCGGGCTTGGCCGACTTGGCGGGCGCGAAAATGGCGCCTGCGGCGATGTTGAGTGACAGCAGGACAAGGCAAGTTCCCAGCAGGGCGCCGAGAATCTTGTTCAGTTCGAAGGAATCCATCGCGGGCAGGCTCCGAAGCGTAAGTGAGGGCCGCGAAGCGGGAGCAAGATAGCCCGCGGCGGCGCAGAGATAGCCGGTTTGCCTCACTCCTGGCAACACGTATAAGCGGCTCATCCGCGGGACATTTTAAGCCGCGAATTGGGGCGATATGCCGCGCGCCCGCCGACCGAAAGCACCGCCGCAGAGCGCATGTCAGACGTCCTGATCCTCATTCCCGCCCGGATGGCGGCGACGCGCCTGCCGGGAAAGCCACTGGCCGATATCGGCGGCCTGCCGATGATCGTGCAGGTGGTGCGCCGGGCCGAGGCGGCACAGCTCGGGCCGGTGGTGGTGGCGACCGATTCGGGGGCGATCGCGACCGCGGTGGAAAAGGCCGGCGGCCGTGCCGTGCTGACCCGCGCCGACCATGTCTCGGGCTCGGACCGTATCTTCGAGGCGCTCGGCATCGTCGATCCGGAAGGCCGCGCCAAGGTCGTGATCAACGTCCAGGGCGACCTGCCGACGCTGCCGCCGGGCGACATCGCCAAGGCGATCGCGCCGCTGGCCGACCCGGACGTCGATATCGCGACCATCGCCGCCGAGATCACCCGGCCCGAGGAGCGCACCAATCCCAATGTGGTGAAAGCCGTCGGCTCGCCGGTCTCGCCCGGCCGTCTGCGCGCGCTGTATTTCACGCGCGCCACCGCCCCGTATGGCGACGGGCCGCTCTATCATCACATCGGGCTCTATGCCTATCGCCGCGCTGCGCTGGCGCGTTTCGTCAGCCTGCCGCCGTCGCCGCTGGAACAGCGCGAGAAGCTTGAGCAATTGCGCGCGCTGGAAGCCGGCATGCGCATCGACGTCGCGCTGGTGGACAGCGTTCCCCTCGGCGTCGATACGCCGGAGGATCTCGAGCGGGCGCGCGCGATGCTAGCCAAGATCTGAGACAGACCTGATACGAGAGACGAACATGAGCCAGAATCCAAAGATCGCATTCCAGGGCGAACCCGGCGCGAATTCGCACCTCGCCTGCCAGGAGGCCTATCCAGGCCATGAGCCGCTGCCCTGCGCGACCTTCGAGGATGCGTTCGCCGCGATCACCTCGGGCGAGGCCGAGCTCGGCATGATCCCGATCGAGAATTCGCTCGCCGGTCGCGTCGCCGACATTCATCACCTGATGCCGGAATCGAAGCTGCACATCATCGCCGAGCATTTTCTCCCGATCCATTTCCAGCTGATGGCGCCGAAGGGCGCGACGCTCGGCGACATCGAGTCGGTTGAGAGCCACATCCATGCGCTCGGCCAGTGCCGCAAGATCATCCGCGAGCACGGCTTCAAGGCGATCATCGCCGGCGACACCGCCGGCGCCGCGCGCCAGGTGGCGGAGGCCGGCGACAAGAGCCGCGCCGCGCTGGCGCCGCGCATCGCGGCCGATATCTACGGTCTCGATATCCTGGCCGAGAATGTCGAGGACGCCGAGCACAACACCACGCGTTTCGTGGTGCTGGCGCGTGAGGCAGCGTGGGCCAAGAATGACGGCCGGCTGATCGTCACGACCTTCGTGTTCCGCGTGCGCAACGTGCCGGCGGCGCTCTACAAGGCGATGGGGGGCTTTGCCACCAACAGCGTGAACATGACCAAGCTCGAAAGCTACATGATCGAGGGCAATTTCTTCGCCACGCAATTCTATGCCGACGTCGAAGGCCATCCCGAGCAGCGCAACCTGGTTCTCGCGTTGGAGGAACTGGCGTTCTTCGCCGCCGAGATGACGATCCTCGGCGTCTATCCGGCGCACCCGTTCCGCACCACGCAGCAGCCGAACGGGGCTTAGGGCACGGGCCTAAGATTAAAATCTCAGGCAGGATCAAAAATCG
>CANKHJ010000083.1 GCA_947481635.1 Bradyrhizobiaceae bacterium
AGGGCCTATTGTACTTCGGGATGATGCGCCCGCCCTGGCCCCCGCCAGGGGCGGGCGTATTCATGACTCCACCGGCGTGCGGGGCTTAGCGAATTTGGTCGCCCACGCGAAACGGCGATTGCGCCGACACGTCTGCTGGCGCACCCTAGTTCAGCTTGGCGCGCAATTCGCGCAGGAGTCCGGCTGGGTCACTGGTTAAGAGGATGTGGCTATCCTCCACCAATTCAGCGGTGCGCCGCCAAACGCGCCCCATTTCGAGCAGGGTGTCCCGCTGGCTTTCGTCCTTCGCGGTGGCGGCCCAGCGCAGACAATCGTCAGCAAATTCGCGAAAGTCGGCGGCCTTTGTCACGGCGATGCTCCTGTGACCTTGGGGGCGAGAGCACAAGCGGTCTCCCGGCCACCAGCGCCTCGGGTCGAGTCGAGCCGGTGATGGTGGGATAGTGCCGCATCGCAAGCCGCCAAGCTGAGCAGAAAGGCACACTTTCAAATTGCCACTTCTGTTTTCAAATCAGGCAACTAGGGGTCAAAACAGGCCAGTACCGCCGCGCCAAAAAGAACATATTGCGAACATAGAACAAATAGTGTACATAATCTCCTTAGCCGATTCCGAGGCGCACGCGGTCCCTCGCGTTGTCCCCCCTCCGAATCCCGGTCATAAGGAAACCGAAGCAATGGCCCCCGCTGCTTTGCGCGTTGTCGAAAGTAATTCAATGGACAAGACCAAGGCCCTTGATGCCGCGCTCTCGCAGATCGAGCGCAGCTTCGGCAAGGGCTCGATCATGCGGCTTGGCAAGAACGACAAGTCGATGGATATCGAGACCGTCTCGTCGGGCTCGCTCGGCCTCGACATCGCGCTCGGCGTCGGCGGGTTGCCGCGCGGCCGGGTGATCGAGATCTACGGGCCGGAATCCTCGGGCAAGACCACACTGGCGCTGCACACCGTGGCTGAAGCCCAGAAGAAGGGCGGCACCTGCGCCTTCATCGATGCCGAGCATGCGCTCGACCCGATCTATGCCCGCAAGCTCGGCGTCAAGGTCGACGACCTGCTGATTTCCCAGCCCGACGCCGGCGAGCAGGCGCTCGAGATCGCGGACACGCTGGTACGCTCCGGCGCGGTCGACGTGCTGGTGATCGACTCGGTTGCGGCCTTGGTGCCGCGTGCCGAGCTCGAAGGCGAGATGGGCGATGCCTTGCCCGGCCTGCAGGCGCGATTGATGAGCCAGGCGCTGCGCAAGCTGACCGCCTCGATCAACAAGTCGCATACCATGGTGATCTTCATCAACCAGATCCGCATGAAGATCGGTGTGATGTATGGCTCGCCGGAGACCACCACCGGCGGCAACGCGCTGAAGTTCTATGCCTCGGTGCGTCTCGACATCCGCCGCATCGGCGCGATCAAGGATCGCGAAGAGGTCGTCGGCAACCAGACCCGCGTGAAGGTGGTGAAGAACAAGCTCGCGCCGCCCTTCAAGCAGGTCGAATTCGATATCATGTATGGCGAAGGCATCTCCAAGGTGGGCGAACTCTGCGATCTCGGCGTCAAGGCCGGCGTGGTCGAGAAGTCCGGCTCCTGGTTCTCCTATGACAGCCAGCGCATCGGTCAGGGCCGCGAGAACGTCAAGGCGTTCTTGAAGCAGAATCCCGACATCGCGGCGAAGATCGAAGTCGCGATCCGGGCGAATTCCGGCCTGATCGCCGAGAAGATCCTCGCCGGCGAAGAAGGTGACGAAGACGACGCGGCCGAGGGATAGGCCGTTCGACGGATTGCGGAAGACATAAAAATGGCCGGGATTTCCCGGCCATTTCTATTTCTGTCTCCGTCATTCCGGGTTCGCTCGCGTTGCTCGCGCCCCGGAATGACAGCGCCGACAGCGCCGCTACTTCGCCTTCGCGACCCGCTCGCGCGCCGCGTTGATCACGTCGGGCACGGCGGCGTCATTGCCGGGCGCCATCACATGCACGCCGGCGACCCCGGGGATGGTCGAAATCTCTTCGATATATTCAACGCAGATCTTGCGGCCCTCGGCGGCCGGATCCGCGGCCTTCTCCATGCGCGCGATCATCTCATCGGCGATGATGGTGCCGAACAGGTTGTTCTTCATCCAGGTTCCCGACTTGGCGGAGCGCAGCGGGTTCACGCCGATCAGGAACTGGAGGCCGGGCAGCACGCCGGCATCGGTCAGGCGCTGCATGTAGCGGCGCAGCACGCGGGCATCCATGCAGAACTGGGTCTGGGCAAAGCTCGCGCCTGCTTCGATCTTGGCGATCAGGCCCTTTGGCTGCCAGTCAGCGGCCGGGTCGATCGGCGCGTCGGCGGCGCCGATGAAGAACGGGACCGCGCCGGACACTTTGGTGCCGGTCGGCAGCAGGCCTTCGCCGATGCCCTTGGCGGTCTGGGACAGCGTGCGGGAGTCGAGGTCGAACACCGCCTTGGCGTCAGGCTGGTCGCCGGCGGTCGGTTTGTCGCCGCCGAGGATCAGCAGGTTGCGCAGGCCGAGCGCTGCTGCGCCCATCAGGTCGCTCTGCAGGCCGATGCGGTTGCGGTCGCGGCAGACCAGTTGGAGGATCGGCTCGATGCCGGCCTGCTGCATGATGGTCGCGGCGGCGAGCGCGCCCATATGGGCGCGCGCGCCGGCGCCATCGGTGACGTTGACCGCGTCGGCCACTCCTTTGAGCGGCAACGCCTTCTTCATCAGGTCCTGGGCGTCGCTCGACACCGGCGGCACCACCTCGGCGGTCATCACGAATTGGCCGGAACGCAGCTTTTGGGCGAGGGGCGAGGCCGCTTGGGTATCGGTCATGGGGAAGTGTCCGGGCTGGGCGGGAAGGAGGGGAACGCCGGTCTCTATAGTCCAACCGGCGTCGCGCCGTCACGCGCCGTCTTGATCGGACCCGGGACGGGGGGGTTATCTCGCTGATCGCTTCCTGGACAGAATTGGCGGCGCTCCGCTAAAAGCGAGGCGCGAAAGATAAAGCGGCACCGGCGTTTAGGCAGGGATTAAGGGGATTCCCGCCACGCACGGCCCCCATCGGATCAGGTATGAGCGGCGTCAACGAGATCAGGTCGAGCTTCATCGATTATTTTGCCCGCAACGGCCATGAGGCCGTGGCGTCGTCGCCGCTGGTGCCGCGCAACGACCCCACCCTGATGTTTACCAATGCCGGGATGGTGCAGTTCAAGAACGTCTTCACCGGCCTGGAGAAGCGGCCCTATCAGCGCGCCGTCACGGCGCAGAAATGCGTCCGCGCCGGCGGCAAGCATAACGACCTCGACAATGTCGGCTACACCGCGCGGCATCACACCTTCTTCGAGATGCTCGGCAATTTCTCGTTCGGCGATTACTTCAAGGATCGCGCGATCGAACTCGCCTGGAACCTGATCACCAAGGAATACGGGCTGCCGGTCGACCGGCTGCTGGTCACGGTCTATGTCGACGATGATCAGGCCTTCGAACTGTGGAAGAAGATCGCCGGCCTGCCGGACTCAAAGATCATCCGCATCGCCGGCTCCGACAATTTCTGGCAGATGGGCGATACCGGCCCTTGCGGGCCATGTTCGGAAATCTTCTACGACCACGGCGATCACATCCCCGGCGGTCCGCCCGGGTCGGCCGACCAGGACGGCGACCGCTTCATCGAGATCTGGAATCTCGTCTTCAAGCAGTACGAGCAGATGGCGGGCGGTGCGCGCGTCGCGCTGCCGAAGCCGTCAATCGATACCGGCATGGGGCTGGAGCGCGTCTCGGCGGTGCTGCAGGGGACGCATGACAATTACCAGACCGACCTGTTCCGCGCGATCATCGGCGCGGTTGCGGACCTCACCCATGTCGACGCCGACGGTCCGCAAAAGGCATCGCACAAGGTCGTTGCCGATCATTTGCGCGCGTCATCCTTCCTGATCGCCGACGGCGTGCTGCCCTCGAACGAAGGCCGCGGCTATGTGCTGCGCCGGATCATGCGCCGCGCTATGCGTCACGCCCAGTTGCTCGGCGCGCGCGATCCACTGATGTGGCGGCTGGTGCCGGTGCTGGTGCGCGAAATGGGGCAAGCCTATCCGGAACTGCATCGCGCCGAGGCGCTGATCACCGAGACGCTGAAGCTCGAAGAGACTCGCTTCCGCAAGACCTTGGAGCGCGGCCTGATCATCCTCGACGACGAAAGCCGCTCGCTCGTGAGCGGCGACCGGTTCAAGGGTGAAACCGCCTTCACGCTCTACGACACCTATGGCTTCCCGCTCGACCTGACGCAGGACGCGCTGCGAACGCGCGGCATCTCGGTCGATCTCGATGCGTTCAATGCGGCGATGGAGCAGCAGAAGGCCAAGGCGCGCGAATCCTGGAAAGGCTCGGGCGATGCCGCCACCGAGGCGGTGTGGTTCGGCCTGCGCGAAAAACTCGGCGCCACGGAATTCCTCGGCTACGAGACCGAGCGCGCCGAAGGCGTGGTCGCCGCGCTGGTGCGCGACGGCAAAGAAACCGATACGCTCACCACCGGTGAGAGCGGTGCGGTGATCGTCAACCAGACGCCGTTCTATGGCGAGTCCGGCGGGCAGGTCGGCGATACCGGCGTGATGATCGCGGATGGCATCCGCTTCCGCGTCACCGATACCCAGAAAAAGGCCGGCGATCTGTTCGTGCATACCGGCGTGGTGGAATCCGGAACGCTCAAGCCCGGCGTCGCGCTGGCACTGGAGGTCGATCACGGCCGCCGCAGCAATATCCGCAAGAACCATTCCGCGACTCATCTGCTCCACGAGGCGCTGCGTCAGGTGCTCGGCGATCACGTCGCGCAGAAGGGCTCGATGGTTGCGCCCGACCGGTTGCGTTTCGATTTCTCGCATCCCAAGCCGATCACGCGCGAGGAGCTCGATCGCGTCGAGGACCTCGCCAACGATTACGTGCTGCAGAACTCGCCGGTGGTCACGCGGCTGATGGCGCTCGACGATGCGCGCTCGTCGGGCGCGCGGGCGCTGTTCGGCGAGAAATACGGCGACGAAGTGCGCGTGGTCGCGATGGGCGACAGTGGCGGCAACACGCTTGGCTGGTCGGTCGAGCTTTGCGGCGGCACGCATGTGACGCGCACCGGCGATATCGGTTTCATCTCCGGACTGGCCGATAGCGGCGTCGCCGCCGGCGTGCGCCGGCTCGAGGCCTTGACCGGGACTGCCGCGCGCAAACAGGCCAACAGCATCATCGCGCTGGCGCGCGAGGCGGCCGGCGAGTTGCGTGCCCCGATTGAGGACATGCCGGCGCGGCTTGCGGCGCTGGTCGATGAGCGCAAGAAACTGGAACGCGAACTCACCGACGCCAAGAAGAAGCTCGCGATGGGTGGCGGCAGCGCCGGCGCGACATCGAATGTGATCGAGGTCAACGGCGTCAAGTTCTATCGCCTGGCGGTCTCAGGCCTCGCGGCCAATGACCTCAAGTCCCTGGTCGATGCCGGCAAGAAGGAAATCGGCTCCGGCGTCGTGGCGATCGCGAATACCGCGGAAGACGGCAAGGGCGCGCTGGTGGTCGGCGTCACCGCCGATCTGGTCGGAAAATTCTCTTCGGTCGATCTGGTGCGCAAGGGCGCGGAGGCGCTCGGCGGCAAGGGCGGCGGCGGACGTCCCGACATGGCCCAGGCCGGTGGCCCCGACGGCGGCAAAGCCACTGAGGCGCTCGCCGCGGTGGAGGCGGCGCTCGGCGGCTGATGGACCACGCGAGCACCCCCGGCTGGCTGAACGACGCGATCGTCTTTCTGGTTGCCGCCGGCATCGTGGTGCCGTTCTTTCACCGCGCGCGGATCGGCGCGGTGCTCGGGTTCCTGATTATCGGCCTCTGCGTCGGCCCGAACGGCTTCGGCCGGCTGATCCCGTCCGATGATTGGGTCCGGCTCCTCACCATCGAGGATCCGGAGAATGTCGCCCGCATCGGCGAATGGGGCGTCGTGTTCCTGCTGTTTCTGCTCGGCCTCGAATCCTCGGTGGGAAAGCTCTGGGACTTGCGCCGCTATGTGTTCGGCGTCGGCGTGCTTCAGGTGGGGCTGAGCGCGGTGGCGATTGGCGGCGTCATGCGCCTCGCTGGGGTGCCGAGCGACGCAGCGGTTGTGCTCGGGTTGTGCCTTGCGCTGTCCTCCACCGCGATCGTGATGCAGGTGCTGGTCGAGGACGGCAGGGTCTCGACCATGACCGGCCGCATCGCGCTCGCGGTGTTGCTGTTCCAGGACCTGATGGTGGTGCCGATCCTGTTCATCGTCGGCATGCTCGGCAGCGCGGCCGGCTTCGATGTCAACACGCTGGCCGTGACGCTCGGGCTGGCGGTCGCCGCGATTGCCGGCATCATGATCCTGGGGCGCTTCGTCCTGCGGCCGCTGCTGCGATACGCTGCGCAGACCGGCAGCCGCGATCTGATCATGGCGATCTCCCTGCTGATCGTGGTCGGCGCCTCGGGCGCGACCGGCGCGGCCGGCCTCTCTACCGCGCTCGGTGCTTTTCTCGCGGGCATGCTGCTGAGCGAGAGCGAATATCGCCACCAGGTCGAGGTCGACCTCGAACCGTTCAAGGGGCTATTGCTCGGTCTGTTCTTCATGACCGTCGGCATGTCGGTCGATCCGGTCGGCGTCTTTGCCAACGCGCCGCTGATCCTGGCTGGCCTGGTCGGCCTGCTGGTGATCAAGGCCATCATGTTCTTCGCGGCCGCCGCGGTGTTTCGAGTCGCGCTCCCGATGCGCAGCGAGCTTGCGCTGCTGCTGGCGCAAGGCGGTGAATTCGCGCTTGTGGTGATCGGGCTTGCCCGCGCGAAGCAGGTGATCCCCGCGGATCTCGCCAACGCAGCGCTTGCGGTGACGGTGCTGTCGATGATGGTGACGCCGTTGATCGCCCATTTTGCGCGCCGGATCGGGCGCAAGCTGGAAGAGCGCGCCCACGCCGCGCGTGCCCCGATTCCGGATCATGACTTGTCGGACCACGTGATCATTGGCGGATGCGGCCGGGTTGGAACGCTGATCGCGCAGGCGCTGGAAGACGAAAACGTGCCCTATATCTGTTTCGATACCGATGGCGACAATGTCGCGCGGATGCGCGCGGACAAGCGCCCGGTCTATTTCGGCGATGCCTCGCGGGTCGAATTGCTCGAGAAGGTCGGCGGCGCCAAGGCAAACGCTTTCGTGGTCACGCTCAACAACAAGCGTGCGGCCGAGCGCATGGTCTCCGCCGCACGCCGCGTCAACCGCCGTGCGTTGATTTTCGCGCGTGCCGCCGACACGCCGCACGCCGCCCGGCTGGTCAAGCTCGGCGCCGTCGGCGTCATTCCGGAAACCGTCGAGGCGAGCCTGCAACTCGCGGCGCGCCTGCTCGAATCCCTGGATCTCCCGGATGAAGTCGTGACGTACCGTCTGAACAAGATGCGCGCGATCGAGGTCGCCCGCCTAGACGAAGCCGAACTCGGCGGTTGAGCCGAGCTGCGCAAAAAAGAACGGCGCCACAAGGGCGCCGTTCGATCAATCCGGTGACGATATCAGCGAATGGCTAAGCCATCGCCTTCTTCAGGTTCTCGTCGACCTTGTCGAGGAAGCCGGTGGTCGAGAGCCATTTCTGGTCCGAGCCGACCAGGATCGCGAGGTCCTTGGTCATATCGCCGGCCTCGACGGTGTCGACCACCACCTTTTCCAGCGTCAGCGAGAACTTCGCCAGCGCGTCGTTGCCGTCGAGCTTGGCGCGATGCGCGAGGCCCCGGGTCCAGGCGTAGATCGAGGCGACCGAGTTGGTCGAGGTCTGCTCGCCCTTCTGGTGCTGGCGGTAATGGCGCGTCACGGTGCCATGCGCGGCTTCCGACTCGACCACCTTGCCGTCCGGCGTGGTCAGCACCGAGGTCATCAGGCCAAGCGAGCCGTAACCCTGCGCCACCGTGTCGGACTGCACGTCGCCGTCGTAGTTCTTGCAGGCCCAGACATAGCCGCCCGACCATTTCAGCGAGGCCGCCACCATGTCGTCGATCAGGCGGTGCTCATAGGTGATCTTCTTCGCGGCGAACTTCTCCTTGAACTCCTTGTCGAAGATCTCCTGGAAGATATCCATGAAGCGGCCGTCATAGACTTTGACGATCGTGTTCTTGGTCGACAGGTAGAGCGGATAGCCGCGGTTGAGCGCGAAATTCATCGAAGCACGCGCGAAGTCGGTGATCGACTCGTCGAGATTGTACATCGACATCGCGACGCCGGCGCCCGGGAACTTGAACACCTCGCGCTCGATCTTCGTGCCGTCTTCGCCGGTGAATGTCAGCGTCAGCGTGCCCTTGCCCGGCACCTTGAAATCGGTCGCGCGGTATTGGTCGCCGAAGGCATGGCGGCCGATGATGATCGGCTTGGTCCAGCCTGGCACCAGCTTCGGCACGTTCTTGCAGATGATCGGCTCGCGGAAGATCACGCCGCCGAGGATGTTGCGGATCGTGCCGTTCGGCGACTTCCACATCTCCTTGAGGCCGAATTCCTTCACGCGCCCGGCATCCGGGGTGATGGTGGCGCATTTCACCGCGACGCCGACTTCGCGGGTCTTGTTCGCCGCGTCGATGGTGATCTGGTCGTTGGTCTCGTCGCGTTTCTCGACGCCGAGATCGTAATAGAGCAGGTCGATGTCGAGATAGGGATGGATCAGCTTGTCCTTGATGAGCTGCCAGATGATGCGCGTCATCTCGTCGCCGTCCATTTCGACGACCGGATTCTTGACCTTGAT
This sequence comes from Bradyrhizobiaceae bacterium, assembly GCA_947481635.1. Taxonomy (GTDB): domain Bacteria; phylum Pseudomonadota; class Alphaproteobacteria; order Rhizobiales; family Xanthobacteraceae; genus CANKHJ01. Next base: position 8,711 of record CANKHJ010000083.1, read on the forward strand.
CTTCGCCATAGAGAAATCTACCTTTCGAGCGCGGCAAGGGTGGGACACCTGTCCGGACCGCGCGCGCTCGGCCGCGGCCCCCTCCGGCGGGCGTGGCTATAGCATCGCGCCGGGGCCTGAGAAAGCCGCCCACCGGCCATTTCGCCCATATTTCGGATGCCCACCGGCGGCGCCGCCGCTTGCTACCTGAACCTGTCTCGATTACCCCACCGTCATGCCCGGCCTTGTGCCGGGCATCCACGTCTTACTTCTCACGAGAATAAGTCGTGGATGGCCGGGGGTAGGCGTGCGAAGCGACGCCGTCCTTCGGACGACTTTGCCCGGCCATGACGGCTGAACTGTTAGCGGGATTCAATACATGCCGACATGGCGAGAGGCGCGCGGGGCGATCGGCCGCTGGCGGCGGACATTGCGGCGGCGCATCCTCGAGCCGGTGCTGGTCGGGCAGCGCAGCTTTCGCGAGACGGTGCTCAACGCGCTGGCGGCGCGCGGCCACCTGGTGTTCTGCCGGCTCGACAATGCGGTGTTCTTCGTCGATCCGTCCGACCGCGCGATCGGTTCCTCGATCATGTGGCAGGGCGGCTGGCAGCGCGACGAGATCGAGGGCGCGGCGAAAATCCTTGCCGATGCCGGCCGGCTCAAGCCGGGCTCGGTGTTTGTCGATGCCGGCGCGAATATCGGCACCCAGACGGTCTATGCGCTCAAGAGCGGCCATTTCTCACGCGCCATCGCGTTCGAGCCCGAGCCGCGCAACGCCGCGCTGCTGGAGATGAACGTCCAGGCGAACGGCTATGCGGATCGCGCCGTGGTGGTGAAGAAGGCGCTGGGCGGCGCGGCGGGGACCGCGACGCTCTACCTTCATCCACGCAACAAGGGCGCGCATGCCCTGGGGACGCCGCCCTCGGTCGACGGCCTGGAGCAGATCGAGGTGCCGGTGGTGCGGCTCGAGGCCGCGCTGGCCGAAGCCGGAATCACGCCGGATATGATCGGTATGATCTGGATCGACGTCGAAGGCCAGGAGCCCGAGCTGATCGGCAGTCTCGGGCCGCTGCTCGAACGCGCCGTGCCGCTGGCGATCGAGTTCGCGCCGGAGCGCTATGGCCCCGAGAAGCTGCGCGGGCTGATCGAATTGCTCGCACGTCACTACACGGTGATGCAGCGCCTCGGCGCAGTGTCGCGCGGTCCGGAGCCGGTGCAGGCGTTGGCAGGTATCCAGGAGCGCCTGACCGACGTGCTGGTTTACTGAGCCGGATCAGCACAGGATTTTGCATGCCCGGCTCCGGCACCGACAAGACCAAGGATTGGGTCGCAGGCCCCGCGCCGATGGTGGTGCTGGTCGAGCCGCAGCTCGGCGAGAATATCGGCGCGGCGGCGCGCGCCATGGCGAATTTCGGCTTGTCGCGCCTGCGACTAGTCAAGCCGCGCGACGGCTGGCCGAACGAGCGCGCCCGCTGGCTCGCCTCCGGCGCCGACCGGCTGATCGATTCCGCCGAGCTGTTCGAGACGGTTGGCGAGGCGATCGCCGATTGCACCTTCGTCCTCGCCACCACCGCGCGGGCGCATGACCAGGCCAAGCCGGTCTATTCGCCGGAGCAAGCCGCGCAGACCATGGCGCCGCGGGTGCAGGCCGGCGAGGGGGTCGCGATCCTGTTCGGACGCGAACGCTGGGGGCTGGAAAACGACGAAGTCTCGCTCGCCGATTGCATCGTGACCTTCCCGATCAATCCGGCCTTCGCCTCGCTCAACCTCGCGCAGGCGGTGTCGCTGGTCAGCTACGAGTGGTTCAAGCACATCTCCGCCGGCGTGCTGCCCTTCGCGATGCCGAACAAATCGCCGCCGGCGCCGAAGCAGCAGCTTGCGGCGTTCTTCGCGACCCTGGAGCGCGAACTCGACCGGGTCGAATTTTTCCGGCCGCCCGACAAGCGCGACACCATGCTGATCAACCTGCGCAACATTTTCGCGCGCATGGAGCCGACCAAGCAGGACATCCAGACGCTGCATGGCGTGGTGATGTCGATCGTCGATGGACGCAAGGGTCCGGCGCGCGGCGGCCTGCTCGACAACGACGAATCCGCGATCCTGCGCTCGCTGCTCAACGAGCAAGGCCACGTGGTGCAGGAACGCGGCCCGGCGCGGGGGCTCGCGCGGCTGCTGCGCCGCAATCCGACCGATGCGGAGCGCGTGCTGTGGGACGCGGTGGTGACCGACCGCCGCTTCGCCGGCCGCTTCAAGCGGCAGGTGCCGGTCGGTCCGCACATCACCGACATGGTGTCGTTTCCCGATCGGGCGGTGGTCGACGTCGTGCCCAATGGTGAAAGCGCCGAGGCCGGAAAGACCCGGGCCGAGAAGCGCGGCTGGCTCGCCGAGCGGGGCTATCGCGTGATCGATGTGCAGGAAGCAGAGATCACCGCTGACGTGAAGGCGGTGCTGGAGCGGGTTGCGGCGGCGATCGCCAGCTAGCTCAATACTCGTCGAACATCCGCTGGATCTCATCCGCATCGCTGGTCTTGGCCAACGCGAGCGCCAGCAGCAGCGCGGCCTTTTGCGGATTGAGATTATCCGCGGCGATCATGCCCGGCTCCTGCCAATTGTCGTCGCGGATCACGCGGCCTTCGCCGACGCGCGCGCTGCGCACCACCGCGATGCCGTCCTGCACCAAAGCGGCGAGGTCCTTGCGGTCCGCGAGCGCGCCCGCGCCGCTGCCGGCGATCACCAGCCCTTTGGCGCCGAGCCCCACCGCGGCCCGCGCCAGGTCGCCGCGCGCGCCGACCTGCACGTAGAGAATGTCTACACGCGGCAATTCGCCCATCGCGGCGATGTCGAATCCGCTGGCGGCGGTGTGGCGCCTCGTCGGCGCGCGGTAGAACACCACGCCGTCCGGATCGGCATACCCGAGCACGCCGAGGTCGCGGCTGCGAAACGTCTGCAGCCGGTAGGTGCTGGTCTTGGTGACGTCGCGTGCCGCGTTGATCTCGTCATTGGTGACCACCAGCACGCCCTTGCCGGACGCGGCGGGCGTCGCGGCGACGCGGATCGCATTGACGAGGTTCATCGCGCCGTCGCTGCTCAGCGCGGTAAACGGCCGCTGTGCGCCGGTGACGATCACCGGCTTGTCGCTGCGCACGGTGAGATTGAGGAAGAACGCGGTCTCCTCGATGCTGTTGGTGCCCTGGACCATCACGAGGCCGTCGACATCCGGCCGCCGCATCAGGGCGTCGATATGGACGGCGAGGCGGCGCAGGTCGTCGACAATGCCGATCGGGTGCGGATTGCCCGCATCGACCGTCACATCCGCGATGCCGGCGATCTCGGGGATAGCAGACAGAAGTTCGTCGCCCGTCAGCGCGGCCCTGCCGCTGAGCCAGGCTCCGTAACGCAACAGATCGAGGCGATCGGCGCCCTGGCTCGGCAACGTGCCAGGTCCGAGCAGGAGCTGGATCGCGCGGCGCGGCATCAGAGCATGCTCCAGACCAATGCTAGCCCCGCAGGGCCTTCAACTGCTCGGCAATTCCGGATTTCAGCATGCCGTTGTCGCTGCTGACCGTGAGGAAGCGATAGCCGCGTTTCGCCAGCGCCATGGCGCGCGGTGCGTCGGCGGTGAAAGCGCCGGCGATCTTGCCGACTTTGGCGCAGGCCTCGGCGATCGTGTCGAGGGCGCGCTCGAGCTCCGGCATGGTGTGGTTCCACGCGCGGCCATTCGAGAGCGCGATCGACAGGTCCGATGGCCCGACGAACAGCGCGTCGATGCCGTCGACCGCGACGATCTCGTGGACATTCTCAAGCGCCTGTCGCGTCTCGATCATCGCCATGGTGATGGTGAGGTCATGCGCGGTGCCGAGATAGCCCGCGATGTCGAGGCCGCTCAGCGTCAGCGCGCGGGGCGGTCCCCAGCTCCGTCCGCCGCGCGGCAGGTATTTGGTCGCCTCGACCAGTGTGCGGGCGTCCGCCGCGCTGTTGATCATCGGCGCGATGATGCCTTCGGCGCCGAAGTCGAGCGCGCGGCTGGCCATGCCGAAGTCGTTCAGCGGCGGGCGCACGATCGGCGCGGCGCCGCCGTGATGCACGGCGCCGATTGCGGTGGCTATCCCGGCGACGTCCCAGAGCCCGTGCTGCATGTCCAGCGTCACCGTCGTGAAGCCGTCGCGCGCGGCGGTCTCGGCGAGCAGCGGCACGCCGAGCACGCACCAGGCCGAATAGACGGTTTCGCCGGCGCGCAGACGCCGTGCGAGCGAGAAGGCGGGGCTGGCGGCCATCGGGTCGGTTCCGGAAATTCTCAGGCTACTTGCCGGCGGTGATTTCGATCACGGCCTGCGCGAGCAATTCACTCATCCGCTGGCGGATGTCCTGGTCGCTCACGCTGGCGCCTTTGGCGTCGAGATCGGCGCGCACCTTGCGGTAGACGTCGTCTTCCCCGACTTCCTCGAAATCCGCCATCACGACCGATTTCGCATAGGCATCGGCATCCGCGCCGGTGACGCCGAGCTTTTCCGCGGCCCACAGGCCGAGCAATTTATTGCGGCGCGCATAGGCCTTGAATTTCAACTCCTCGTCATGCGCGAATTTCTTTTCGAAGCCGTCTTCGCGCTTGTCGAACGTGGTCATGCAAGCCTCACGATGTTCCCTGGATTTGCTGCTTCGCCTTGCATAACGGGCCTATAGGGTCAAGGCAACCATCGGCGAATCGTCGCACCGCGTTCCATTGGGACAAACGAATCCGGTCGATTGTATCGCCCACCCCGATCGGCTAGTTTGGCGGAGCGGACGTTACTGCCGCTCATGATCCGAGTCGCGTTGCTCCCGCAAGCCGCGGACAAAACATATCCGGAGCCTCGGCACCCTCAATGGACATTCACAAACCACGGTACACCCCGATGAGCCGCCGTCGTCGCATTTATGAAGGCAAGGCCAAGGTTCTGTACGAAGGACCTGAGCCTGGAACGCTGATCCAGCATTTCAAGGATGACGCGACCGCCTTCAACGCCAAAAAGCACGAGGTGATCGAAGGAAAAGGCGTGCTGAATAATCGTATTTCCGAATACGTATTCCAGCACCTCAACGACATCGGCGTGCCGACGCACTTCATCCGGCGGCTCAACATGCGCGAGCAATTGATCCGCGAAGTGGAGATCATTCCGCTTGAAGTCGTCGTGCGCAATGTCGCGGCCGGCTCGCTGTCGCAACGCCTCGGTATCGAGGAGGGCACGCAGCTGCCGCGCTCGATCATCGAGTTCTATTACAAGAACGATCAGCTCGGCGATCCGATGGTCTCGGAAGAACATATTACCGCCTTCGGCTGGGCCAGCCCCCAGGAGATCGACGACGTCATGTCGCTGGCGATCCGGGTCAATGATTTCCTCTCCGGCCTCTTCCTCGGCGTCGGCATCCGTCTGGTCGACTTCAAGATGGAATGCGGCCGGCTGTGGGAAAACGACCTGATGCGTATCGTTGTCGCCGACGAGATTTCGCCCGACAGCTGCCGGCTCTGGGACATCAAGTCGAACGAGAAGCTGGACAAGGACCGTTTCCGCCGCGACCTCGGCGGCCTGCTCGAAGCCTATACCGAAGTGGCCAAGCGCCTCGGCATCATCGTCGAGGGCGAGCGGCCGACCGGCACCGGCCCAGTGCTGGTGAAGAGCTGAAGACACTCATCGTCATTCCGGACGCCGCATAGCGGCGATCCGGAATCCAGACGAGAGACCGGTGCTAGTTTCTGGATTCCGGGCTCGCGCGGCGCGCGCCCCGGAATGACAAGTTGAGAGACATCAAAGCGGAGTGAGTCACATGTCGCCCAGGATCGGAATGGTGGTTCCGTTTGCCGAGCATCGCATGCCCCCGGAAGGCGCGATCATGTATCCCGACATGACCTTCGTTCCACACGGGACCGGCGTCGGCTCGCTGACGCCGGAGGGCTATGATCAGGCAGCGGACAAGATCGTCCCGGCCGCGATCAACCTGCACAAGCAGGGCGTCGATGCGATCATGCTGATGGGCACCTCGCTGACCTTCTACCGCGGCCCGCAATTCAACGAGGACCTGCAGAACGAGGTCCGCAAGCGCACCGGCCTGCCGGTCTCCAGCATGAGCACGGCAATCATCGATGGCTTGCGCGCGTTCGGCGCAACCAAGCTCGCGGTGAGCACGGCCTACACCAAGGTGGTCAACGACAAGCTGGAGGAATTGTTGCGCTTCCACGGCTTCGACGTGCTGTCGCTGGAAAGCTTCGGCATCACCCAATTCGGCGGCGGCGCGATCATGAAGTCCGAGCAGGACATCATCGACCTCACCGCCAAGGCGCACGAGCAGGCACCGGCGGCGGATGCGCTGCTGATCTCCTGCGGTGGGCTGCGCACGCTGAACGTCGCCAAGCCGCTCGAGGAGCAGCGCGGCCTCCCGGTGGTGTCATCCACACCTGCATCATTCTGGACCGCGCTTCGGCTGGTCGGAGAGAGCGGCCAGCTGTCCGGCTACGGCCGGCTGCTGGAAGAGGCCAAGGCGCCTGCGAAAGCGGCGTGATCCTGCCTAAAGAAGGCCGTTGAGATTGTTGTTTTTCGTCATGCCCGGGCTTGTCCCGGGCATCCACGTCTTTAATTTGCAGCACAATCGGCATCCACTGCCGCTTTGCATCCTTTGAGGCCGCATGAAAGCGCGCGTGACCGTCACGTTGAAATCCGGCGTCCTGGACCCTCAGGGCAAGGCGATCGAGGGCGCGCTGCGCTCGCTCGGCGTCGACGGCGTCACCAGCGTGCGCCAGGGCAAGGTGTTCGACATCGAACTCGCCGGCGGCGACAAAGCCGGCGCGGAAGCGGCCCTGAAGCAAGCGGCCGAAAAACTCCTCGCCAACATGGTGATCGAGAATTACCGCGTCGAGGTGTTGGGTTGAAAGCCGCCATTCTCGTCTTCCCCGGCATTAACCGCGAGCGCGACATGGCGCGCACGCTCAAGCTGGTGTCGGGTCGAGACCCCGCGATGGTATGGCATGCCGAGACCGCGTTGCCGGCAGGCACCGACCTCGTCGTCATCCCCGGCGGCTTCTCTTACGGCGATTATCTGCGCTGCGGCGCGATCGCGGCGCGCGCTCCGGTGATGGATGCGGTGCGCGCGCACGCCGCCAAGGGCGGCCTGGTTCTCGGCGTCTGCAACGGCTTTCAGATCCTGTGCGAGTCAGGGCTGCTGCCGGGTCTGCTGATGCGCAATGCAGGGCTGAAATTCATCTGCCGCGATGTCTATCTCCGGGTCGAGCGCGCCGATACGCCGTTCACGGCCGGCTACAAGAAGAATCAGGTGATCCGCGTACCGGTGGCGCATGGCGAGGGCAATTACATCGCCGACGGCGAGACCATCGCGAAGCTCGAAGGTGAGGGCAGGGTGCTGTACCGCTACGCCTCGCCCGACGGCATGATCGACCCGGACTGGAACCACAATGGCGCGATGAACGCGATCGCCGGCATCGTCAGCGAGCGCGGCAACGTGCTCGGCATGATGCCGCATCCCGAGAACCATGTTGACGCAGCGATCGGCCCGACCGACGGGCGCGGGTTGTTCGCCGGCCTGAACGATCATCTCGCGAAGGCGGCCTAGCGCGTGGCCATCCGCAATGAACCCACCGTCACGCCGCAACTCGTCGCCGAGCACGGCCTCAAGCCGGACGAGTATGAGCGCATCCTGGCGCTGATCGGCCGCACGCCGACCTTCACCGAGCTCGGCATCTTCTCGGCGATGTGGAACGAGCATTGTTCCTACAAGTCTTCGAAGGTGCATCTGCGCGGGCTGCCGATATCGGCGCCGTGGGTGATCCAAGGGCCGGGCGAGAATGCCGGCGTGATCGACATCGGCGACGGGCTCGCCGTCGTGTTCAAGATGGAGAGCCACAACCACCCGAGCTACATCGAACCCTATCAGGGCGCGACCACGGGCGTCGGCGGCATCCTGCGCGACGTCTTCACCATGGGCGCGCGGCCGATCGCCTGTCTTGATGCGTTGTCGTTCGGCGATCCGAAGCATCCGAAGACGCGCCAACTCGTCGCCGGCGTGGTCGCGGGCGTTGGCGGCTACGGCAATTCCTTCGGCGTGCCGACAGTCGGCGGTCAGATGCGCTTTCATCCTCGCTACAACGGCAACAACCTCGTCAACGCCATGGCGGTCGGACTCGCCGAGGCCGACAAGATTTTCTATGCCGCGGCGTCCGGCGTCGGCATGCCGATCGTCTATCTCGGCTCCAAGACTGGGCGCGACGGCATCCATGGCGCGACCATGGCGTCGGCGGAATTCGGCGCCGATGCCGAGGAGAAGCGCCCGACCGTGCAAGTCGGCGATCCGTTCTCCGAGAAGCTGCTGCTCGAGGCCTGCCTCGAGATCATGGAAAAGGATTGCGTGATCGCGATCCAGGACATGGGCGCAGCCGGTCTCACCTGTTCGGCCGTCGAGATGGGCGCTAAGGGCGACCTTGGCGTCGACCTCGATCTCGATGCGGTGCCGTGCCGCGAAACCGGCATGTCGGCGTATGAGATGATGCTCTCCGAGAGCCAGGAGCGCATGCTCATGGTGCTCAAGCCGGAGAAGGAACAGGAAGCCGCGGCGATCTTCCGCAAGTGGGGGCTCGATTTCGCGATCGTCGGGCGCACCACGCCGACGCAGCGCTTCATTGTGCGCCATGGTGGCGACGTGATGGTCGACCTGCCGATCAAGGAATTGGGCGACGAGGCACCGGTTTACAATCGCCCCTTTGTCGAGACGCCGAAGCGCGCCGTGATCGACGCCAAGGACGTGAAGCATCCGATGGCGGTCGCGGACGCGCTGGAGACATTGCTCGCGACGCCAGAACTCTGCTCGAAACGCTGGGTGTGGGAGCAATATGACCACGTGATCGGCGGCAACACCGTGCAGCGCCCCGGCGGCGACGCCGCGGTGGTGCGCGTTCAAGACGGCCCGAAGGCGCTGGCGCTGACCGCCGACGTGACGCCGCGCTATTGCGAGGCCGATCCGTACGAGGGCGGCAAGCAGGCGGTGGCGGAGGCGTGGCGCAACATCACCGCGGTCGGCGGACGGCCGCTTGCGATCACTGACAATCTCAATTTCGGCAATCCCGAAAAGCCCGAGATCATGGGCCAGTTCGTCGGCTGCATCCGCGGCATCGGCGAGGCCTGCAAGGCGCTCGACTTCCCGGTCGTGTCCGGCAACGTGTCGCTCTACAACGAGACCAACGGCCGCGGCATCCTGCCGACCCCGACCATCGGCGGCGTCGGCCTGCTGGATGATTTCACCAGAAGCGCGACGCTTGCGTTCAAGACTGGAGGCGAGGCGATCCTGCTGATCGGTGATACCGCAGGCTGGCTCGGCCAATCGGTCTATCTGCGCGACATTGGCGGTCGCGAGGAGGGCGCGCCGCCGCCGGTCGACCTCGCGGTGGAGAAGCGCAACGGCGACCTGGTGCGTTCATTGATCGTGGACGGGCAGGCGACCGCGGTGCACGACCTGTCCGACGGCGGATTGCTCGTGGCCCTGGCCGAGATGGCGATGGCGTCCGGGATCGGCGCGACGCTCGATGCCACCGAGGATCACGCCTTCTGGTTCGGTGAAGACCAGGCGCGTTATCTGGTCACCACGCGCGATGCGGATGCGGTGACGGCGCGCGCCAAGGCCGCGGGCGTTCCGGTGCGGCGTCTCGGCGTTACCGGCGGCGCTGTCTTGACGCTCCCCGGCGAGCGTCCGATTCTGATCACCAAGCTGCGCGATCGCCACGAGGCCTGGCTGCCGGCCTATATGGCAGACGCCATCGTCGGCGCCTAAATCACTGTAGATTGGAGTCACGCCATGGCGATGGACGCACACGAGATCGAAACGATGATCAAGGCGTCGCTGCCCGATGCGCAGGTGACGCTGACCGCGCTGGTCAATGACGGCGATCACTGGGCCGCGAACATCGTGTCGGAATCATTCCGCGGCAAAAGCCGGGTCCAGCAGCACCAGATGGTCAACCAGGCGCTGAAACAGGTGCTCGGCGGCAAGCTCCACGCGCTGCAATTGCAGACCAGCGCGCCGTAGTCCTCGCCAGACCGCCGGCGGCCACCCCCTGGGGGCCCGAACGGCCGCAACCGGCGGGTGGGAAAGACGCCCCGCCACCCCTTGGGAAGTGCCCTGTGG
>CANKHJ010000084.1 GCA_947481635.1 Bradyrhizobiaceae bacterium
GCAGTCGACGGGCAGGACGGTGTCGATGTGCTCGCGCGCGAGCGCGTTGATGTCGTCATTACCGACATCAACATGCCGAAGATGGATGGCTATGGCGTGATCCGGCATATGCGCGCCGATCCGGCGCATAAGCGGGTGCCGGTGCTGGTGCTCAGCACCGAAAGCAGCGACGAGAAGAAAGCAATGGCGCGCAGCGCCGGTGCGACGGGCTGGATGGTGAAGCCTTTCGATCCCGAGCGCCTGCTCGCTACCGTGCGCAAGGTATGTCCGTGAGCAAGCGGCAAGCGCGGGGAGCGTCGTCATGGCCAGCATAGAAGACCTGAAAGCAACATTCTTTGACGAATGCGGCGAGCTGCTTCTCATCATGGAGAACGGCCTCTCCGAGATCGAGTCGGGCGGCGGCTCGGAAGAGACGATCCACGCGCTGTTCCGCGCGGTGCATTCGATCAAGGGTGGCGCGGGAATTTTCGGGCTCGAGGCGCTCGTCGAGTTCGCCCATGTTTTCGAAACCGTATTCGATGAACTGCGCAACGGAACGCTCAGCCTGACCACCGACCTCGCGGCGGTGCTGCTCAAGGCGAACGATACGCTGTCGGATCTCGTGGGTCTGACGAGGTCCGGTGCGCCGATTGAACCCGGCTACGGGAGCGAAAGCCGCGCGGCGCTGAAGCAACTGATCAGCGGCGATTCCGGCGACGATGACGGGCCGGCTCCAGCGGACTTCGAAGGTATCGCGTTCACGCCAGTGCGCGTCGATCTCGTCGAGCTAAACAATGATGCGGGCGGCGTCGGCCGCAATGAGTTTGGGATCGTGTTCAAGCCGAACCGCGATTTCTTCCAGAACGCCAATGAGCCGCTCTACGTCATCCGCGAACTGCGCCAGCTAGGCGATCTCGACCTTTCGGCCGATGTGTCGATGCTTCCGGCGCTGTCGGAGCTTCAGCACGATGGCGCGTATATCGGCTGGACAGGTACGTTGCGTACCACCGCCTCGCGCGCCGAGGTCGAGCAGGTGTTCGAGTTCGTCACAGGCGACTGCGAGCTTTTGATCTCGGGCGGCGCGAATGACGCGGTATCCGCATCAGGCGTGCCAACGCCTGCAATGTCTCCTCCACCGATGCTTGCGCAAGCCGAGCCGGTAGCCGTGCCGCCTCCGTCTGTCTCGCCCGTCATACAGCCGGTACCAGCAGCCGCAGCGCAGCCCGCACTGGCCGTGGCGGCCGATGCCAAGGGCAAATCCCCGCCGGTCACGGACAAGCCGACCACTCGCATCGATCTCGATAAGATCGATTCCGTCGTGAACCTCGTCGGCGAACTGGTCATTGCCCAGGCGATGCTGGGGCAGGTCGTGCAGGGGCTTCCCGAGGAGATTGCCGTCCTTCTGACACAGAGGCTTGAAGAGGTCGTCCATCATACGCGCGATCTCAAGGACGGCGTGATGTCGATGCGCGCGCAGCCCGTCGCTGCGGTGTTCCAGCGCATGCCGCGACTTGTGCGCGAGCTGTCGGCGAAAACCGGCAAGAAGGTCCGCCTCGAAATTTCCGGCGAGCACACCGAGGTGGATCGCTCGATCATCGAGCGCCTCAGCGATCCGCTGACCCACATCATCCGCAACGCTGTCGATCACGGCATCGAGACGCCGGCCGAGCGAATCGGGGCCGGCAAGAGCGAGGAGGGGACGATCCGCCTCACGGCCGATCATCGTGGTGGACGCATCGTCATCGAAATCAGCGACGACGGGGCCGGAATCAACGGCGATCGCGTGCTCCGCAAGGCCAAGGAGAAAGGCCTGATCACGGCGGATGCGGCTCTGAACGCCGACGAAATCAACAATCTCATCTTTCTGCCCGGCTTCTCGACTGCCGAGACAGTCTCCGACATTTCGGGCCGCGGCGTCGGGATGGATGTGGTCCGGCGCAACGTCCAGGATTTCGGCGGACGCATCTCGCTCAAGTCCGAGCGCGGCCGTGGCATGACCATTCAGCTTGCATTGCCGCTCACCCTTGCCGTCATGGAAGGCATGGTGATCAAGGTCGGACGCGAGACCTATGTCATGGCGATGTCGGCCATCATCGAATGCCTCAGCCCCGACCCGGCGGATGTGCATCAGCTTGTCGGTACGCGTGGCATGCTCCAGTTACGCGGCGAGTTTGTGCCGATCGCCTATCTCAGCGAGTTGCTCAACATCGCGTCCACTGCGAGGGGCCTCGACGAGTGCGTCGTCATCGTCACCGATACCGGTGAAGGCTCGCGTCTGGGGATCGTCGTCGACGAGCTGTGTGGCCACCAGCAGGTGGTGATCAAGAGCATCGAGGATAGCTACGGCAGTGTTCCGGGTGTTGCGGCCGCGACCATTCTTGGCAATGGCCTGGTCGCGTTCATCCTCGACGTCGATCGCTTGCCGGAACTTGCCAACGATTTGAAGCCGCCGCCGGCGGCGCAGGCCGCAACGGTGCGGCGTTTTCAAGTGGCGTAACTCCGGCCATCGGGCCGGCATAGGAGATGTTAAATGCCTATTGCAGCAACTTTGAAGGTTCTCATCGTCGACGACCAGAACAGCGTGCGTCAGATGACGCGCATGGCGCTCGAAAGTTTCGGCATCCGCTATATTCATGAGTCGGAGAACGGCAAGGAGGCTTTCGACACCGCGAGCATCCAGCCGCTCGATCTGATCATTTCGGATTACAACATGCCTGAGCTGGACGGCATGGGACTGTTGCGCGCTGTGCGCGGCCATCCGGCGTTGCGCCGTGTGCCCTTCATTCTGCTGACTGGCCGCGGCGACCAGGAGCTTGTCGTGAAGGCGGCGCACGCGGGAGTGAACAACTACCTCGTCAAGCCATTCACTCCCGCGATCATCCGGGAGAAGATCGAGCAGGTGCTGGGGAAGCTGTCGTGAGCGTAAGCCCACTCCCGGCAAGGCCTACCCCGGCCGTGGCATCCGATGCGGATGCCGTGCTCGATGCTCTGGTCGATATGCTGCGCTCGACGCTTGGCCGTTTCGAGGCGACCGCGGGCCGCGTGACAGAGCTTGTGCTCCAGCGCAAGAATTCCGCCGACCGCGAATTGATCGTCGGGCTGCAAGACTTTGACCGCTTGCAGCAGGAATTCGCGGCGCTCATCGAGACGCTCTCTCGCTATGCCGCAGGTCCGGTTGAGCACGCTTCGACAGCGGGGCACGGCGAGCAATTGCGTGCGGCGATCGCCGCCATCACTGTCGGCGAACTGCGCGACCGCCTGATGCAGTCGTTGGTGGCGCCTTTGGCACCAGGAGTGCGCGAGCCCGATTCGGCGGAAACGATTTTCTAACGAAAACCTTCGGAACGACAGCGCCTCGTTATCCCTGCTCTTGTTCCGCTTTTACCACGGTTGCGAACTGGGCCACATGGCGCAGACCATCGCTCAGCTCCGGCAATTGCTCAGGCCTGCAATTCCGGTACTGCTCCTGCATGGCCAGCTTGAGCGCCTGCACATGGCAATCGATCAGGTGTCCGCGATAGACGGCCCCAGCTGCAAGCCGCTCAAAGATCTCGCGCAGATTGTCGGCAACAAAGGTCAGGAGCGGGAAACCCATCGTCGTTCCGACATCGCGCAGGTGGCGGCAGCGGATTTCCACCATCTCGAGCCAGACGGTATCGCGGCCTGCGGCTGATTTAGGCTTCTGGATCAGTTCGATCAACTCGCCCAGCTCCAGGTCGAGCCAGGCTTCGAAATCCACTTGGATCTCGTCGATCCCGGCTTGGGCGCGGGTGAGGGCGACATCGCGCGGGGCGCCGCCCGGGCGGCGTGCCTTCTTCTGGAATTCGGTATCGACGAAGAACAAACGCGCTTCGACTTTGCCATTGTTGACCATTGCTTTAGCCCGCTCTCGCGCTGTTCAGGAGGTGGTCAATGTCACTTTGTGACAGGCTTGGACCCGTTGCCTCGCCGATTTCGACGGCCGTGTCGCCTTTGCGGCGGCCGACCCCGTTCGGATAGCCCTCGATCTTGAAGCGCCGATCCGGTCCGAAATAATTCGGCGTATCGACGAACTGCCGCGGGTTGAACGCGATCCAGAGCAGCCGATCGTAAAGCTGGGCTGGCGATATCGGCTTCGCGATGACCATGTTCGCGCCCGCATCGCGGGCATTCTCGATCGTCGTGGCCCTTGAATCGCCGGCCATCACGAGAATCGGCACCGTGCGGTTCTCGGTCTTGGTGTTTCGACGCACGGCTTGCGTCAGCTTGAGCCCCCCATAGGGGGGCAGCAGCGCGTCGCAAATCAGAATGTCGATCTTCTGGTCGCTCAGCGCCTGGAGCGCATGGGTGCATTCGCGCGCTTCGGTGACCTTCGTCGCCCCGAACCCACGCAGGATACTGTGGACGATCGTGCACAGGTAGGCGTTCGGGTCCGCAATAAGAAAGAGCAGATCGCGGAGGTTGATCGAACGGTTCGTCCTCGAAGAAATGCCGGTCGGGTGCGTCATGAGGTTGCTCAGTCTCAAGTATTAATGGAATATTATCGAGTAAAACTTAGGTCAAATACTATCATTTTGCCGCTCATCTAGGAATGAGCAACAGTCTGATCTGCGTTGTTGATGTAAGTTAAATCGCTGAAAATCAGCGGTTGCTTATGTCGAGTCTAGAAGCTCGGTTTGAAAGCCGCTCGGTGCGCGCATCGCGCCGGCGATCACGTCGCTGGTCAGGACCGCTCTTCCGTATGGGTGACAAACTGAGATCCGGGCGGCTGCCTCCTGGTTGAGGGGTCATGTGACCGCGCGCGCCGCGATTTAACAGTAATCTGCCCCTCGAATATCCGCAAAATACTTCATTTCCAGTCCGGCGAGCCTCATCCTCATGGCCATGGCGCGCGCGGTCATGGGGGATTCGCGCACGCCTTCGTCTTCGACATGACGTCTTGGATCCGGCGATTCCTCGCTCTGCGACCTCACTTGCGATGGTCGAGGCGCAGGGGATCGCCGGCTTTGCAAGATTACGTCAAGTATTCGCGACAGAAGGGGTGGGGATCGAAATGACCAGTGCTTTGAGGGTGGAGACCCATTCGTCATGCGCATCTTGCACCGTGCGCCAATCGAATTTCTGTGGCGCTCTCCTCGCGGACTCGCAGCTACCCCGGGCCCCGCGTCAATTAACGCAGGAGCATATGTTCAGCCGCGCGCGGCGGACCATCGCCTTCACCGGTGAAGCGTCCGACTCTGTGATCATGATCTGCGAGGGCTGGGCGATCAGCTTCATTCAGTTGCCGGACGGACGGCGGCAGATCTTGTCGGTGCTGTTGCCGGGTGACCTCGTGTCCGTCGCTTCGCTGTTTGACCGCCGGCAGCAAACCGCCGTGCAGACATTGACTGACGTCAGCTATTGCCTTTACCACCGCTTGGACGTGCTTCAGAAGCTGATGGCAGAGCCACCCGTCATGGACGCCCTTGGCGCAATCACGATCGCGGAAAAGCAGGAAGCGGACGCCTTGCTCATGGATCTCGGCCGCCGGACCGCCGAAGAGCGAATCGCGCTTCTTATTTTGCGGTTGCTGGATCGGCTGGGTCGGCGCAACCTTGCGCGAGGCGATGTTGTCAATTTTCCGCTCCGTCAGCAGCACATCGCGGACATCACCGGTCTCACCCCGGTGCACGTTAACCGGACGCTGGGCAATTTCCGTCGGGACGGAATCCTTGAGATTTCCGATTGCGTGCTGAAAATTTTGGACATGCACGCGCTTCGGCGTCTCGGGGAAACACGATGCCCCTGAAGCCGCCGGGCTTCTTGGGCTACGAGGAATGTCACAGTCGCGGCAACAGTGCTTCGCGTGCGATTGAGAACGCTAGATATTGGCTTCTTGCCCCCGGCACCTGACCACGGATGCGACGAAGGCATGGCGATTGGAGACGACAACAATCTCAACGGCGATGCGGAGGCGTTGCCTGCCGATCCGATCTATGATGTCGAGGAAGTCGCAAAGCTGTTCCTGCGGCTTCCCTATACGCAGATGATGCGCGCCAGCAGCGGACTGTATCTGCTCAAGCGCCAGGCGGCCGCGATCGAGGCATGGGGTGAATATCTTCCGCAGTATCGCACATTGCTGTGCGAGCGGCTCGACTTTGCCTACCTGTATCTCCGTTGTCTTGGGGCGCTCGACATCTCCTTGCTGCACGATCTCTTGTTCACGCGATGGTTCACCTGGCGCGGCGTCGTCATCGGCTCCTGGCTCTCGGCGCTGGAGCCACGCCAGGAGTTTCACGAGTTGCTGCGGCAGGCGCGGCCGCGGGCGCCTAAAAATCAATGGGCGGTGGATTTTGCCCTCGCTGCGATCGAGGGGACGCGTCCACCGGAGGTCGCTGAGCATCTCGGTTTGATGGAAACGATCACGCAGGCGTTAAGGCCGATCCCGAGACCTGCCACCACGTTGAGGCGCTACGACGCTTCTCAGTTTCCGGCGCCTGGGCAGGATGCGGCGTCGATCGGCGAACTCTATCGAACGCAGGGGACCGACGCGACGCTTCGGCATCTCGCCGCACATCCGTGGGCTGGCAAAATTCCGCCGCAGCGCGCGCAACGCCCGGCCGAGGTCACCTGGGATTGGGGAATGAATCCGCCATTCTCGACGGAAGATTTCATGACCTGGAAGCCGCCCGCGGATTCAACACGCGGCTGACGCGCTCTCCTGTGGCTCCGGCACCGTCTTGCCATTCACAACGACTTGTATCGGGCCATACAAGACCTCCACCTTGTCTCCGGGCTTGGCCTTGTAGAGGCTCCGGCAAAAATTGAACAATTCCCGGTCTTTGATCACCACTCTCATGTACTCATAGTGGTGCACGTAAGGGGCCGCCATTCTGAACCCATTTTCACGCCCGGTCGTCGGAGGGTACAGCTCGTTCCAGGGCAGCGTGTATTGAACATTGTCGAGCGTTATCGTGAAGGACTGGGCGCTTGCGTCGCGGCTAAGCGCAGCGTTTGCGATAGCCGTCACAGACATCATCAGAAGTGCGTATCGGTGTACGCTCATTGCTCTCCCCCTTGCGGCAAGGCCGTCACGCTGGATGCAGACCGCACTTTAACACAGACCCGACGTGGCGGAGAAAAACCAGATCGCTCGATGCCAGCGTTGACGCGATGGGTCAAAAGCGTCCTCTCGGATAAGAACCCGCCGCCGTGCGGCCTCGGGCGCCAGTGTCCACGACGTGGACACGCGGCGCGTCATTGTTGTGGTAGCCAACCACGCAGGGCTACGATCTGTCAGGATATGACATTCTAAGCGGGAATGCCGCGCGCGACATAAAGCCCACCGAGCACTTCGATAGTGTCGGTCTCCAGGCAATGACCTGCGACCCGGGAAGGAAGCACGTGAATCGGCGCGCGAAAAACATACTGTTTATCATGTGCGATCAGTTGCGTTGGGACTACCTGTCATGCGCAGGACATCCAACGCTGCAAACGCCCAATATCGACAGATTGGCGGCCCGCGGGGTGCGCTTTACCCGGGCCTATGTGCAGTCTCCGATCTGCGGCCCATCCCGCATGAGCACTTATACCGGCCGGTACATGCAGTCGCATGGATCGAACTGGAATAGCGTTCCGTTGAAGATCGGAGAGATGACGATCGGCGACTACCTTCGCCCGCTTGGCATGGAAACGGCTCTGGTGGGCAAGACGCATATGGTCGCCGATCGGGAGGGCATGGCGCGTCTCGGCATCGATCCCTCATCCATCATTGGCGTGCGGGCGTCGGAATGCGGCTTCGACCCCTACGAACGCGATGACGGAATGCACACACGGGGACCGGAAGGCAGCTCCGACAGCAAGCCGGTGCCCTATAATGTTTATCTCAATTCAAAGGGCTATGCCGGCGATAACCCTTGGCATGACTGGGCGAACGCCGCGCTGGGTGAAGCCAATCAACTGGCCTCGGGGTGGGCGATGCGGCACGCGCGAAAGCCGGCGCGCGTCAGGGAAGAAGATTCCGAGACGCCTTACATGACGCGACGCGGAATCGATTTCATTCGCGAGACCGGTGACAAGCCGTGGTGCCTGCATCTTTCCTATATCAAGCCGCACTGGCCCTACGTTGCGCCTGAGCCGTATAACTCAATGTATTCAGCAGACGACGTGATTCCAGCGATCCGTAGCGAGGAAGAGCGTCGGGATCCTCATCCCGTTTTTCGGGAATTCATGCGGCACCGCATCAGCAAGGCTTTTGCGCGCGACGAGGTTCGTCGGGAAGTGATCCCGGTCTATATGGGGTTGATCAAACAGATCGACGATCAGTTGGGCATTCTGTTTCAATTTCTCGAGGACAATGGATATTTCAAGAACACAATGATCGTCTTCACCTCTGATCACGGAGATTATCTCGGCGATCACTGGATGGGGGAGAAAGACCTGTTCCATGAGCCATCGGTTAAAGTGCCGCTGATCATTTATGACCCGGCAGCCTCGTCAACGCGCGCCACGGTGTGCGACGAGCTTGTCGAGGCGATCGATCTCGCGCCGACATTCCTGGAAGCGATCGGTTCCGATCCGATGATGCAATCGCATCGACTCGAAGGACGCTCTCTGGTGCCGTTGCTTAACGGTACCAAGCCCGCTGACTGGCGAGCGTTTGTGCATAGCGAATATGACTACACCTTGCAGCCGGCCGGTCCGGCCCTGGGTCTGGCGCCACGCGACTCCCGCCTTTTTATGATCGCCGATCGCCGTTGGAAATACATCTTCGCAACCGGCTTCCGGCCGATGCTTTACGATCTGCAGACCGATCCGCACGAGTTGCGCGATCTTGGCGCAGACCCGGAGTGTCAAGGAGAGCGTGACCGGTTGTTTGGCGCGCTTGCATTGTGGGGCCTCAGATTGTCGCAGCGAGTCACACGGTCTGAACAGGAAATGCTTGGGATGTATGGTCGTGCCGAAAAGCGCGGCGTTCTGATTGGAGTCTGGGACGAGAGCGAAATCGAACAAGACTTGTGGCAACATTATCTCGGAGGAAGCAGCCTATGAGCCGCAAACGATATTGGTCGATTTGGGTTGCATTGGTGACGATTATGCTTGGGCTTGTCTTTGCCTCTCCCGGCAAGGCCCAGCTTCAGCAGCCGATCCGGATCGTTTATCCGTTCCCCGCCGGAAGCGCGGGCGATGTCATGATCCGGCTGCTCGGCGAGCGCATCCGCATTGAACTCGATCGGCCGGTCATCGTGGAAAACCGTATCGGCGGCGCGGGTCGGATCGGGGTTCAATCGGTAAAGTCCGCCACGCCAGATGGTTCGACGCTGCTGTTCACCGTGATTGCCCCGATGGCAATTCTGCCGCTGCTTTATCCGCAGCTTGGATATGATCCGATCGCGGATTTCGCGCCGATCACACAAGTCGGCACCTATGAATTTGTCGCCGCCGTTGGGCCAAAAGCGCCGGTGACTTCGCTCAAGGAATTCGTGACCTGGGCGAAGGCCAATCCGAAGGACGCGAGTTATGGCGTCCCGGCCGCGGGGACATTGCCGCATTTTCTCGGGGCGATGTTCGCACAGGCAACAGATCTCGACATGCAGGCGATTACTTACCGTGGGGGCGCACCGGCCATTACTGACCTCCTTGGCGGTCAATATCCCCTTCTCTTCATCGGTACGACGGATGTCCTGGAGCCGCACAATGCGGGCCGCATCCGCATCCTTGCGACGTCCGACCGGCAGCGAACAGCATTGCTCCCCGATGTGCCGACGTTTCGCGAGTCGGGATTTAATATCACCGGCAACGGCTGGTATGGACTTTATGCCCCAGCGGGTACGCCGGAAGCGTTCATCAGCCGGATCAACAAGATTGTCGTGACCGCAATCAAGGATCAAGCCATTCGTGATCGACTACTCGCATTTGGCCTGACCCCGACCGGCACGACGGCGGCAGAATTCGGTGAAATACAAAAAGCCGACATGGAGCTTTGGCGTCCGGCGGTCAAAGCGTCCGGCTTTAAGCCGGAACCATAGTCGCCGACCTGGCACGACGGTTCGACCCGACACGTCAGCGCGTCAATCGACTTCACGGCCGCGTGCGACGGCCCCCGAACGACGCCAGGAACGCCTGCAGCACCGTCGAAGAATCATCCCGTCGATAGGTCGCGTAGAGATCGATCGTTGTCTTCGGCGCATGCCGCAGCGGAATGAACTTCACGCCGGCGAGGTTGAGGCTCGCGACCCATTCGGGCACCAGGCATGTGCCGAAGCCCGCCGCCACCAGGGCTACGGCGGAAAGCAGCGAATCCACCACCTCCTGCGCGATCTGCGGCTGCAGATCCTCGCGCCGGAACAGCGCAGTGATCACGTCGGCCAGGTTTGGCCGCGAGCCGCTGGTGTAGAGGATCAGCGGCCGTTTGGTCAGCTCGCGCAATGTCACGGCGCGCTTGGCCGCCAGGTCATCGTGGATATGGACCGCCGCGACGACATGCTCGCGCCGCACCACTTTGCTCACCAGCTCGGAGTCGGGCGCGGCCAGGAAGCTGAAGCCAACCGTCAGCCGCCGCTCGCGCAACGCTTCGATCTGCTGCTTCTTGTTCATGGTCTGCAAGGTGATCTCGACCTGCGGCAACCTCTTGCGGACATTCAGCAGCAATCCAGGCATCGCCAGCACGATCGATCCGATCACGCCGATGTCCAGCCGGCCGAGTTGCCCTTGCCCCGCCATCCTGGTGCGCGCTTCGGCCCGTCCGACCAGGGTGAGGATGTTCTGTGCTTCTTCGAACAGGATCAGTCCCGCATTGGTCGGCTGAACCCCTTTCGCCGAACGCGTCAGCAACTGCACGCCCATCTCCGCCTCGAGCTGGCGGATCTGGCGCGTCAGCGGCGGCTGCGACATGTTCAGCCGCACCGCGGCGCGACCGATATTCTGCTCTTCCACGATGGTGGTGAAGTAACGGAGATGACGCAGGTTCATGCCGGCCGGCCATACTGTTTGGGTATCGCGTGAGGCGCACCAAGGTATTGGACGGCATGATAGCCCATGCCTAAACTTCGTCATTGAAATAATGAAAAATTGGGTGCGGGCCATGACGCGCGACGAAAACAACATGCTCACCGGGGTCAGCCCCGGCACCCCGCTGCATCGGCCCTTATCCCGCTTCTGGTACCCGGTGTTGCGATCGGCCAAGCTCAAGGACCGGCACACCCACCGGGTTCGATTGCTCGGCGAAAACTTCGTGGTGGCGCGGCGCGGCGACGAGGTTCTGGCGGTCGATGAATTATGTCCGCACCGGCTGACGTCGATGGCGCTCGCGCGGGTCGAGGATGGCGGGTTGCGCTGCATCTATCACGGTTGGCTGTTGGGCTGCGACGGCACGGTCAAGGAAACGCCGAATGAGCGCGAGACCGGCGGCCGGCCGAAGCTGCGGCTGCGCGCGCCGGGCGTGCGCGAGGCGGCGGGCCTGATCTGGCTCAATATCGCCGAAGCATCGGAGCGCGCGCCGTTTCCCGACTGGCCCTGGCTGGCCATGTCGGACACACATCGTGTCATCATGGATGTGGCGCAGACCGCGAACTGGATTCAGACCATCGAGGGCGCGCTCGATTCCACCCACACCACGACCCTGCATCAGGACAACGTCCAGGTGACGCCGGTGGCGAACAGCACGGTGGTCAGCGACAAGGGCGTCGCCGTCACGCTCGGACGCCCGTCATCCGATAAATTCGCAACCATGCAGGTGCGCGAGACCGAGTCCGGCTTCGTCTATGGCGCGCTGCGCCGCTCGCTCGATCAGGACGTCAATTATGTCCGCGCGACCGCCTTCGCGTTTCCAGGCTATGTCGCCTTCACGGTCGCAGAGCCGTGGCGCGCGCAACTGATCATGGTGCCGGTCGACGAGACGCACGCGCACTTCTATACGATCTGGTATTCCGTGGCCGGCCCGATGGACCACGCCGCGCGCGCCGCCTGGTCCGGCCTCACGCCGGATGCCCTGGACGACAATGGCTATCTGAAGATCTGCGAACTCCCGAATTGGGGGCAGGACCGCGAAGCGATGATCTCAGGCAAGTCGTTCTGCGGTCTCAACGGCATCAACGTGCAGGACTCGATCGTGCAGGAGAGCATGGGCGCGATCGCCGACCGCACCCTGGAGCACCTTGGCCCGGCCGACGTCGGCATCGTGCATTTCCGGCGCTTCATGCTCTCCGTCGCACGCGGTGAGGCGGCCGCGGCGCAGCCGGCCTTCGCGGTCAACATGCGTTACAATCTGCGGTCCCGTGACGGTCTGGTTCCGGCCAACCAGGATTGGACCGCGATGTTCCCGGAAGGCGAGGTGAACTGGTCGTCGAAATCGGTCAAGGGCGCCCAACCCGTCGAGATCGAAGCGGCCGAGTGATTGCGACTGCAGGGGGAGCAAGTGATGCGTCTGGAAAATATCGTCCGTCTTCTCGTTGCGGCCTTCCTGCTGTTGCCGGTGACCGGTCACGCGCAAGAAGCCTATCCCAACCGCCCGATCACATTCGTCGTTCCCGCCGCGGCCGGCGGTGGCATCGATCGCCTGGCGCGCCTGCTTGCGGACAAGCTGCGGGCCAAATGGAATCAGACCATCATCATCGAAAATCGCGGCGGCGCCGGCGGCGCGATCGGCACGACCCATGTCGCGGGTGCGGCGCCGGATGGTTACACGCTGCTGTTTGCGGCGGCAGGCCACATCGCGATCGATCGGGGAATCAAGCTGTCCTATGACCCGGAGGGATGGACGCCGGTGTCGCTGCTGACGGTCGCCCCCAACGTGCTGGTGGTCAATTCGAACGTCAAAGCCCACTCGGTGCAGGAATTCGTCGCGCTCGCCAAGGCAAAAACCGGCGGCCTGACCTATGCGTCACAGGGCATCGGCACCACCATGCATCTGTCCGTCGAATGGCTCAGGGACCTCGCCGCCGTCCAGATGGTGCACGTGCCTTATGGCGGCGGCGGGCCCGCGATGACCGATCTCCTGGGCGGACAGGTCGACGCCATGTTCACCGAGCCGAGCAGCATCCTGCCGAACATCCGCACCGGCGCGTTGCGGCCGTTGGCCGTCGGCAGCGAAAAGCGCGATGCGATGCTGCCGGACGTGCCTGCCATGTCGGAAATCTACCCGGGCTTCGTCTCGATGGCTTGGCAGGCCGTCGTCGCACCGCAAGGGACGCCGAAGGACATCGCGCAGAAATTGTCGGATGCGTTCGCGGAGGCGCTCAGGCAGCCGGACGTTGCGGCAAGCCTGCGCAACTCCAGCCTCAATGCGGTCGGTTCTTCGCCCGAGGCGCTGGCTACCTTCATCAAGGAAGAGCGCGTCCGCTGGCACGCCGTCATCGCCAAGGCCAACATCAAGTTCCAGCAATGAGCGCGGTATTTTCGCGGCGGCATGCGAGCCTCAGGCTCGCACCGCGGTGACGTAAAAATTACGGAATTTCAAAGACTTAAAAGAGCCGAAAAATTTTTCGGGGCAGCTCTTGAAATTGTTGCGCCCCAAACCAGATTTTTCGCCGTCGAGTGCCCCTGGGGCTCGATCATCTGGCCGGCGTGGGCCGGTCAAAACCATGTTGCTCAATGGAGGATGTGGCAATGACGAACATCAACTACGACCCGTTCTGGCGGACCAGCGTTGGCTTCGACCGGTTGTTGAATCTGATGGACCAGAGCCTGCGGTTCGTTCCGGAAGACAACTACCCGCCGTGCAACATTGTCCGAACCGGCGAGGATCGCTATCGGATCACGCTTGCCGTCGCGGGATTCAAGCCCGAGCAGATCAACGTCGTGGCGCACCAGAATGTCCTGACCATCACCGGCAAGGTTGAAGAGAAGCAGGGCGCTGCGGATTATCTGTATCGGGGCATTGCCGGCCGGCCCTTCGAGCGGCGCTTCAACCTCGCGGATTTTGTCGAGGTGAAGCGGGCATCCTTCGAAGACGGCCTGTTGCAGATCGAGCTCGTTCGCGAGGTTCCGGAAGCGATGAAGCCCCGTCAGATCAAGATCGAGGGCGGCTCGCAGAGCCTCAGCGAGAGCAACCCCAAAACGATCGAACACTCCGAGGCCGCGTAATCGGGGGGAGGGAGTGGCCCGCGCTTCGCGAAGCGCGGGCTGCTTCTGCCATGGAGACAGTCATGACCATCAACAAGGATGATTTCGATCTGGACTCGTTGCTGCATCCCGCGCGGGCGTTTGAACACCCCCGGGATGTCGTGAACGACCCCGACCTGACGTTGAACGAAAAGCGGTCGATCCTCGCGTCGTGGGCCTCTGACGCCTGCGCCGTCGTCTCCGCCCCTGCGTTGCGCAATGTCGGCGGCAAGGTGATCAAATTCGACGACGTGATTGAAGCCCTGCGCGCGCTGGACCGGCAGGCGCAAGCCCTTCCGCTGCCGGCGGGCCGTTACCGGAAGGCATTGCAGCGCGAAGCGATACGCCGCCGCCTCGGTCGCAGGCGCGGAGGCTCGCACGAGAACGGTACGCCGCTTCTGTAGTCGACGGCGAGGCCGCCCAACACCTGCATGGTGCTCGGCTGGCCGGCAGCGGAACGGACCCGTGCCTGCGCGTTCTTCTGCCTGCGCGTTGAACCAAATTCCTCCTGCGCGCGACTATGATAGATTGGGCGTGTCGGCGTCGAAGCCGTCGCGGCAGCGTCCACGATTTTGGGAGGCAGGAATGATCCGGCAATCATCGACGTCGCGATCCGTGCGGCGTGTTGCGTTCAAGTCAAAGCTTTTGGCCTTGGTCTGCCTTGCAGCGATGCTCGGCGGCCCTTCCGTTTTGCACGCGCAGGGACAAGTCGACGCCAGCACCCTTCCGCGGCTTCAGGGCGCGACGGCGGCGGCGGGCTCCTCGACCGGGGGCTTCAATTATTCGGCTCCCGGCACGATGTCGGAGGTCGCTTCGGCGACCCGCAGGCTGCTGGCCGACGATGGTTGGAAGCAATTCGTGGCACCGCTGGAAGAGCAGTCGACGTCGCTGTTGTTCAAGAAGGGACCGCAGGGCCTGACGGTGTATTTCACCATGGCCGGCGGGCGGGCGAACCAGTCGAGCGTGAATTACGTTCCGACCTGGCTGCTGGTCGATCTCCCGTTTCCCGATGGCGCGACCGACATCGTCTACGACGCGAACCGGCCTTATCTGAACGGCAACGCCCCCGGCACGGTCGACACGCTGCGTGCGTTCTTCGACCAGGAGCTGACTGCGAAGGGCTGGTCGCGTCTCTCCGAGGACGCGATCGCGGCGCGCTGGCCCGGCGCCAGGCTTGAACAGCCCGCCGGCGGCGCGCTCGCGGTTTACGGCCGCGACAAGCAGCTCCCGGTCCTGCTGGCGCTCGCGCGCCGCGCCGACGACCGCATCAATGTCGAGATCAAGGTCGCGCCGTTCTCACAGCCTCAGATGCTCGAAGTCGGCAACGAGATGGGCGGCATGCCGATCCCGAAGCCGATCAAGAGCTCCGGTTATACGGGAACGGACATCCGTCGCCAGGTCCATGCCCATGTGCCGGCGGAAATGGCGACGGTGCTGGCGTTCTACCGGCGCGAACTTCTCGCACGGAAGTGGACGGAAGAAACGCGCGGCGCAGTCGTCAACGCCGACGAGGTGGCGCTCACCTTCACGTCGCCGACGATGGGCACCGCGGCAATGAAACTCAGTCACCGCTACGACCTGACGATCGTCAATTTCACGGTGGAAGCTTCGGCCGCGATGCTGGCCGCAAAAGCCAAGGCGGAGCGCGACGAGAACGATAATTTCCTGAAACAGGCGCTGGAGATTGCCGGCGCTCCGACGTCGCGGCGTCCCGCCGCGGCAGCGCCACCGGCCGGCGCGGCCCCGGCATTGGGCCTTCTCGCCGACAACACCGCGCCGATTCCGCTGCCTGCAACTGCGGAGGACATTGAATTCGAGGCCGACGACGGCAAGCTGGAATTCACCTCGACGTCGAGCGTCAGCGCGCTGGCGGCATTCTTCCGCACCACGATGAAGCCGCTCGGCTGGCGCGAGCAGCCTTCCGTGATCAACAACCCCAACATGACGGTGCTGGATTTTTCCAAGGCGGGCAAAAAAATCACGCTCACCGTGATGCAGATGGGCGCCCAGTCCAACGTGACCGCAATCGGCCCCGGCCTGATGGCGGCCGCATCGCGCCCCGCGAACGCCAGCAAGGGCGGCGCGGCCGCTCCCCCTGCACCAAAGGTGGAGGTCAATCTCGAGCCCGAAGCCGGCGCCGCTCTCCCGGTGCCGACGCAACGCACGCTCAGCGCGCCCTCGACGGTGAAGCTGCGAGACGGCGACGAACCGTTCCGGCGCGAGCTGGATGCGAGCATACCCGCCGACCTCAGCGCGGTGCTCGCATTCTATCGCCGCGAGTTGACCAAACTCGACTGGAAGGAATTGCCCCAAGGCGCGGTGACGCGACCGGACAAACTGGTGCTGGCGTTTTCCTCGCCGCAAGGGCCCGCGCTGCTGAAGCTCGGCCGCAGCAACGGCGAGACCAGTATCAACCTCACCCAGAAGATTCCCGCCGAAGCCTCCAAGGCCGGCGTGATGCCGCCGCCGGGAAAGGCGAAGCTGTTCTTCGGGAATATGGGCGACGTCGAAGTCTCGATCACCATCAACAAGAAAATCATCAAGATCCCGGCCGGCACCGGCGGCCCGGACACGCCGGGCGGCCCGACCCTCGAACTGGCGCCGGGCAAATACCGCTATTCGGTGAACATGCCCGGCAAGCCGGCACGCAACGATCAGGTCGAGGTCGGCGCCGACGACACCCGGGGCCTGATGGCCGGTCCCGGTGGTGGCGTGCTGTCGATCCAATTGTATTGAGGCGGGCAGCAGCAACGTAAATTTGCGGAAGTGCCCCAATCGCAACGGGTCGCCCTCGCATTCGCGGGGGTGACGACTTGTGGATTGGCCCGAGACGGGATTGAATCGATTCAATCGAAGTGATGCCTCGCGGGAGCGACACATGAGCAGGCGATTGGCTGTGGGATTGATTGTGCTGCTGAGCGCACCAGCCGCATTCGCGGGCCCTCGTGAGGACTGTGAGAACCTCCGCGGTGATGCGGCATTACGCGCTTGCGATGTGGCCATCAAGCAGAACGCGAGAGATGCAAAGTCCTATATCAACCGTGGTGTGGAATATCAGGTCAAGGGCGACATGGACCGCGCCATCGCCGACTACAGCAAGGCGATCGAGATCAATCCCAAGGAGGCGCAGGCCTACACCAACCGCGGGATCGCTTACGCGGCCAAGGGCAATACCGACCGCGCCATCGCCGACTACACCAAAGCCATCGAGATCGATCCGAAGTATGCGCGGGCCTATAGCAAACGCGGCGATGCGTACTCCGACAAGAAGGACTACGCCCGCGCCATCGGCGAGTACACCAAGGCCATCGAGATCAATCCGAAGGATGCGCAGGCCTACAACAGCCGCGGGGTCGCCTCCGGCACCAAGGGCGACACGGACCGCGCCATCGCCGACTACACCAAGGCGATCGAGATCGATCCGAAGTATGCGTGGGCCTACAAAAGCCGAGGCGATGCGTACTACGACAAGAAAGATTACGACCGCGCCATCGCCGACTTCACCAAGGCCATCGAAATCAACCCGGGAGATGCAGGCGCCTACGACAAGCGCGCCAATGCTTACGAGAAATCAGGAGCTAAGGGCAATGCGATTGCCGACCACACGCGGATTCTGACGCTGAAGCCTGATCATGTCCTCAGCAAGCAGGCGATCAAGAGACTCCAAAGCAAGGTTGATCCATTCTCAGCAATCAATGGAAAATGGGTCTGGATCGGTGACCAGATTGAACTTGGTCTTGAAGCCGCGTGTAAGACGAAAGGTTCTATCCTCCAGGTGTCGCGAGACCAAAAGGAGATCGCTGCGCAAGTCATGGAGGAGGTGAACGGGGTCAGCGTGAAGAAGGATTACAAATATACGGTCCTCTACCAGGAGGGTCCTGAAGTGGCCATGTACCTTCACGATGAGGACCGACGCCTGCAGAATGGTGATCGGCTCATTTGGATTGCAGACATGGAGCGGCCCGACCATCTGATATGGCGCATCCATTCGAAATCCGAAAGCGCAGAGAGCCTTGCCCCTTATGCGAGGCTACGCTGCCCCTGACCGTCTGAACGACCGATAGGCACCGCAGTTCATCGTCACCCTGAGTGACCCGACTGGTGCAGCAGTTTCGCGTTGCTGATTGCACTCTCCAACAAACAATGATCGTCATGCCCGCGCTTGTCGCGGGCATCCACGTCTTTCTTTTCTCGCGTAAGCAAGACGTGGATGGCCGGGACAACCCCCGGCGACGGTGAGAGCATGAACAGTGGGGATGAGGACGTCCGGGCTTGGACTTTATTCCCTCTTTATGATTACCATCCGTCACCCTGCTCACGAGGGGGCGTCTTCTAGAGACGGTCCTGAAGGCGGAGCAGGGTGCGGTCCCTGCGGCCGTGGCTCGTAACCACGCACTCGGGCGACCCCGGGACTCCGCCCGGCGGGCA
>CANKHJ010000085.1 GCA_947481635.1 Bradyrhizobiaceae bacterium
GACATTTCCAAATTCAGCACGCCTCGGGCGCCGGCGGGCGAACCCGCGCCGGCCGACATTCCGCTGCAGAGGCTTGATTCCGGGCTTTAGCGCCGCCCCGAACGGACGCCGAGACCAGCCGTCAGCGCAAAATACCCAGGCCGAACAACGATCACGCCGCCGACGACGAAATAGGCCGAGGCGCCGGGCACCGCGAGCAACGCCGCCGAGATCAGCCCGCCGGCCGAACCCTCGGCGACGGCAATTGTTTCCTTGCGCGCAATCAATCTCGCGGCAATGGCCTCGGCGAGTGGCATCAGGCGGTCCATCGAATTCCTCGCGTCAGTCCAACCGGATGATCTTGCCCGGGTTCATGATGTTGTCCGGATCGAGCGCGCGCTTGATCGCGCGCATCGCGCCCAGCGCAACTTCGCCATGCTCGGCCGCGAGATATTTCATCTTGCCCTGCCCGACGCCATGCTCACCGGTGCAGGTGCCGTCCATCGCGATGGCGCGCTCGGCGAGGCGATGCAGCAGATGCTCGGCGCGCGCCATCTCGTCGGCGTCATCGACATCGACCAGCAATTGCATATGGAAATTTCCGTCGCCGACATGGCCGACGATCGGCGCGATCAGGCCGCTCACCGCGACGTCGCGCTGGCTCTCGACGACGCATTCGGCCAGCCGCGAGATCGGCACGCAGACGTCGGTCGGCACCGCCTGCGCACCGGGCCGAAGCCCGCATGCCGCCCAATAGCCGTCATGGCGCGCCTGCCACAGCCGCGTGCGATCCTCCGGCCGGGTGGCCCATTCGAACGGACCGCCGCCGAGTTCTTTGGCGATCTCGCCGAAGCTCTCCGATTGTTCGGCGACGCTCGCCGCGCTGCCATGGAATTCGACGCAGAGCAGCGGCATTTCCGGCAGGCCGAGCTTGGAATAAGCGTTCGACGCCTTCACCTGCAATTCGTCGAGCAACTCGATGCGCGCGACCGGAATGCCCGACTGGATGGTGAGGATCGCAGCGTTGCAGGCGGCCTCTACCGACGGGAACGGGCAACTCCCTGCGGAGATCGCCTCCGGGATGCCGTGCAGCCGCAGCGTGATCTCGGTGATGATGCCGAGCGTGCCCTCGGAGCCGACCAGCAGCCGCGTGAGGTCGTAGCCGGCGGAGGATTTCTTGGCGCGCCGCGCGGTGGTGACGATCTCGCCGCTCGCCAGCACCGCCTTCAGCGCGATGACGTTGTCCTTCATGGTGCCGTAGCGCACCGCATTGGTGCCGGAGGCGCGCGTCGCCGCCATGCCGCCGATCGAGGCGTCGGCGCCGGGATCGATCGGAAAGAACAGGCCCTGGTCGCGCAGATAATCGTTGAGCTGCTTGCGAGTGACGCCCGGCTCGACCACGACATCGAGATCCTCGGCATGCACCGCGAGAATACGGTTCATGTCGTGCAGGTCGATCGAGATACCGCCCTGCGGTGCGTTGAGCTGGCCTTCCAGCGAACTGCCGGCACCGAACGGAATCACCGGCACCCGATGCGCTGCGCAGATGCGCACCACCTGCTGCACATCCTCGGCGCTCTGCGCGAACACCACCGCTTCGGGCGGCTGGTTCCTGTGCCAGGAGGCGGTGTGGCCGTGCTGCTCGCGCACCGTCTGGGAGGTGACGACACGATTATTGCCGAACGCGGCCAGCAATTCGGCGACGGCCGCCGCCGTGGCCTTGGGATCACGCGGTTTCGCTTCGTCCTGCATCAAACGTCCTCCGGCGGACGTTCTAGCGGCTGATACCTGTCACGGCTAGCGCGTAAACCGCACCGACACCACGCCGACCGGATCGAGCTCGAAGGTGATCTGATCCTCGTCCGGCTCGATAGTCAGTGGCGGCGTGGTCGAGCCGGTGATGATGACGTCGCCGGCGCGCAGGCGCTCGCCGAAGGCATCGAGCACATTGGCGACGTGGGTCACCAGCCCGATCAACTCGCCGATATTGGCCTGCGGATCGGAGGTGCGCGCCGCCTCGACGCCGTGGCGCATCACACGGCACACCAGGCCGTCGATCTTTCCTCCGGCACGCGACCGGTCGCGCGGGCCGAGCACCACATGGCGCTGATAGATGTTGCCGGCGACCACCTGCTGCACGTCGTCCGGCGGCGGATCCATGTCCACCAGTTCGATCGCCGGGCCGAGCGCCGCGATCGCGGCCTTGGTCGCGGCGCGATCGGCGCCGGGGCCGAGATCCTGGCCGATATGCACCGCAATTTCCGGCTCCGCGATGGGCTTTCGCCACCCGGCCAGCGAGACCAGGCCGCCGCTTGGCACCAGCGCCGCCTTCATCAGATGGCCGACCAGCGGCGCCGCGATCTTGAAGCGCGCCATGGCCGCCGGTGTGCCGAAGCCGAGCTTCCAGCCGATGGCGGCTTCACCGGCATCGAGGCGCTGCCGCCGCTGCCGCAACTGCGCTGTCATGCCTTTTTTGATCCACGGATCGTCCCAGGCCGGCTTGGTCCCCGTCGTCATTCCCATTCCCAGATGCCCCATCAACCTGTCCCATTGACGCCATGATATCCTGGCTTCATTGCGACCGGAAAACGGCTAGACTGCATCCTGACCTGGTGAGGTTGCGCATGCTGGATCGTGTCACGCTCGAGCCCGTGTTCTTCGCGCCGTTCGTGTCCTCGGTGATGCGGGTGGAGGCGGACTGGATCGATTATAACTGCCATCTCAACATGGCCTATTATAACGTGCTGTTCGATCGTGCAGTCGACGAGGCCTTTGAACTGCTCGGCTGCGGCATCGACTATGTGAAGACCCGCCGCCATTCCTGTTTCACCGCCGAAATCCATGTGCGCTATCTGCGCGAGCTCCACGCCGGCGATCCGGTGCGTGTGACGTTTCAATTGCTCGATTATGACGCCAAGCGGATGCATTATTTCGAGCAATTGTTCCACGCCGTCGACGGCTGGGTATCGGCGACGTCGGAAAACATGTCGCTGCATGTCGACATGGATGCGAACAAGACCACGCCGTTTCCGAGCGAAATCACGTCCTGCCTCGCCAAGATGAAAGACTCGCACGCCAAGCTGCCGCGGCCCGAAGCGGTCGGCCGGCAGATCGCGATGCCGGCGAAGGCGTGAGAGTTACGGCCGAGAGCGGTTGAACAGCCGCGCCCCCAGACTGCGGGCCTTCTCCTCGGTGCACATCTCGCCGACACGATCCTTCAGCCGCGGACAGGCGGCGACCAGCGACTCGAGCGAGACATTCTGCTTCACGCGCACGTGGCGCACGCACACCGCGCCATTCGGCGCCCAGCCGGCTTCGAACTCGTGCTCGTGTGAATTTTCCGGTCGCTGTATTGTGTGATCGTCGTACATGTCGATGATCTGGCCGTTGAGCGTGGTCGCGGTCCCATCGCCACAATAATCGGCGCGGGTCATACGGATGCAGGCATTGTAAAGGTCGCCTGACTCAGCGTCCCACGGCAGGTATCCGAAACGGATGCACTTCACCTGCGCGCCGCTGGTGCAGGCGACCTCCATCACACCAGGCTCGGCCGGTTCGATGATCCCATCAACGCGCGCGCGGCCAGCAACCGGAAATCCCAGCTGGCTGCCGTCGCCGTGCGGCATGCACAGATTGGTCCACGCGCCGTCCGGCCCCTGCACCGAGAAAGAGTGGAGCCAAACCGCCCCACGTTGCGCTTTCGGATCGCGTTCCACCGCGTCGATGCGGATACGCCGAGGCTGCCCGCGCATCACGATCGTGAGGCGTGCTCCGACCAGGTCGGCCGAGCGCAGCACCTTGCCATCGGACATGGTGACCTTGAATTCGGTGCGATCGGCCTCGACCGATATCACTTCGGCGGCGGCAAGCGGCGTCACGCCGAGGAACGAAGCGGTCAGCAGAATGAGCGCGCGCGGGATCATGACGATACCTCAGATATGAGTTTCAGACCGAGCCGGCCAACGAAGTGCCCGTTTGGGCCGGTTGAATAGGCACCCTGCACAGTGACCGGGCGCGTCAGGGGGATACGATACGCGAACGCGAAACCGATTCCCCGATCGGCGCCGGAAACACCTCACGCAAGCCATCGAGCCAAATGCGCGTGACCTCCAGCATGTCATGGAAGGGACGGCCGGTTTCATAGCGCTGATCGGCGACGCCGGTTGCGAGCCCGGTGACGTCGCCCTGCATCCGATACGTCCCGAACATGCGGTCCCAGATAACGAACAGGCCGAAGTTGCAGTCGTAACATGCCGGATCGGCAGCGTGATGAATACGGTGTGCGCGCGGTCCGGCTACGACGTAGCGCTCCAGCCAGACCGGGAACGGCAGCGACGAATGCAACAGAAAACTATGCGCCGTCAGGAACAAAATCGCCCAGCCCATCGCATCCGGAGAGAAGCCGAGCAGCCCCGCCGGCAGCAAGAACCACACACTGCCGAAAAAATTGTCGAACGGATGATGACGCGAACTGGTCAGCACGGTCATGTCCTCGGCCGCATGATGGATCGCGTGCAACGGCCACATCAGCGGCGAGTGCATGAATCGGTGGCCCCAATAAGTGGCGAAGTCGACACTGACATACAGCAGCGGCACCGCAGCCCAGAGCGGCAGATCGGCCGCCAACCGCATGTTGCCGGCATCGATCGCAGCCTCGAACGCCGCGCTCACGCCGCAGGTCATGACCACGATCAGCAGCTTCATCAGGCCAGTGGCGTCGGCGATGATATAGAACAGGTCGGAGCGGTCGCTCCGGCGATCACCGAACAGAATCCGGCGCAGCGGGCTGTTGTTCCAGCCATGGGCAACGAGCTCGAGCAGCAAAAAGCCGACATACATCAGTCCGACGGTGGCATTGTGCGGGTCCAGCGGATCCTGGCGCAACACGGTCCAGTCGAGTGGCGCACGCAGCCACAATTCACGCGCCACTGCCAGCGCAACCATGCCGAGGTAGGCGGGCACGAGGGTCAGAATCACCGTCGTGGCGACGCGGGCGGTGTTGCGAGTCAGTGTCGCGAGGGCAATCGTCATGGCGGGCTCCAATGGCTGTGACGCTTCCGATAAGGTCAACCTAGTAGCGCGTGGTGTTGGCGCGATGTCGTTGGAAGCGACAATGGTATCGTGTGTATTGTCGGGGGCGGACCTCGCCGCCTCCCCCGACGACGCGCCAACGAAAAGGAGCGCTCCCGAAGGAGCGCTTTAGTTCGCGGGGAGGTGAAGACGGGGACGATCGCGGATCAGAACTCGATCCGGATCACGCGGCCGTTGAGGCTTGCGCCGAGATCGACGCCCTGAACCTGAACGCCGTTCGGCGTGAAGCCGTTTCCGGAGCCTCCGTTTGCGCCGGCTCCGTTCGCGCCGGCGCCGTTTGCACCAGCACCGTTCGGGGTGAAGCCATTGTCGCCTTGGCCATTCTGAAACTGACCATTCTGGAACTGGCCGTTCTCGAACTGGCCATTGTGGAACTCGCCATTCTCGAACTGGCCATTCTCGAATTGGCCATTGTGGAACTCGCCATTGTGGAACTCGCCATTCATGGCGACCAAAGCCTGGGCGGGGGCAGCGAAGGTCGCGACGCTGGCAAAAAGGGTGGCGGCGATCAGGGTCTTACGGAACATGGGAATCTCCTCGGGTGTCGGATGGCGTGGCGTGATTGCCGTTCGCCGATGAGACGACCCTAACGGCGCTGCGTTTCGTCGCGATGTTGCGAAGCGTCGAGTTGGTATCGTCGGTATCGCTGCGCCGGCCATCGAAGCGGGATGACAGAGAAGCGAATGCCCGCCACAAAAAGAAAAAAGGCGCTCCGCAAGGAGCGCCTTTGAATCGGATTGACGTGGCGCGGTGTCAGTTCGCGGCCGACGACAGCGACCGCAGCGAAACACGCGGCAGGCGCGCAGGCAGCGCGTCGCGCAAGGTGGCGAGCCAGAGACCTATGACGGCGATCACATCGTGCATCGGCCGACCGGTGTAACAACGCGCGTCATCGACGCCGGTGCGCAGGGTGCGGGCATTCGCGGGGAGCGAAAAGGTGCCGAACAGGCGATCCCAAATAACCAGAATGCCGAAATTCCGGTCACGATGCTCAATCGCGATGGCGTGATGGACCCGATGCATCGCCGGCCCCATCAGCACCCAGCGTTCCAGCCACAGCGGAAACGGTGCTGACGAATGGGCCAGCGCGGCCTGCGAACGGCCGATCACGATGAGCAGCAGAATGGCGTCGGGGTGGAAGCCGAGCGGCGCGAACAGAACCGCCACCGGGGTCCCCTTGAAGAACGACTCGAGCGGATGCTCACGGCAGTCCGACAACGCGGTCAGGTCCTCGGTCGCATGATGCATGGCATGCAGCGGCCACAACAAGCTGGTGTGCATCAGGCGATGGGCCCAATAGGTGCCGAAGCTGGCCACGAGATAAGCCAGCGGCACCTGCATCCACAAAGGAGTTTCGCCAAGTGCACGCCACGCTGGGAAGCCCGCGATGATGGAGCCCGCCCACGCGCTGAGGCCGAAGGTGAACGCGAGCGTGAGCAACGATATGATGCCGGTCGCTTCAGCCAGAACGAAGAACAGGTCGTAGCGCCGGGCCGGCAGCGACGATAGCAACGAAGGGCGGCTCGGGCCTTGAGCCCACCAGTCAAACAGCATCACCCCGGCCATGATCGGCAACAGCAACAGACTGATCAGATTGCCTGGTATGGTCACCAGGATCGCCCACCCGAAGGCCTCGCCGGACCACAGGTGACGGGCGCATTCCAGGGCGATAGCGCCTGCCCAAGCGAGGCCGGCAACGCCGGCGACGAGTTTGAGCAGCATCGCCATGTCCTTCAGCACAATCTGCGGCATTGGAGATCCCCTTCGAATTCACGACGAGAAGACCCTAGGCGCTGCGCGTATTGTGGCGGTGTTGCCGATCGACGGTTTGGCATCGTTTGTATCGTGGCCGCCGGTCCCAGGCGGCGGCGACAAGACCACGATACAGACGATACAATTCAGCCTCCCCGCGATACCCCCGCGATACACTCGGCGCCGATAATGGCCGGTCGGAACCCATGCATGGCTGAATCTTCGCCCAAACGTCGAAACGTCAAAAGCCCCAGCCGCGCATCCGTGCGAGAGCCAGGCGATATTTCGTTTGCGTTGGAAGCAGAACGCAATGCGCTGGCGCTCGAGTCCATCAACGAGAGCGTCTACGACTGGAACCTCGAAACCGGCGAACTCTACCTGTCACCTTCGCTGCGCGTCGCGCTCGGATTCAGCTTGGACGAGCCAGCGAATGTGGAGAGATGGGGCAGCGTCATTCACCCCGGCGACCGCGCGCGACATGCCGCTGCCTTGGTCACGCATCTGAAAGGTGAGGCACCGCGCTTCGAATGTGAGTTCCGCTATCGCAAAGCCGGCACGCAGGATGCATGGCGGTGGGCGCGACAGCACGGCATCGCGCTGAGGCGCCCGGACGGACGAGCCTATCGATTGGTCGGCGCCACCGGCGACGTCGAAGAAAGCAAGCGTCGCGAACAGGAACTGGTGTCAGTCAAGGCGGAAGTCGCCGCGGCCCGCGCCGACGTGGAGCATACCCATGAGGTGATGCAAACCGTATTCGACAACATGATCGATGGCGTCGGCCTGCTCGACCCGAACCTCAAGATCATTTTCATCAACCGCCGCCTGCGCGAGTTGCAAGGCTATACCGATGAGATCGCGCCCTATGGCGCATCGATCGAAGGGATCGCCCTCCTCCATGCCGAGCGCGGCCATTTCGGGCCCGGCACAACTAGTGCCGAAGCGATCGATACGCTCACCAAGATGCTGACCAAGCCTGGTGGCGTCCGCTATCACCAACAGGGCACGAACGGCGACCAGCTCGAGATCACGTTCAAACCGCTCGCCGACGGCAGCGTCCTGATCCTGCAGCGGGACATCACTGAGCTGAAGCAACGCGAAGAGGCGCTAGCCGTCGCCAAGGAAGGGGCCGAAGTCGCTCGGGCCGACGCCGAACGGACGGGCGAGTTGCTGCAGACCGTGCTGGACAGTATGAGCGACGGCCTGATGCTGTACGACCAAGCGTTCGATGTGCAATTCATGAGCCGCCGTTACCAGGAACTTCATCAGTATCCGCCGGAGCTCAGCCGACCAGGCATCAATGCCCGCGATCTCATCCGGTTCATGGTCGAGCGCGGCGATTATGGCCGCTCCAAAAATCCCGATGACGTGTTCAACGCACTGGTCGCGTTCGCACAGCGACCCGGCGAACAACGCCACGAGCGGCGCGTGTTCAGCGGCCGCCATGTCGAGTTCAGATTCGTCACCTTGGCCGACGGCAGCCAGATCCTGGTCAACCGTGACATCACCGACCTGAAAGACCGCGAAAACGCGATCGCGGCCGCAAAGGACGCGGCCGAGGCGGCGCGCGAGGCGGCCGAGTCCGCCAATCAGGCGAAGTCAACCTTCCTCGCCACCATGAGTCATGAAATCCGCACCCCGATGAACGGCGTGCTCGGCATGATGGATGTGCTGGAGCGCCAGGGCCTCGACGGCGACCAGCGCCGCAGCGTCGCGACGATGCGCGATTCGGCGCAGGCGCTGTTGCGCATCATCGACGACGTGCTCGACTTTTCGAAGATCGAGGCCGGCAAGCTGGAACTGGAAGACACCCTGTTCTCGCTGACTGGCCTGATCGACGGCGTCTTCGGCACGCTCGACGGACAGGCCGCTGCGAAGGGACTCAAGCTCTCGGTCGAGATCGCGGAAGGATCGCATGACGCGCTGATCGGAGATCCGACGCGGGTGCGCCAGATCCTGTTCAATCTCATCGGCAATGCGCTGAAATTCACCGAGCGCGGCCACGTATTGCTATGCGCGTCCACCCTGCCGCTGGGCGAAGGCCGCACCAGTGTGCGGCTCGACATCAGCGACACCGGGATCGGCCTCGACGCCGAGCAGCGCGCCCGGCTGTTCCAACCCTTCGCACAGGCGGACTCCTCCACCACGCGCCGCTATGGCGGCACCGGCCTGGGATTGTCGATCGTGCGCCGGCTGGTCGAATTGATGGACGGCACCATCACGGTGGAGAGCGCGCCCGGCCGCGGTTCCACCTTCACGGCGACGCTCATCTTGCAAGCCGCGCCTGTTACGGCCGCACGAATGGATAACCACGAAGGCGATGAAATGCCGCCAGCGCCACTGGCGCGGCCGCACACGCGACCTCGGGTGCTCATCGCCGACGACCACCCGGTGAACCGGGAAGTGCTGGTGCGTCAGCTCGACCTCCTCGGCATCGACTCCGACACCGCCGGCGATGGGGTCCAGGCGCTCAAGGCCTGGGAGGTCGGCCGCTACGATGCCGTGCTGGCCGACATCAACATGCCGCGCATGGACGGCCATGAATTCACCCGCCGGCTGCGCGCGGCCGAGGCGCAGCATCCCGGCGGACCGCGGCGGATACCGGTGGTCGCAGTCACCGCGAACGCGATGAAGGGAGAGGAGGAACGCTGCCTCACCGCCGGCATGGACGGATACATCGCCAAGCCGGTGAAGATCACCCAATTGCGTGCGACCCTCGAACGCTGGCTGACACTTCAGGACGGCGCCAGTCCATCGGCAAGCCGGCGGCCCCGCAAGGCTGCGATCGACCGAACCGTCCTGGGCGCGTGGCTCGGAGACGACGACGCTGCGATCAATCAATTGCTCGACCGGTTCTGGCACACCGCCGTGGAGTCGGAGCGCGACATCGAAACCGCGGCCCGGGCCGGCGACCTTTCGAATCTTGGAGCGGCGGCGCACAAGCTCAAAGGCGCGGCCCAGGCCGTCGGCGCGATCGAGGTGGGCGAAGCGGCGGCCACGCTGGAGCGCGCGGTCAAAGCGGGCGACCGCTCGCTCTGCCGCGAAACGCTCGGGCCGCTGAGCACCGAATTGCGCCGGGCGCTGGCCGAGATCCCCTCCCCGCCAGGTTAACCAAGGCGCCACTCAGTCTTTCGGCGGCACGAACATGTAGCCGACGCCGCGCACGGTGCGGATCGCGTCAGGGTGTGACGGATCGGCTTCGATCTTCTTGCGCAGCCGCGTGACGCGCAGGTCGATGGCGCGGTCGAAGGCTTCCATCTCGCGGTGCGCGGTGACTTCCAGCAGCCAGTCGCGGTTGAGCGGCCGGTTCGGGTTCTCGACGAACACCTTGAGCAGATCGAACTCGCTGGCCGTCAGCGTCTCCTCGCGCCCGTCGGCTGGATCGATCAGCAGGCGCTGATCGAGATCGAGCACGCGGCGGCCGATACGGACGCGACCGCTGGTCTTCGGCGCCGCGCCGGTGGTCCGGCGCAAGACGCTCTTCACGCGCGCCAGCAACTCACGCGGATCGAACGGCTTGGCGATGTAGTCGTCCGCTCCGGTCTCGAGGCCGACCACGCGGTCGACGGTGTCGCCGGAGGCGGTCACCATAATGATGCCGATACGGCCGCTGCGCTCACGGATCCAGCGCGCCAGCGTGAAACCGTCCTCGCCCGGCAGGCCGATATCGAGCAGCACCAGCACCGGCGCATCACGCTCGACCAGCCGCCGCAACGCGGTTCCGTTCTCGGCGCCACTGACGCGGAAATTCTGTTTGCTGAGGTAGTCGACGAGCAATTGACGCTGCGCCGGCTCGTCCTCGACCACCACGAGGTGCGGCCGTTGATCCATTCCCATTGTCTCCCCGCGGCGAAAATGCCTGACCCGCATGATCGCTGCAAGGATGGATTACGGGGCAGCGGTTACTTCGGCTTGAGAAGTTCCGCCATTTCCGCCGCGACCCTGGTGGCGGATGCGACCGAGGCCTTGACGACCTGCCCAATATCCAGCCGCGTGAGCTTGTTGCTCCTGACCAGGACGGCGCCGTCGACTATCACGGTGTCGACGTTGACCGGCTGTCCCGAATACACCAGGGAATTATACGGCTCGAACACCGGCACGATATTTGGGTCGTTGCGACGGATCAGGATGATGTCGGCGCGCTTGCCGGGGGTCAGCGACCCGGTACGGTCGTCGAGGCCAAGCGCCCGCGCGCCTTCGATCGTTGCGAGCTCGACGATCCGCTTCGGCGTGAGCTGGAGCTTGGTATCGCTGCGTTGCTTGTGCGCCCAGAGCAGTGCGCGCATCACCGTGAAGAAGTCGGTGCTCGCCGATGCGCTCGACGCGTCGATCGACAGGCTGAGCTGGGCGCCGAGCTCCTCCAGTTCGGCGAACTGGATATAGCCGTTGCGCACGGTCGAATACGGGATCTCGATCGCCGGCGACATGCTGAGCTTCACCTTGCGCGCGACCAGCAGCTTGCGGTCCTCGGCGGTGAGCCCCTGCATATGGATCAGCAGGAAATCCGGGCCCAGCCCGCCGCGCCCGTCGATGTAGCTAACCAGGCCATTCGCGGTGTTGCCGAAATGCAGCGAGATCGGGAGCCCCAGTTCGCGCGCGAACTTGACCTCGTCGACAAACGGACTGTCGCCATTCGCCTTGAGCACGGCCGGCGCCGGCAGCGTGAGGTTGACGCCGAGCGTCAGCAACGGGCTGCGCGTGCCCCATTCGTCCTTGACGCGCCGGATGTCCTGGACGTTGATCCGGCCGTCGCGACCACCCGGGCCGTGCGAGAAGCGCGAGCGCACGCCGGTTTCGAGCGCCGCGCGGATCTCGGCGTCGGCGTGTTCTTTGGAGCGCGTGTTATGCGAGAAATTATTCACGCTGGTGACACCGGACAGCAATCCCTCGGCGATCGCCAGGCGAACCGAGTTATAAGCATCCTCCGGCGTGCAGAGCGGCGCCGCGCGGTTGGTGGTCGGAAAATATCCGAGCAGCGGATCGTCGCCGCGGACCGAGCCGCGCAGGAACGCATTCCAGAGATGCGAGTGCGTATCGATGAAGCCGGGCATGACGATCATGTCCCGGGCATCGACCACATCGGCTCCCGCGGCGGCAATATCCCGTCCGACGGCGACGATCGAACCGTTGCGGACATGCACGTCGCCGACCGGGAAATCGCCGAGCGCAGAATCCATCGAGAGCACATGGCCACCGCGGATCACATAGTCGGCGCTTTGGCCCGGAGCCGCGGGCGTGCCGGCCACTTGCGCATTCGTTTGGCGCGGAGCCGCGAGCGCGCCGGCCTGAAGGGCGACGCCGGCCCACAGCGCACGTCGCATGAATTCACGGCGTCCGGCGCCCCGGGCGCCGAGCAGCGCATTGCCAATAAATTGAT
Source organism: Bradyrhizobiaceae bacterium (assembly GCA_947481635.1). Classification (GTDB taxonomy): domain Bacteria; phylum Pseudomonadota; class Alphaproteobacteria; order Rhizobiales; family Xanthobacteraceae; genus CANKHJ01. Next base: position 12,197 of record CANKHJ010000085.1, read on the forward strand.
TCATGCGAGGTCCCCAACGGGTTGTGACGTAGGATGCGGGGATGCCGTTATTGTCTAGCGATCCCCGAGATAGCCCGACCATAGCACATCGGGGATATCGCTCTCATCCCAGACGCCGATCAGGATGCCGCGCTTCTCGGCGCCGCCGCGCATGTTGCGGATCTGCTGCTCGGATCGGGTCTGCCGTTGCGACAGGCGCAGCCCCCAGTCCGCGAGCGCGGTCGCGAAACGCTGGCGTTGTGGCGCAAAGGCCGGATCGGCGCCGAGATCGTTCAATTCGTTCGGGTCGGTCTCCAGGTCGAACAGCATCGGCCGGAAGCCGATCGCATGGATGTATTTCCATCGCTTGCCGGCAAGCATGAACAGGCGCGCGTCGCGCGGTTCGATGCCGAGCGTGGCCGAGGCCGGCTGGATCGAATAATCATACTCGCTGATCACGTAGTCGCGCCAGTCATCCGGCTTGCGGCCACGGACCAACGGCAGCAGCGAGCGGCCCTCGAGCCGATGCGACTGCTGCGCCGGGTCGCCGCCAAACACTTCGAGGAAGGTCGGCGCGAGGTCGATGCCCTCGACCAGTTCATCGCAGACGCTGCCGCGCGTTGCGTCGGCTTCGCGCGACGGATCGTAGATGATCAGCGGGATTTTCACCGACGGCTCGTGGAACAATTCCTTCTCGCCCATCCAGTGATCGCCGAGATAATCGCCATGATCCGACGTGAACACGATCATGGTGTTGTCGAAATAGCCGTTCTCCTGAAGGAAACGGAACAGCACGCCCATCTGGTCGTCGATCTGCTTGATCAGCCCCATATAGACCGGGATCACCTCCTCGCGCACTTCGTCGCGCGAGAAGCTGCGGCTGACCAGGTTATCCATGAACTCGCGCAAAACCGGATGCGCATTGATCCGCTCGTCCGGCGAGCGCACCACCGGCATGACATCGGCGGCGCTGTACATCGTGTTGTAGGGCGCCGGAGCGATATAGGGCCAGTGCGGCTTGATGTAAGAGAGATGCAGGCACCATGGCTTGTCGCCGGCCTCGCGAATGAAATCGATACCGCGCCGCGTCATATAAGGCGTCTCGGAATCTTCTTCCTTGACGCGCGCCGGCTTGCGGGCGTGACGCATCGCCCAGCCCGAGGCGAGCTGGTTGTCCTCGCCCTGCGCCGCATTGGCCCAGTCGTGCCACGGGTTCTCGCCGGCGTAGCCTTTCTCGTTGAGATAGGTGTTGTAGCGTGGCTGCTTGGACGCGCCGCCGGCCGGTCCGCGGCCATGCAGGCCGTCGTCGCGCTCATAAGGATCGAAGCCGCATTCCGACACGCGCACGCCGATGATCGACTGCGGATCGATCCCGAGCCGCTCCATGCCTTCCTTGTCGGCGGTCATATGGGTCTTGCCGACCAGCACGGTTTCGACGCCGAGCGGCCGCAGGTAATCGCCCATCGTCATCTCGCCAACCCGCAGCGGGATGCCGTTCCAGTTCGAGCCATGCGATTGCATGTAGCGCCCGGTATAGAAGCTCATCCGCGACGGACCGCAGATCGGCGATTGCACATACGCGCGCGAGAAGCGCACCCCGCGCGCCGCCAGCGCGTCGATATTCGGCGTCTTCAGGGTCGGATGCCCGCTGCAGGAGAGATAATCCCAGCGCAGCTGATCGCACATGATGAAGAGGACGTTCTTGATCTGAGGCACGGGTCATCCAACGCTGAGTGAGAGAGAGGCGAGACTAACAGACGCGAGGCCAACAGACTTGGCCGAAATCGCTTTGAATTTCAATGAGACCTCTCCGGGCCCGGCGCGGTGACGACGGGCACGCTCATGTCGGCGCCGACCCTCCCGAGCTCGGAGGAAATCCGCTCCGCGGCGGCCCGCAGATCGCCGGCATGCAGCGCGGCGAATTGCTCCGGACTTAGATGCCGGTATGGCCAGATCAGCGTCAGCGCGCCGGTCGCGAACCGCCCCTGTACGATCGGAACGGCGATCGCGTGCAGCCGGTCGGGCGGGCGGCTCTCGCCGTCGTATCGCTGGCTGCGGCTCGCATAGCCGGCCGACCGGACCTCATCGAGGTCGTTGAGCAGTTCTTCGGCCGTGATGTGCAGCCGGCAAAGCCCCCAGCGCGGATGTTCGCCGACCGTCGCGACGATCTTTCGAATTTCGACATTGCCGAGACTGGAGAGATAGGCGCGACCGCTGGCGGCGCCGAACAGATTCACCTCCAGGTCCATCTTGGCGCTGCCGAGCTGGAATGGACTCTGCATCCGCGTCGACTCGACGACGCGCATATGGTCGCCGTCATGAAGATGCAGTTCGCAGGGCCATTTGATGCGTCGTGTCAGCTCGATCATGTGCGGGCCGGCGATTTCAGCGACGCGCGCGACGCGCGGATTGGCGCCGGCGTTGGAAATTCGCGGCAGTGCAACATTGATGCGATAGAGCTGGTCGCCGAGGCTGCGGCGCACCAGATGGTGGCCAAGCAGCGGGGTCAGCAGCCGGCGCAGGGTCGATTTCGGTAGGCCGGTGGCATGGTGCAGATCGCTGAGCGAGCAGGCGCCGCGTTGCGCCAGTGCTTCCAGCAGCACGATGCCACGTTCCAGGGATCGATTGGTCGGATCGTCAGCCACGGCGAAAGCGTGCCGTAGAACGGCACGCTTTGCAATTTCACTCTGCTTTTCAACGGTCCGCGATGAATGAGCGTGCCGCCCTGCGGCACGCCGCCCCGAATGTCATTGTCGCCTCTCCCGCCCGGGGAGACCATTCCGGCAACGACAAAACATCCATGGGGTGAGGAAAATGGCCCAAAATCGCTTCCGTCATCGCATCCGCCGCGCTACGGCCCTGGTCTGCGGCTTGGTGTTTGCGGCTTTGGCCGCGCCGACCGCCGAGGCCCAGCAGCCGACCAAGCTGCGCATCGCCAATTTCCAGACCGCGATCAACATCGCGCTGTTTCACGCCATCGACAAAGGCTACTTCAAGGAGGCCGGCATCGATCTCGAACTCGTCAACGTGGCCAGCGGCTCGGCCTCGGTGACGGCGGTGGTCTCGAACCAGGTCGACCTCGGCTGGTCGGCGGTGACGATCCCGATCTTCGCGCGCTCCAACGGCATCGCGGTCAAGGTGTTCATGACCACCAGCCAGGAAGGCCCTCCGGATAATTTCGGCACCTTCCTCGACGTGTCCGCGAAGTCCGGCATCAACAGCTTCGCCGACCTCAAGGGCAAGACCATCATGATCAACGCCTTCGGCACCGCCGGCGAGGTGGCGATCCGCGAGCGGCTGATGGATGCCGGGATTTCGTGGGACGACGTCAAGAAAGTCGTTGTGCCATTCCCGCAGATGCCGGCCGCGCTCGAACTCGGCAATGCCGACTTGGTCGTGACCGTCGAGCCGATGCATACCGCGATCATGAACAACAAGGCGATCGGCGCGAAGCTGCTCGGCAAGGGCACGGTGACGCTCAGCAACAAGCAGGCGGTGACCGGCAGCGTCTATTTCGCAAGCGACGCGTGGCTCGCGAAGAACCAGGCCACCGCCGTCGCCTTCGGCCGGGCTTATCTGCGCGCGCAGAAGGACATCGACAAGGACGACAGCCTGCGTGTCGCGCTGGTGATGAAGATCGCCGGCATGGACAAGGCGACCGCCGAAAAAATCCCGCCGACCTGGTTCCAGGACCTCGCGGTCAAGAAGGAAGCTCTGGCTCCGAACTATGATACATTGGTCAAGATCGGGATGATGCCGAAGCCATTCAACGTTGACGACGTGATCGCGACGCTGCCTTTCTGACGAGGGCGGCATGTGGATGGAGGGCGCAATGGCGGCAGGCTCGGTGACGAACCTGCCAAATCCGAACCGCCCTCCGCTTCTCGCGGCTGACACCGTCACCAAGAGCTTCGGCACGACCAGCATCACCGAAGTCCTCGGCGGCGTCAGCTTCTCGGTCACCGAGGGCGAATTCGTTTCGGTGGTCGGTCCATCCGGCTGCGGCAAGACCACGCTGCTGCTCGCCTTGTCCGGCCTGTTGCGCCCGGATGGCGGCGACGTCAGCTTCGCCGGCGCATCGGTGCGTGGCGGAACGCCGCCCGGACTAGCGATCGTGTTCCAAGATTACAGCCGCTCGCTGCTGCCGTGGAAGACCAATCTCGGCAACGTGCTGTTCGGGATGCGCCGGGTGAACGATGTAAGCGCCGCTCAGAAGACCGAACGCGCCATGGCGCTGCTCGACTCCGTGGGATTGAACGGTTTCGAGCGGCATTATCCCTGGCAGGTGTCGGGCGGCATGCAGCAGCGCGTCGCGATCGCGCGCGGCATCGCCTCGCAATCGCGGCTGCTGCTGCTGGATGAACCGCTCGCGGCGGTCGATGCGCAGACCCGCGCCGAGATGCAGGACCTGCTGCTCGGCATCGCCAAGCAATATGGCCAGACCTGCGTGCTGGTGACTCACGATGTCGAGGAGGCGGTCTATATGGGGGATCGCATCCTGGTGCTTTCCAACCGGCCGGCGCGCGTGGTGCGCGAGATCGCGGTCGCGCTGCCGCGGCCGCGCGATCAGATCGAGACCCGCGAAAGCGCGCCGTTCCTCGCCATCCGCCATGAGGTGCTGTCGCTGATCCGCAGCATGCGGCGCGGAGGCGCAACCGGGGCGGCGCCATGATCTGGCTGCACCGCGCGATCGCTTTGACGCTGATCGTCACGATCTGGCAGATCGGCGTCTGGGCCGCGTTGGTGCCGGAGCGCTTCCTGCCGGCCCCATGGACCGTGATCCAGGCGCTGGCGCGAATCCTGACGTCGCCCGACGACATGCGCGCCGTCGCGATGACGCTGCTGCGCGCACTCGCCGGATTTGCGCTCACCGTGCCGCTCGGCATCGCGCTCGGCGCATTGGCCGCATTCGTGCCGCAGGTCGAGCGCGCACTGCGGCCCTGGACCGAGTTGCTGCGGCCCTTGCCACCGGCCGCAATCATTCCGATCTCGATCTTCACGATCGGCTTCGGCCTTAAGCTCTATCTCTTCATCATCACCTTCGCCGCGATCTGGCCGGTCTATTTCAACACGCTGGCGGCCTTTGCCGGGACCAACGACGTGCTGATGCGCACCGGACACGCCTTCGGCTGCAGCCGAACGGCGCTGGTCCGGGAAATCGTCTTGCCGCATGCGCTGCCGCAGATCTTCATCGGCATCCGCATCGCCGCCAGCGTCGCGCTGATCGGCTCGGTGGTGACCGATATCTTCGCCGGCCAGACCGGCCTCGGCTATCTGCTGTTCGAGCGCGCCTTCGCGCTGCGTGTCCCGGACGTGTTCGCGCTGACCCTGATCTGCGGCCTCAACGGCATGCTGTTCAACCAGATGGTGCTGCTGCTGCGCCGGCTGGTAATCGGCTGGCATGATCAGATGATGGCGGAGGCCGCGGCATGACCCGCAAATGGCTCGTTGATCCTTGGGCCGCGGTGTCCATCATCGGCGTGCTGTCGGTCTGGCACCTAATCGCATGGGGGCATGACACGGTCCTGTTTCCCGGGCCTTGGCAGACCGCGCAAGCGGTCGCCAACAATTTCCCGGCCATCGCCACCGAAGTCGGCAACACCTTGCGGCGCGCGTTCACCGCCTTCGGGCTGTCGGTGCTGATCATGGTGCCGTTCGGCATCGCCTGCGGCCGCATCCGGCTGCTGGGAAAGATCGTCGATCCGGTGCTGGAATTTCTGGTGACGATCCCGCCGCCGGCGATCATCCCGATCGTGATGCTGCTCGCCGGCGTCGGCGACATCGCGAAAATCGCGGTGATCTCCTACGCGATGGTGCCGAACATCCTGATCAACACCATCGAGACGGTGCGCCAGGCGCCGCCGATGCTGGAGCGCGTCGGCCGCTCGCTGCGGCTGAACCGCGTCGAGATGATGGCCCTGGTCGACCTGCCAGCCGCCATGCCCGGAATCGTGACCGGGTTGCGGCTC
>CANKHJ010000086.1 GCA_947481635.1 Bradyrhizobiaceae bacterium
AGTTCGGCCGATAGAATTCGCGCTCGGGATAGTCGTTCAGTTCGTTGAGATAGGTGATGAAATCGGACTTGCTCTCGCGCCAGGTGAAATAGGTGTAGGACTGGCTGAACCCGAGCTTGCCGAGCGCCTTCATGATCTTTGGGCGCGTGAAGGCTTCCGCGAGGAAGATCACCGCCGGATCGCGCGCCTTCACTTCGCGGATCATCCATTCCCAGAACGGGAACGGCTTGGTGTGCGGGTTGTCGACCCGGAAAATCTTCACGCCTTGATCGACCCAGAACAGGACGACGTCGCGCAATGCGTTCCAGAGGCCGCTGCGGTCTTCGCAGTAGAAGTCAGGATTGACGATATCCTGATATTTTTTCGGCGGGTTCTCGGCATATTTCATCGAGCCGTCGGGACGCCGCTGAAACCAGTCCGGATGCTCAAGCACCCATGGATGATCGGGCGAACATTGGATCGCGAAATCGAGCGCGACGGTGAGGCCATAGCCTGACGCCGCGGCGACCATGCGGCGGAAATCATCGAGCGTGCCCAATTCCGGATGGATGGCGTCATGGCCGCCGGCCTCGCTGCCGATCGCGTAGGGACTGCCGGGATCGTCGGGGCCGGCGTTCAGCGCATTATTCTTGCCTTTGCGATTGGCGCGGCCGATCGGATGGATCGGCGGGAAATAGAGGACGTCGAAATTCATCGCGGCGATGTCGGGCAGGCGCACGATCACGTCATCGAATGTGCCGTGTTTTCCGGGGATGCGTCCCTGGCTGCGTGGAAAGATCTCGTACCAGGCGCCGGCCCGCGCCAGCGGCGGGTCGATGATCGTGGGTAGGATGTCGCTCCAGGTGAGATCGGCGCGTGGCTCCGCCAAAGTCATGGCGGCGGCAAGGTCCTCGGCGAGCAGCGCTTCCAAGTCTCCGGTGAGATCGAATTCGGCGATGGCGCGTGCGATGACACGCGCGTCCGGCGGCTTCGCGCCGCGGGCCCGCGACAAGATCTCGCGGCCTTCCCGGATTTCGAGCGAAACGTCGGCCCCGGCATTGTGCTTGAGCAGATAATCCCGCCGCCACGTGCCGAACGTATCGGTCCAGGCCTCGATGGCATAAGAATACCTGCCAGGGGCCGCGGGAATGAAACTTCCAGTCCATCGATCCTGGCCGTGATGGGCCATGAGTTCCGCGCGCCAGTTTTTTTCATTCTCGGCGCGCCAGCGCAGGCATGCGGTGGTCACCTCATGGCCATCGCGCAAAATGTCGACCCAGACCTCGATCGGCTCGTTGGCGATCCGTTTGATCGGAAATCGTCCGTTGCCGACTGACGGATAAATATCTTCCAGGATGAATCGATGATTGCTGTCCTTCGACAAGGACGATCGCTCGGCTGAAGCCGAGTATGGGCGCGCAGCATGCGTCATTGAATGATCTGTCGAATTCCCGAATCCAGGGATCAACGGACAAGGAACTCGATTGTTCCTGCTGTTTTCCGCGCGAAAGTTCCGCTTCCGGAACATGCGATCGCGAAGCTGATCAACTATTCACCATCGCGGAACCAATGCGGCGACGCTGTGTTATCGCAATGCACAATTCGGAGCGCGCCCGTGAGTTTAGTCATCGTTTCGAATCGCGTCGCACCAGCAAAATCCAACGAACCCATGGCGGGTGGGCTGGCTGCCGCGTTGTTGCCGGCGGTGAAAACCTCCGGCGCGATCTGGGTCGGTTCCAGCGGAAAGCTGCACGACAATCCGCGCAAGGACGCGGTGCCTGAAATCACCCCGCTGGGCGCAGGGGCGCTGGCAACCATCGACATGCCGGCCGCGCATTATCAGGGCTATTATGAGGGGTTCGCGAATTCGGTGCTGTGGCCGGCGCTGCATTCCCGCATGGACCTGATTCAATCAAACGTGGCCGACTACGCGTCCTACCGCGAGGTCAACGCCTACATGGCGCGGGCTCTGTTGGGGTTTGCCAAGCCGGATGGGGCCTTTTGGGTCCACGATTATCATTTCCTGACCTTGGCGCAGGAGTTGCGAAAGCTCGGCATCAAGCGGCCGATCGGCTTCTTCCTGCACACGCCGATGCCGACCCGGCAGATGCTGGCCGGCGTACCGCATCACCGTGAACTCATTCACGCTATGCTGGCTTATGATCTGATCGGCTTCCAGACCGCCAGCGATCGCGACAATTTTGTCGATTACCTGAATCAGGAACTCGGCTTGGAGGTCGTCGGCGACGCGGTCGCATCTGAACGGCGCCTGACGCGGCTGGGGGTATTTCCGATCGGGATCGATGTCGACATGTTTGCATCGCGCGCCACCAAGGCGGTGACCAGTCATGAGATCGTTCGGCTGCGCGCCAGTCTTGCGGGCGCCAAGCTCGCGATCGGCGTCGATCGGGTGGATTATTCCAAGGGTATTGCCAATCGGGTGCGTGCCTTGGATCAGCTGTTGCAGACCGATCCCACCTTCAAGCGTCGGGTTTCGATGCTGCAGATCGGCGTCCCGTCGCGCGATGCGATCGACACCTATCATCAACTGCAAAAAGACATCGCCACTTTGGTCGGCGAGGTCAACGGACGTCATGGTGAGGTGGATTGGACGCCGATCCGCTATCTCACCAAGGGATTCTCACAGGCCAATCTCGCGGGCTTTTACCGCGCGGCTCATGTGGGTCTGGTCACGCCGCTGCATGACGGCATGAACCTGGTGGCCAAGGAATATGTGGCCGCGCAGAATCCATTCGATCCGGGGGTGCTGGTGCTTTCGGAATTTGCGGGAGCCGCGCAGCAACTCGACGCGGCGCTGATGGTGAACCCGCACGATATCGACGCCATGACACGTGCGCTCGCGACCGCGCTGGCGATGCCGCTGGAAGAACGGATCGAGCGCTGGGAAGCGATGATGGAAACGCTGCAATCCTCGTCGGTGCAGGCCTGGTTTACGGACTTTGCCGACGCTCTGATCGAGACCCGTGCGACCATGGTCCCGGCGATGGAGCCGGATCAGATTCCAGTGCCGATCCGCGCACCGATTGGTGAGCGCGCCATTGCCAAAATCCACTAGCAGTCCAACTAGCAAGCACCGCTAGTCCCTCTTGGACCATTCATCCGAAAGCGGTGGTCGCCGCATGGACGATCTGACTGCTGCCGCGGCGTCCCTTGGAATTGAGACCGAGTATTACGATGCGCTCGGGCACCGCGTGATCCTCGCGGCGGACGACCTTGCCCGGATCGTCGAAGCGTTTGGCCCAACCCCGACAACCTCAACGATCCATGTCGAGGTGCAGCGCGGCACAGAGCTTCCGATCGGAAGTCATTGGCTGCCCGGCGAAGATCGCAAGACGTTGCGCCTCATCGCACCCGCCGCGGCTTATCGTCCTCCATTCTCCGAGGCGGGCCAGCGACTATGGGTCCTGTCGGTTCAGCTCTATGGAGTGCGGTCCGAGCGTAACTGGGGACACGGCGATTTTACCGACCTGACAGCGCTGCTTGAGGTAGGGCACGCGGTCGGCGCGGCCGGTATCGGGCTCAATCCTCTTCATGCGCTGTTCCTGGATCGGCCGGAGGACGCGAGCCCCTATTCGCCCAACAGCCGGCTGTTCCTGAACCCGCTTTATATCGACGTCGACGCGGTGCCCGATTTTGCGCCGGCGGACCGCGCCGACTTGGACAACACCCTCGCGCCTTTGCGCGCGGCGACGCTGGTCAATTATTCGGGTGTCGCAGCCGTGAAGCGGCACGCGCTTCGCGCGGCGCATGCTCGCTTCCACCATGATCATCGGCATCGCGGCGACTTCGATGCATTTCGGCGCGAACGCGGCGACCTGCTCACGTGTTATGCGGCATTTGAGACGTTGCGTGAAAAATTTGGCGGTTCGTGGCGGGGCTGGCCCGAGGAGTGGCGCCGGCCAAGTGCGGCGCGGATCGCCGACTTGCGCGCGACATCCGGCGACGAAATGGAATTCCATGAATATGTCCAATGGATCGCGGACCGCCAGTTGCGCGCGTGCGTAGCGCGCGGGCAGGAGCTTGGCCTGGCTGTCGGCCTCTATCTCGACATGGCGGTCGGCGTCGATCCGGGCGGAGCGGATGCATGGTCCGATCAGGACGCGGTGATCGGCGGATTGTCGATCGGCGCGCCGCCCGATCTGCTGAATCCCGCGGGTCAGAATTGGGGACTGGCCTCATTCAATCCGCGCGCGTTGATCGCGAGCGACTTCCTGCTGTTTCGGGAAACACTGCGTGCCTTGATGATGTATGCCGGTGCGATTCGCATCGACCATGTCCTCGGGCTGAATCGCTTCTTCCTCATTCCGCAAGGCCACGACGCGCATCACGGCACCTATGTCCGGTTTCCATTGCAGGCGATGCTTGCCGCGCTGGCGCAGGAAAGCGTCGCGGCGCGTTGCCTTGTCGTTGGCGAAGACCTCGGCACCGTGCCAGACGGGTTGCGCGAGACTTTGGCCGATTGGGGCGTGTGGTGCTATCGCCTGATGATGTTCGAGCGCGCGCATGACGGGGTCTATCATCCGCCCGGCGCTTACCCCCGCGATGCATTGGTCTCTTTCAATACGCATGACCTGCCGAGCTTCAAAGGCTGGACCACGAACCACGATTTCATCGTGAAGCGCGCGCTTGGCATCGATCCAGGTGAAACCGACGCGGAACGCGCCGCGGCCCACGCCAGTTTGCGCGCTGCGTTGGCAGGTGAGGGCGTCCTGTCCGGTGACTCTCCCGCGTTGCTCGACGTGGTGCGTTATCTGGCGCGGACGCGGAGCGGCCTGCTTGCGGTCTCGATCGACGATGTGTTCGAGGAGGTCGAGCAGATCAACGTGCCGGGTACGGTCGCCGAGCACCCCAATTGGCGGCGCCGCTGGCCCGCCGACCTTGAGGGGCTGCATCAGGATTCGCGGCTTCATGCGCTCGCGGAAGCCCTGGCGACCGAAGGCCGCAGCCGGCGTTAGACATTATGCTGATGCGTCAGCTTCCAATTTCCGCAGGAAATGCCTCATAAAGCGGCCCACGGACGCTTGGGCAGGAATTCTTCCGTCAAACCAGGGTTACCGCAGGTGGTATCGAATTGACGTTGCAAATCAACGTCACTATCGTGCGCCACCAATATTTTCGCTGCAATCCATAGGGAGGAAAACCATGCGAAAGATTCTAATCGGTTTAGGCAGCGTCGCTGCCGTTGCGTTGATGGCGTCGACCGCGCAGGCCCAGCAGACCATCAAGATCGGTCTGGTCATGAGCTTCACGGGTCAGTTTGGTGACCTCGGCACGATGATGGACGCCGGCGTTCGTCTTTATATGCAGAAGCACGGCGACACCGTCGCCGGCAAGAAGATCGAGATCATCCGCAAGGACTCCGGGGCGGCGGGCTCCGCGCCTGACGTCGCCAAGCGCCTGACTCAGGAGCTGATCGTCCGCGACAAGGTGGATATCATTGCCGGCTTCTCGCTGACCCCGGACGCACTCGCGTCGGCCGACGTGCTGAATGAGTCGAAGAAGGTCGGCGTCATCATGAACGCGGCAACCGCGATCATCACCGCGACTTCGCCTTACTTCGTGCGCACCTCGATTCCACTGCCGCAGGCGATGGCGGCACTCGGCACCTGGGCCGCCAAGACCGGCGGCTTGAAGAATTCCTACACGATGGTCACCGACTACGGCCCGGGCATCGACTCCGAGCAGGCGTTTCAGGGCGCCTTCAAGGAAGCCGGCGGCAATATCGTCGGCTCGGTGCGCTTCCCGGTCGTCAGCCCGGATTTCTCCGCCTTCGTGCAGCGCCTCAAGGATTCCAAGTCGGAGTCGGTCTACATCTTCGTGCCCGGCGGCGAGCAGCCGGCGGCGCTCGGCAAGGCGCTCACCGAACACGGCCTGTCCCCCAAGGTCACCAAGGTCCTGGCCTCGGGCGAACTGACCAACGAAGCGCCGCTCAAGAGCATGGGCGCCGCGGCGGAAGGCATCATCACCGCCTGGCACTACGACTCGGGCCACAAGTCGGCGATGAATGCTGAGTTCGTGAAGGGCATTGCCGGCCTGCTGAACGGCCGCAAGCCCGACCAGTTCACGGTCTCGGGCTATGACGGCATGCACGCGATCTACGAGGCGCTCAAGAAGACCAATGGCGACACCGACGGCGACAAGCTGATCGCGGCGATGAAGGGTCTGTCGTGGGAGAGCCCGCGTGGCCCGATGTCGATCGATCCGGAGACGCGCGATGTGGTGCAGACGGTCTATCTGCGCCGCGTCGAGAAGCTGGCCGACGGTTCGTTTGGCAACAACGAGTTCGACAAGCTCGAGAACGTCAAGGATCCGGTCAAGGCCAAGCTCAAGGCTGAGGGCAAGCTCAACCCGGACGGCACCTCGAAGAAGTAATTCGGGCCATCCGTTCCGACTGAGTCTGCTTTTTGAACTGAGAGTGCCGTGATCGCACGACAAATCAGCTTGCTGTTCGATGGCTTTGCCTACGGCATGCTGTTGTTCGTGCTTTCCATCGGGCTGTCCGTGACGCTCGGGATGATGAATTTCGTCAACCTGGCTCACGGCGCCTTCGCCATGATCGGTGGCTATGTCACCGTGACGTTGATGCAAAAGGCAGGGTGGCCATTCCTGGCAACCCTGCCTGTCGCGTTTCTAGGGGCCGCCGTTGCGAGCGTTGTGCTTGAGCGCGTGCTCTACCGGCGGCTCTACCGCGCCACCGATCTGGACCAGTCACTGCTGACCATTGGCATCGTCTTCGTCTCGATCGCCGCGGCCGCCTTCATCTTCGGCACGACGCAGCAGCCGATCGAGTTGCCGGCCTATATGCGCGAGCGCATCGTCATCGGGGACTTCTCCTTCGGCGCCTATCGCCTGTTCCTCATCGTCTCGGCGCTGATTATCACGGCGGTCGTGGTGCTCGGGCTCGACTACACGCGGTTCGGCGCGCAAATCCGCGCCTGCGTCGACAACCAGCGCATGGCGCGTGGCCTTGGGCTCAATGTCGACCGCATCTTCATGCTGACCTTTGCCATCGGCAGCGGCCTCGCCGGCCTTGGCGGCGCGATGGCGATCGAGATCGTCGGCCTAGACCCGAATTTCGGGCTCAAGTATCTCGTCTTCATGCTGATCGTCGTCGCCGTCGGCGGCCTTGCCTCGATCCGCGGCGCCTTCTTCACCGCCGCGATGCTCGGCATCATCGACATCTTCAGCAAATATTACGCGCCGCAGGTCGGCAGCTTCGTGCTGTATCTGGTCATGGTTGCGCTGCTCGTCTGGCGCCCCAACGGCGTGTTCGCGAGGCGGTAGTGACCGACACCGCGACCCCGCTCTACAACCCACAGGACCTGATGCGCGCGCAGGTGCGCTGGCGCATGCTCGAGACCGTGTTCTGGGTCTCGGCGCTGCTGCCGTTCTTCGTGGCCGAGACCTATCTCGTGCTCTGCACGCAGATCGCGATCGCGGCGTTGTTCGCGCTCTCGCTCGATCTTCTGGTCGGCTATAGCGGCATCGTGTCGCTCGGCCATGCCGTGTATTTCGGCATCGGCGCCTACACCGCGGGACTGCTCGCCAAGTATGGCTGGGGTGAGCCGCTCTCCGGCCTGCTGCTCGCCGGTCTCGTCGCGATGCTGTTCGGCTATCTGATCAGCTTCATCATGGTGCGCATCACGCATTTCGCGCTGATCATGGTCACGATCGGACTGTGTCTGCTATTCGAGGAGTTCGGTAACCAAGCGCACGACATCACCGGCGGCCATGACGGGCTGCAAGGCGTCCGTATGTGGCGGTTGTTCGGCACTTTCCGCTGGGACCTCTACGGCTTCACGGCTTACGCCTATTCGCTGGTCGTGGTGTTCCTCTGCTTCCTGGTGATCCGCCGCATCATCAACTCGCCCTTCGGCCTGTCGCTGCGCGGCATGCGCGAGAACGCGCGCCGCATGCCGGCCATCGGCGCGCCGAGCAAGCAGCGATTGCAGATCGTCTATACGATTTCCGCGACCTTCGCCGGCATCGCCGGCGGCCTGCTGGCGCAGACCACGCAATTTGTCGCGCTCGATGCGTTGAGCTTCCAGCGCTCGGCCGAGGTGCTGGTGATGCTGGTCCTCGGCGGCGCCGGGCGGCTCTATGGCGGCATCATCGGCTCGATCATCTTCCTGGTCGCGCGCGACCAGCTTGCGAGCAACAATCCGCAATATTGGTATTTCTGGCTCGGCCTGCTGCTGATCCTGGTGATCATCTTCCTGCCGAACGGCATCCTCGGCGGCATCGCGCACCTCCTGTCGCGGAGGAAGAAGTCGTGAGCACATCCGTCCTCTCGACGCGCAATCTGCAAAAGAAGTTCGGGCAACTCGTCGTTGCGCGCGACATTTCGATCGATCTGCCGAAGGGGGCGCGTTACGCGCTGATCGGGCCGAATGGCGCGGGCAAGACCACGCTGATCAACCTGCTCACCGGCATGCTGGCGCCGGACGGCGGCCAGGTGTTTCTCGACGAGGCCGACATCACCACCCTGCCGCCGAGCGAGCGCGTCAAGCGTGGGCTGGTGCGCACGTTCCAGATCAACACGCTGTTTCCGAATATCAGCCCGCTGGAGGCCGTGACGCTCGTGGTCTGCGAGCGCAAGGGCGAGGCGGGAACGTGGTGGCGCGGCCTGCCGGGTTACGGCGCCTCGATCGAGGAGGCCTACGAAACTCTCAAGTCGATCGGTCTTGGTGACCATGTCGACCGGCCGACGCGGCAGCTCGCTTATGGTCAGCAGCGCCTGCTCGAGATCGCGCTCGCTTTGGCGACCAAGCCGCATGTGCTGCTGCTCGACGAGCCGGCGGCGGGCGTGCCGAAGGGCGAAAGCCAGGAATTGTTCACGGCGATTGCCGGCCTGTCGTCCGACATCAGCATCCTGTTCATCGAACACGATATGGACGTGGTGTTCCGCTTCGCGAGCCGGATCATCGTGATGGTGTCCGGCGGCATCCTCGTGGAAGGGGCACCCGCGGAAATCTCGGCGGACAAGCGCGTCCACGAAGTTTACCTGGGCAGCGCGCACCATGCCTGAATCCTTGCTGACGCTGCGCGACGTCCGCGCCGGCTACGGCGACTCGGTCGTGCTGGACGGGGTTTCGATCGAGGTGCCGGAGAATGGCACCCTCGCGCTGCTCGGGCGCAACGGCGTCGGCAAGTCGACGCTGTTCCTCACCATCCTCGGCTTCACCAACTTCCATCGCGGCAATGTGCTGTGGCGTGGCACCGATATCTCCCATGCGACGCCGCATCGGCGTGCGCTGGCGGGCATCGGCTGGGTGGCGCAGGAGCGCGAGATTTTCCCGTCGCTGA
This sequence comes from Bradyrhizobiaceae bacterium, assembly GCA_947481635.1. Lineage (GTDB taxonomy): Bacteria > Pseudomonadota > Alphaproteobacteria > Rhizobiales > Xanthobacteraceae > CANKHJ01. The sequence continues at coordinate 9,307 of CANKHJ010000086.1, forward strand.
CGGTCGAGGAGAATCTCACCGTCGCGTCGCGGCCCGGCCGCTGGGATCTGGCTTCGGTCTACGGCCTGTTCCCGCGTCTGCAGGAGCGCAAGGTCAACATGGGCAACCAGCTCTCGGGCGGCGAGCAGCAGATGCTCTCGATCGCCCGTGCGCTGATGACCAATCCCGCGCTGCTGCTGCTCGACGAGCCGCTCGAAGGCCTTGCGCCGATCGTGGTCGAGGAATTGACCGAGGCGATCCGCAAAATGATCTCGGACGAGGGCACCGCGGTGATACTCGCGGAGCAGAATGCGCTGATCGCGCTGAAGCTCACGCGCGATGTCGTGGTGCTCGAACGCGGCACGATCGTGCATAGCGGCAGCTCGAAGGACCTTCTCGCGAATAGCGCGGTGCTCGACAGCCTGATCGGCCTGCGGGTGGCTGACGACAAGGCCGTCCCGGCCTAAGCTCGCACGACGGACGGCCAAAGCCGACTTCTGGGCCGCCGGATTCTCGGACAGCCGGAATTATCGACAAGAGGCTAGACCATGTTGCGCAGCACCGAACGCATCATCACCACTCATGTCGGCAGCCTGCCGCGCCCGCGCGACCTGCTCGAGATGGTCCGCGCGCGCGGACGTGGCGAACTCAAGGACCAGGCCGCTTTCGACGCGCTGCTACGCAAGTCGGTCGCCGAGATCGTGCGCCAGCAGGCCGGTCTCGGCGTCGATGTGGTTGATGACGGAGAGTTCAGCAAGACGAGTTTCGTCAGTTATGTGTGGGACCGGCTCGGTGGTCTATCGCTGGCCGGCGGCGTGCGGATCAATCCATGGCTGAATTCGCGCGAGTCTCAAACATTTCCGGAATTCTATAAGATCGATCTGGCCAAGGCGGCGTCCACCGGCCAGCCATTGATGGCCTGCACCGCGCCGATGACCTATCGGGGACAGGCGCAGCTCAAGACCGATCTCGACAACCTGCGTGCCGCGGTGGATGCGGCCGGCGTCTCCGAAGCCTTCGTGCCGAGCATCTCGCCCTCGAACATCGAGGACTGGAACGTCAATCGCCACTACAAGAACGACGAAGAGTATCTCTTCGCCATCGCCGATGCGATGCATGTCGAGTATCAGGCGATCGTCGATGCCGGCTTCCTGGTTCAGATCGACGACCCGCGCCTCGTGACCTATTATATGGTCCAGCCCAATGCCTCGATCGAGGAATGCCGCCGCTGGGCGGAGCCGCGCGTCGAGGCGCTGAATCATGCGTTGCGCGGCATCCCGGCCGAGAAGGTGCGCTATCACACCTGCTATGGCATCAACATGGGGCCGCGCGTTCACGACATGGAACTGCGGCACATGCTGGACATCATCTTCAAGATCAAGGCGGGCGGCTTCTCGTTCGAGGCGGCGAACGCGCGCCACGAGCACGAATATCACGTGTTCGAAGCGATGAAGCCGCCGGAGGGCGCGGTTCTGATCCCGGGCGTGGTGACGCATTCCTCGCTGGTGGTGGAGCATCCCGAACTGGTGGCCGAGCGGATCATGCGCTTCGCCAATATCGTCGGGCGCGAGAACGTGATCGCCGGTACCGATTGCGGTTTCGCGACATTTGCCGGCGCGGACGAAATTCATGAGAGCATCGTCTGGGCCAAGTTCGATGCGTTGCGGCAAGGCGCGGAGTTGGCCAGCAAGCGGCTTTGGCGGTAGTTGCCGCCATCACGCTCTCACGCTGAGCTCACTCTCTATCGCCGTCATCCTGAGGTGCGAGCACTTGCGAGCCTCGAAGGATGAGCGGGCACTCTGTAGCAACCGGCACACGGTAGCAACATTCGGGCCGTCGCCCTTCGAGGCTCGGCGAAGGCGCCGAGCACCTCAGGGTGACGGATTAAATGGTGCAAAACAAAACGCCGCGGGGAAGCCCGCGGCGTTTCGATTCAACCCATCGTCTCGACCGATCACATGATGCGGACGACGGCGTCCTTGTAGCTGTCGGTGCCCATGGTCTTCTTGCCGCCGTCGAAGATCTCGCGGTCGGCGATCCAGTCGCGTGACTCGGAGAACACCTGTTCGGTATAGGGCTCGAACACGATGCGCTCGCCGGGTCCCCAGCGGCGGGTGTCCATGAGCTCATGGTAACGCACCGGGAATTCCTTCTTGTAGTAATGCAGGTAGCGGTCCGGGCGGACGTCAATGTCGCGTTGCGCGCGCTGCAGCGCGCGGTAGAATTTCTTCAGGTCTTCCGGATTCGGGTTGCCGACCAGCGACGCCGCGATCATGAAGGTCGCGTCGATGATCTTCCGGAAGCCGAGCTGTTCGGCCATGTAGTAGGGGCCGCTGAACAGCGTGGAGGCCTGCGATCGGCCTTCGAGCAGGTTGTCGAGGCGGGTGAACAGCAGGCCCTCGCTGAACGACAGGTTGATCTTGTCGGTCGGCAGATACTGCTCGAGCGCCTGGATGGTCGAATAGTGGCTGCCGGACTGGTAGCCGACCGAGATCGGCACGCCGGCGAGGTCTTCCGGTTTCATCACCGGTGAATCCTTCGGCACGAACACCGCGGCCGGTGTCACCGAATAGATATCGCCCCACAGCTTGCCGTGGCCGTTCGAGGCCGCGACGCTGACGGTCCAGTGGCAGGCGCAATTCACGTCGGACTTGCGACCGGCTTCGATCGACTGATAGGCGCCCTTCTTCGCGCCGCCCTGGTCGTGGATCTTGCCGTCGGTCGACTGCACCTTTTCCTGGAAGATGTAGTCGAGGCCTTCTTCTTTGAAATATCCCTTCTCCTCGGCGACCCATTCCTGAAGCCGGAAGTGCGGTTCGATCACGAAAGTCATGGCGTCCTCCTTGTGTCGGTTTGTTAACAGCAGTCGGGTTGAGCGTGGAAGTGATCAGGCTGATCACGCTCGGCAACGCGCCGGGCGCGGATCATCTTGACGTGGTCGTCCATCAGCCGGCGTGCGCCGGCGCCGTCGCGCATCTCGATCAGCGCCGCGAGCTCCCTGTGCACATCGAGCACGCGCTGAGAGACCGCTGGCGTCAGCGTCGGATTCTGCGACGGCCATGAGACGTGGGTGAGCGAGATGAATTGCACCACGAGGACCCGGTTATGCGAGGCCTCGGTCACCGCCATATGGAATTCGCGCGACAGCCGCGTATAGGCCGTGGCGTCGTTGATGCTGGCCTCGGACTCCGCCAGCAGCCGGTGCAACCGGGCATGATCCGCGGGCGTGGCATGTTCCGCGGCGAGTTCCGCCGCCATGCACTCGATCGCGCGTTGCGCGTCGAGCACTTCGGAGGCCCTCACGCCGGTGAGGTCGAGCTGCACGGCGAGCGCTTCGGCAAACAGGCGCGGGTTGCCGCGCGCGACGCGCGCGCCGCCGCCTTTGCCCATCTTGATTTCAGCGATGCCGAGCGCCTCGAGCGTGCGCAGCGCGTCACGCGCCACGATGCGGCTGACGCCGAAGCGCGCCGCCAGGTCCTTCTCGGTGCCGATCAGATCGCCGGGCTTGAGCTTCTTGCTGAACAGCGCGTCGCGGACATCAGCGACGATCTGGGCGGACAGCGACGATGCGCGGCCCGCCAAGTAGAAGCGGCCTGCGCTCGGCTCATGTGGAAGGTCGATGCCCATGACCGGACGTTAGCGCCGGGCCATAAGGTAGTAAAGATATCATCTTTTAAAATCGTCATTGCGTCGCAGCAAGCTACTGAATTAATTGATCTTTCTTTGGTCTCCGATTGGGACAGCGGCCCTGCGGTGCCTGCGCCGGCTCCGAGCGACTAAAGCGGCGTCGCGCGCGGACGCAGCGGGGCGACGAAAATCTCCCCATCGACGACCTGGGTCTTCACCTTGCGAAGCTTGATCCGCTTGTTGGTGGGGTGCTCGCCGGTGCGGATGTCGAACTCAAATCCGTGCCACGGACAGATGACATTCATCTGCGTCTTGGAGAACACGCGGCCGCTGCTGGTCAGGTCCTCGCCGACCGCCTCCAGCGCCAATGGCAGGATCTTGCCCTGGCAGACGGGACCGTCGAGATGCGGACAGGAATTGAGATACGCGAAGACCTCTTCGCCGAGCCGGAAGATGCCGATCTCCTGGCCATTCACATCGACGACCTTGCGGCCCGGATCGCCCAGATCGGATACGGCACAGACGCGAATCTCAGACATGGTCCCTCGCTAGCGTCCGCCGCGCGGACGGCTCATCCACATCGACAGATCGAACGTGTTGATGTCAGCGACGCGCACCATCTCGCTCACCGCGATCACGACGTCGGTGGCGGTCACCTGGGTCGCATCGAGCGGCGGCGGAAAGGCGTCGCGTGCTTCAACGCGCGCCGCATAGAGCCGGACCGCGGCGGTCATCACATCGGCCAGTTCGGCATCGGTGAGAACGCCCTCCGCGGGCGTTGTCCGGTCCCGCGCGGCGATGCCGACGAATTCGCTGACGCAGGCGGCGGTCATTGCGCGGCGCGCTCCTGCTGCGCGGCGATCACGTCGCGGGCGCGCGGACGCAGCCGTTTCACCGGAAGGTTGAAGACCCGCGCGGCATTGAGGCCGAGGATGTTGCGCTTCGCCTGTTCGCTCAGGAAGGGCAGGGTGGTGATCGAACTCGGCGGATCGAAGTCCCAATGCGGCCAGTCGGACGCGAACATCAATTGCGTATCGGCGTTGATCTTCTTCATCGTCATCGCGAGCATTTCGAGGTCGTTGCGCTCCAGCGGCTGGCTCGAATAATACATCTCGCGCATGTAATCGCTCGGCAGCCGCTTGAGGCCGGGCGCCTCGCTCTGGCGCATCATCACCTCATGGTCGAGCCGCTGCATCAGGAACGGCACCCAGGCGAGACCGCTTTCCACCCACGCGACCTTCAGCTTCGGGAATCGCTCCGGCAGCGCATTGATGATCCAGTTGGTCATGTGGATCAGGTTGTAATGCACGAAGGACAGCGCATGCATCGAGATGAAACGATTGAGCTGCGCGAAGGACGGATCATCCCAATGCGGCCCGGCATGGAACACCAGCGGCTTGCCGGTCTCCTGGATCATCGAATAGAGCCGCATGTATTGATTGTGATGCACCGGCTTGTGGCGCACCGCGCAGACGGTGAAGCCGACGATGCCCGGCTTGTCGCCATAGTCGCGCACCAGCTTCTCGCATTCCAGCGGCGAGTTGAACGGCAGATAGAGCAGCGCGATGATGCGCTTGTCCTCGGGCAGGATCCGTTCGACCAGCCAGCGCGAATAGGCGCGCGCCAGCTCAACTTCAATCTCCTCCATCGGGTTCATGCCGAGATGCAGCATCGCGGTTGGGAAGATCACCTGATAATCGAGCCCCATCGAGTCGATGGTCCGGCGCACGATCTGCACGAAACGGTGCCCGGCAACGGTCGGATCTTCCGTCGTTTCCTGCGGTCCGGACTGATGCGGCACGCGGCCGGCGAGCGACTGGAAGCTCATGCCCGGCTGCATGTTGATCAGCGGCAATGAGCCGGGGCGCATCATCGATTGCGCGGTCTGCTTGAGAACGTCGTTCTCCATCAGCTCGATGATCTCGTGGAAGAAGCCGCCTTCCTGGAGATGCGCGTCGATATCCACCAGCAATTCATAATCGTCGGTGTCGCGCGCCTGGCGCGCGGCGCGAGCAAGGTAATCGCGCGTATCGGAGGCGACCGTGATCTCGGGCAACTCGCGCAGCGGCTTCTTCGGCACACGCTCCAGCATCCGATCCTCCCTGGCGTTTTGTCGTTCGTCGCCGGCTCTTGTGGCGTCCTACCGGACCGGCGGCTTCGGTGTCCCCGATTCGCCGATCAGCTTATGCACCATCTCGATGCCCTTGCTCTTATCGTAACGCAGATAGGCTCCCGCGACGATCACCTCCGGCGAGCCGGAATGCAACCGCTCATAGAGCTGCTGGCGTCCGCCGAACGAGTCGCCGGTCAGTTCCCAGGCGAGACGCGCGAGCTTGTGCTTGTACCAGGCGTCGACGCCCTTGCCGCGTCCGTAGAGATCGAGCAGCGGCCGGAGTTCCGGGACGTCGAAGTCCTCGGCGGTCGGCGTGAACACCGGTTGGCTGGTGCCGATATGTTCGAGGATATTGATGATCCGCTTGGACGTGGTCGTGATCAGCGGGCGCATGTGCGAGGTGTTGCCGAGCTGGTAATGTCCGCCTGGCGTCTTGACGCAATCGATCTCGGCTGCGCGCAGGATCGAGCGGAACATGCCCTGATAGGAGCAGAGTTCGCCGAGCTCGATCGCCACGTGCTGCCGTCCGGCGATTCCGGCGGTCTCCGCCAGCAGATGCGCGGTGCCGATGATCAGTTCAAGCCGTGCGATCGCCTGCAACGCGCTGGCATAGCCGGCCCAGGCCATCACCCGCGACCGGAACAGCGCATTGGCCTGTTTCGGCTCGCGCATCAGGAACACGCGCTCCCACGGGATCAGCACGTCCTCGAAGATCATCAGCACGTCCTGCTCGTCGTAGCGGGTCGAGAGCGGATGATCGGCGGTGGCGGGCCGGGCGCTGAACAGATCGCGGCAGATCATCCGGATGCCGGGCAGGTTGACCGGGCAGGCGAACCACAGCGCGAATTCTTCCTCGTCGTCGGCAAGTTGATAGGTCGGCGCCACCACCACTTCGTTGGTGAGCGGGCCGAGCGTTACGAAGCGCGCGCCGCGCACCACGATGCCGTCGTCACGCTCCTTGATGATGCGCAGGCAGCGATCGGGATCGGCGCGCGGCCGCAGCGTCTTGTCCATATGCGGATCGTGCAGGCCATGCGACAGCGTCAAGTCGTTCTGGCGTGCGAATTTGAGATAGCGCTCGGCATTGTCGCCGAAACCCGGATGCATCGCATTGAGCTCGTTGCGCGCGTCATACATGCCGACGATCATGCCGGCGCAGAAATCCGGCAGCCGGCCGAACATGCCGAAGCTCTCGGTGGTCCAGACCTCGGTATTGCGGCGGCGGCGCAGCAGATCGTCCGGCGTGCGCGGCGGCATATAGGATACCGACGAACGAACCCCGTCCTCGTCGAGATAGGTCATCACGTCCTGCGTCGGCGCGCGATGCTGCAAGTCATAGAGATCAGCGAAGGTCCTGGCGACGGCCGCAAAGGCCGGATGCGTGGTGACGTCGGTGACGCGCTCGCCATGCAGCCAGACCTGACGGTCGTCGCGCAGGCTCTCCAGATATCGCGCACCGGTCATCACGCCTGACGCTGCGGATGCTTCGGTGTGGGTTCGTTTGGCGGCCGGCTGTAGCGGCGACATCATGGCGTCCTCCCGACAAGGAGCCGGCGGGTTCGCCCCGGCTGTTGTTGCCTTCAATCTGTATTACAGTTATAAAAACGTCAAGCCAGCCACAGATGCGGCCATCGGGGAACGCCCAGGACATCTTCATGCCGCTGCCAAAGGACTCCGAGCGCCGGCCGCGCAAGCAGCCGGTGCGTTCATCGGCATCGAGCCTGATCGTCGATCAGGTCCGTTCCGCATTGTTTCGCGGCGAGCTGAAGTCGGGCGATATGCTCGGCTCCGAAACCGACCTCGCGCGGCGTTTCGGCGTCAGCCGTGTTCCGGTCCGCGATGCATTCAAGGCCTTGCAGGCGCTCGGTATCGTCGAAATCAAGATGGGCGCCAATGGCGGTGCGCGGATCGCGGCCGGCAATCCGAGCCGCTTTGCCGACGCATTGGCGGTGCAATTCAAACTGGTCGGCATCGAAGCCGAGGAATTATTCGAAGCTGAAATCGCCGTCGAAAGCGCTGCCGCGGCGCTCGCCGCCATCAACGCGACCGACGAGGACCTTGCCGAGATGCGTGCCCTGCTGCGCGACCTTGAGGACAAGATCGAGGATCGCGACGCGTTCACGGCGGGTGGCCTGCGTTTCCATCTCAAGGTGGTCGATGCGTCGCATAACCGCGCGCTGATCGCCTATGCCCAAGCGCTGATCGAGGTTCTCTACGAGGCCTATGCGCCGCAGACCGAGCCGGATCTGGCGCGGCGCGTGCTGGCGAAACACAAGCGGATTTACGGTTTCATCGCGGCGCGTGATGGCGTGCGCGCCAGCGACGCGATCACCGCGCATCTGCGTCAGGTCCGCAGCCGCGTGTTGCGCGAGATTCGCGGCCAGACCCAGCCCGGCGCGCGCGCCGGGGTGGCCTGAGGGCGGGCGGGACCTGATGGACAGCAAGACAACGCTTCAGTCGCTGGCGGCTTACGTCCACGGCGCAAACGACGTCGATACCAAAGTGCACGCGGCGGTCACGCTGCACGTCATCGACACGATCGGCGCCTGGATCGCCGGCGCCCATAGCGCCGAGGGGAAGGCGCTGCTCAGTTTCCGGCGCCAGATGCGGGCGCAATCCGGGGCCGCGCAGAGTATTTTGACCGACGTGATGACGAATTGTGCCGTCGCACGGCTGTCCGAGATCGACGATATCCATCTCGCCTCGATGACGACGCCCGGCGCGATCGTCATTCCGGCTGCGCTGACGCTCGGTATCGCGGTGGAGAAGGACGCTGATGCGCAAGCCTTCGCGGCCGCGATCGCTGTCGGTTATGAGGTGATGGCGCGACTTGGCGCAGCGATCGATGGACCATCGGTACTCTATCGCGGCATCTGGCCGACCCTTTGGGCGACGCCGATCGGAATTGCCGCGGTTGGGGCGCGGCTCTGGGGGTTGAGCGAGGAACAGACGGCCCATGCGCTCGCCATGGCGCTGACCTTCTCGGCGCCGGGGGTCGGTCAGCCAAGCGGGGTCACCACGTCCCGCTGGTATTCCATCGGCAACGCCGCGCGCGACGGCGTTGCCGCGGCCATGGCTGCTCAGCATGG